>JBPBPI010000190.1:0-9370 GCA_050954885.1 Janthinobacterium lividum | reverse complement strand
TGATGGCCGGATTGATCAATTACCAACTCAGAGATGATAAGCCATCATTAGAAAGCATCCTTAATTTGAATCCTTAAACGCAACTCGGGTTTTTTTAAGGAAATTAACCAAAAAGCGGCAATACCGGATGTGCGATCGTCATAAATTTGCCAATTATCAGAAATTTTAACATTGTCTGTTATTTTGGCTTCAATGACCACACTGCCTTGAGGACTCAACCATTTTTGTGCTTCAAGGCGCACAAGCATGCGTTCAATTAATCCTTGGCTGTAAGGGGGATCAAGAAAAATTAAATCATAAGGTACTTGTGGGGCATCCAATGAAAAGGCATCGGCCACAATTAAATGACATTGAGAATTTGCTTGCAGACTTGCAATATTCTGTTGAAGGATTTGGCTGGCTGCATAATTTTGTTCGATAAAGGTTGCCTGTTTGGCCCCCCGCGACAAAGCTTCAAGCCCCAAAGCACCTGAACCTGCAAAAATATCAGCCACCCTCATATCTTCAAAAGAGCGATTATTTTTTAAAAGATAGGCATTTAAGACATTGAAAATTGTCTCCCGCAGACGATCTGACGTCGGTCGCGTGATCCCCAAATCGGGCATTTTGATTAAACAACGACGCCATTTACCAGCAATAATACGCATTATCATTATAAATCACTTTTAAAGGTCATTTTATTAAATTTTTTAGTTATAATGTCCAAAAATTAGCATAAGGGACGCGGATGTTCTATAAATTTGTATTTGTATTTCTATTTATTTTAACATTTTTTAATTTCAATCAAGTTTTTGCCAATCGTGCTCTTTTAAAAGACACTGAATACCTTATCAAATAGTGTCAAGAAGCAAGGTCTCTAAACAATACATCAATGAAACTCTATTATTCTCTTCCTTGACAACTCAGGAATTATTATATCAAAATTATGAAAGTGAATTATGAATTGTTTTAACCATCAAGAAAAACCATCGATTATTTTATGCCTCGGATGTCTTAAAGGGTTATGTAATAATTGCGGTCAAAACTTTAAATATGGCCGGGTATGTAGTGAGATTTGTCATAACATTGTATGGGAACGAGAAGAAATAAATCGTATCAGCAAAAAAATTTATGGTATTAAAAATGGCAAAGTAATCAAAAAAATTCCTAAAACACCTTTATTTATTATACTTTTAGGAATATTTTTTATATTTTACGCTCTATGTAATTTTTATTATTACGAATTTAGTCTTATTGATTATATTTTTTCAGCTCAAGGTCTTATATTTATTATATGGGGAATCACTACCTTTGTTCGACAAAAAAACCTTGGCTTAGATTTATAAATTTGCGCATATTAAAATTTAGTCTCGGTTGGATAAACACCCCAAATTTGCGTGCGCAATAACCACCCTTTATGCTTTTCAATTTGAATGCGGCACCATTGATGTTGACATTCCAAAAGTTTGCCTGATGTGTGGGTTTTCAAACAAGCCATTCCTTTGGCGTTTTCATCAGGATTTTTACGTAAAATAACATGACATCCTGTAATCAAAGCCATACGTTTGCCAGAGAGCATACTTTGATGAACCCATCCTTCTGCCCCTTCAAAATCACGAATTTTACGCCAGGGTCCAAATTCTCGTACAATTTCAATCGGCATTTTTTCATACCGGAACACCCATTCAATGGGATATTCCGAACCCGGCCCTACCCGCAAATTAACCTCTTCAGATCTTAATGAGGCAAAACGCGGCAGTGGTAAAGATTGACCCGCCCATGACACATGCAGAAATAATAAAAAATGACAAAAGAACAACATTAAAGTGTTTTTATAACAATTTTTTAAAAATATTTTCCCATTCATTTTGTTATTTTTCTTTATAGACCGGCAAAAAATTTTAAACTCCAGTTGATCCAAATCCTTTAGCACCACGCGCGGTTTCTGTGATTTCATCAATAGAAATTTCATGCCACATGATATGAACCAAAGGTGATAGGACGAATTGAGCAATTCTCATACCACGTTCAATCGTAAATATTTCTTGTCCCAAATTAATTAACACGACTTTAATTTCACCCCGGTAATCAGAATCAATCGTCCCAGGCGAATTTAATACAACCACGCCATGATTGAGAGATAAGCCAGATCTGGATCGAATTTGCCCTTCGTAACCCACAGGGATTTCAATATAAATCCCTGTGGGAATTAAATGACGTGATCCTGGCTGAAGATAAATTGGATTTTTAATGGCAGCTTGAAGATCAACCCCTGCACTTTCAGAAGTTGCATAAGTTGGATAAGGTAAATCTCTCGCGTGAGGCAAGGCTGTGATCAGGACAGGTATTTTTCGGATCATAAAATTAAGTCTGTTTCTAACATTTAAAATTAAAATTTATTATAAGGATCTAGTCTTAGAAAACAATATAATTCCTATATAATTAACCACTCCCTTTTATCTAAGTTATAAAGAGCCATTATCTTTTTTGTAACTATTTGCTGAATGGTGACAAAGGTAAAATACTAAAAATGACAAAATGTAGTGAGTAAGAGCAAAATTTCCATATTTTCTTCTTTTGTTTAAATTTAAAAGATACTGAAATATGGAAATTTTACAAAAAACATTTTAATAAGTTCATAAATCTATTAAATAAAATTAATAGTAGGATAATCTGATTTCAATGAATTTATTTTCTCTTCAGAAGTAAATTGATGCCAGAACATGAAATTAACATTACGTACTTCAAGCCCTTGCCATGCTTCTAAAAAATCACGCAATGCATTCAAATCAATCGTATGATCATTTAGAGAAATCGTATAGATTTGAGTTTTTTTCAAATTCTTACCTAAAGCACTCAATTTAGTATTATTAATACCATTACCTTCTAAACCAAGTGTATCAAGTGAACTTTTTTTCAAGGCTTTTAGAAAATTTATTATGCCAGATGCCCCCATACCGCACCTATTCAATTCAATTGTATGAATCTGATTTTTACATAAAGCATGTCCTAAAGTACGAGCTTTACTACCTTTCAAAAGAATATGTTTTGGGTTATTTTTAGCTTCTAGAATCTGTTGAGGATCTAACTGTTCATTTATACCTATTGGATTATAACTTAAGTCAACTGCTTGAACTAAAGATCCTCGCAAGGCTTTCAGGAAATTAATCGCTCCATCCACACGTATATCACAAGAAAATAATTTAATTGTATTAACCTGAGTTCCGTGGAAAGCACGTCCTAAATCATCAGCTCTATCATCACCAATTGAATTATAACTTAGGTCAACCACAGAAACTTGACTTCCTTGTAAAGATTCTATAAAAGCGACTGCCCCATCTGAATCAATTTGGCCATCATTTATTGTAACTTTCTGAATTTTAGTCCCATGTAAAGATTTCCCTAAGCCATATGCCTCCGCTGTATCAATTTTCACTTCAGGTGACAGAGAAACAGTATGAGCATTTGCATTCTTAAGATTTTGCCATTCCTCTTTGGGAAGTTTCTCAATTTCATCTTTAAGATGAAAAGGAGTTTTTGCATTTTCAAAATTACGAAAACAGTAATCTATGAATCCTGGAAATTTTAAAAAATGCGGATCTATAGATTTTAAAGAGGTCACAAAATCTAAAGGATATTCTTTGAGGCTGTTTTGCACATCCAAATTTTCTATATCGGGAGTTTGAAATGTGGAAATCATTTTATCTTCTTGGTCATCCGAAGAAGAGCCATACTCTACATTAAGACTTGTAAAACTTACCAATAATATAAATTTAAAATATTTATTCATCAAAATCATCCTTCTCTTGTTAAGATTTAATTAACAAAATAATTACTATTGGTAAATAATTTTATTAAATTTAATAAAAAGATTTTGAATTTAAATATTCTAAAAAAATTTTTAAATAACAGGCTGACGTCTTTTCATCACACGACTGAATAAAACAGCAAAGGCCCCGTTGCCAGAGACATTGGCGGCTGTCGTGATGGGATCAAATAAAATATAGAGAGCTGTGATCAGGGCTGACATCTCGGGTGTGAATCCCAATTGAGCTTCTAAAACAGGTACCATGACAAAAATAGTTCCCCCAGGAACGGCTGCAACCGCAAATTTAGAAATCATGAAATATCCTGTAAAGACCAAATAATCATAAAATGTCAGGCATTCAAATCCAAAGGTGCGCATTAAAACCATCACCATAATTGAAATGGTTACACTATCGCCAATCATATGAATGTTAAGAGTGGCCGGAATGATGGCACGCGCCACTTCAGGGTCACCTGTGTTGTTTTCTGCAGATTGAATGCTGAGGGGCATTGCCGCTGCACTGGACATTGTCGTAAAGCCAGCCAATGCTGCCGGCAGAACATTCTTAAAATAATTGACTGCTTTTGAAAAATTGAATTGTGCGGCAACAACATATAAAATAGTCAGATAAAAAATTTGTAACGCCACAATGATGCCCAAAACAGGGGTATACTCTTGAAGAATTTCGCCCAAAATACCATCGTATTTCAGTTTTAAAACAAATCCCAAAATGAACACAGGAAGGATGGGAATAAACAGTTGATTCATAAAAAAATCAACATACTTTTTTAAAACCACAATACCTTTTTCAATGTGTGCAACACGCCAATAGGTGAACAAAATACCAACGGCTAGACCCAAAAATAAAGCATGATCGTTGCCTATTATTTTCGGCAGACAAAGATCCCATAGAGGCTCCAAAACAGCCATGTTGCCAATGGCATTTCCTTTGGACGTCACCGCAATTAAATCTGCCATATATGCCAAATATCCGGTCAAAATGGATAAAAAGTTTGACACCAATACCATACCAAGAAGAACTATAATGAAAATCATGGCCCCTTGCTTAAGGGACAAAATACAAGACGCAAGATAGGTAAAGATAATAAATGGCAACAGCATGATCAAAATTTCTTTGATCGACAAGCTCAAGCTATAGAAAAAGGCTGTAATTTGCGGTGGCAGTTGATCGCCAAAGATCAACGCAAAAGCAATCACAAAGATCAAACTGAGCGAAGTATTTTGACATATTTTTTTCAAAGACGTGAGTATCATCAATAAAATCCCGACCATTCATTAAATTTAAATTGCGTTATAATTAGGCGTTATTTCCAAAAGGTCAAATAAAAAATTTTAATTTGTATTTTTTATTTAAAAAATATTTTTAAACATCACGACGCCATGTGGTTCCCGTTGAAGAATCAAGCAATGTAATGCCTTGATCTTTCAAAAAATCTCGAATTCGATCTGATTCTGCGAAATCTTTTTGCGCCCGTGCTTGCATGCGTTTGACAATCCAATCTTCAATCATATCTGAACTTAAACCCTGAAAATTTGCGGTTGTTTCTTGAAACCAAAGTTTGGGATCTTTTTGTAAAAGGCCTAGTAAACCACCACTTTTATACAAAATTTGTTGCAAGGACCTACGCGCCTGTCCATGTGGTAATTTATAAATTTCTCTAGCGAGCGCATGAAGGGCGGCAATTGCCAGAGGTGTGTTAAGATCATCTGCCAAGGCTTCGATAACTTTTGGATCAATATCCGCCGACTGGTCATTTGGTAAAAAGCCTTCTAAAGCACCATAAAGTCGATTAAGGCTTGCAGCGGCTTGGATTAGGGTATCGTCTGTAAAATCTAAAGATTGCCGATAATGGGCCGAAAGTAAGGCAAAACGTAGAGTCTCTCCTTTAGCCTTTGGCGCCAAATCCACCATGGTGACAAAATTTCCCAAAGATTTTGACATTTTTTCACCGTTAACGGTTAAAACACCATTGTGCAACCAATACCGTGCAAATGTATCAAAACCGTGGGCACCAATGCTTTGAGCCATCTCATTTTCATGATGAGGAAAAATTAAATCCTGACCCCCGCCATGAATATCAAAACTGACACCCAAATGTTTTAAACTCATGGCAGAACATTCGATATGCCATCCTGGACGGCCTCGTCCCCAAGGACTTTCCCAACCTGGTTGATGAACATCTGAAGGTTTCCACAACACAAAATCAGCAGGATCTTTTTTATAGGGTGCCACATCAATCCTTGCCCCTGCCCGCATATCTTCCACACATATATTTGATAGCTGACCGTAACATTTCAAAGCGGGCACATGATATAAGACGTGACCCTGTGCTTCATAAGCCAATTCCTTTTCAAGAAGTACTTTGATTAAGTCAATCATCTCAATAACATGATCTGTAGCACGTGGCTCAACAGTTGGTGCCAAAACATTTAAAGCGGCAATATCATCATGAAACAAACATGTGGTTTCTTGGGTAATTTGATCAATGGTGCGGCCTTTTTTCTGTGCCGCGTCCATAATTTTATCGTCAATGTCTGTGATGTTTCTGACATAAGTCACTTTGGGATAAAAATGTTTCAAAAGACGAAATAGGACGTCAAATACCACGATGGGGCGAAAGTTCCCTAAATGCGCGCGATCGTAAACTGTGGGGCCACAAACATACATGCGGATATGATCCGCATCAAGGGGTTGAAAAATCTCAAGTTTACGCGTTAAAGTATTATGAAGATGCAATGACATATTAAACTTTCTCAAATGCTTAAGATTTAAGCTTTCAATCCTTGCAAACGTTTTAAAACGCGATCACGTCCCAAAAGAGGCAGATAATCTTTCATCTCAGGGCCATGAGATTCGCCCGTCAACGCTAAACGCAACGGCATATATAATGCTTTGCCCTTACGATCGGTTTTTGCCTTTAATAAATCTGTCCACTGACTCCAAGTCTGAAGGTCCCACGGCATATCTGGCAATACATCCATCGCTTGATGGATGTATTCGGGGTCTTCAATCTTAGGCGTAATTTCCTTTTGACAAATTTCAATAAAATGATTCAAATCTCTAACTTTAGTCAAATTTCCTTGAACAGCTTGCCAGAAAGCATGATCTACATCTTCTAAACCATGGGCCTTCAGTTTAGGTTGGATATTTTTAAAGTCACAACCGTGCAGAAACTTGGCATTTAACTTTTCTAAATTTGGTAGAGAAAAACGTGGTGAGGCACGACCAAAATGTGTGATATCAAATTCTGAAATTAATTGTTCCATTGAAAAAGCAGGTGTGACATCTTCCGATGTTCCAATTTTTGCTAGATAACTATTGAGAGCTAGGCTTTCTATATCTTGATCTCTGAGTTCATTTAAACTCAGGCTGCCCAATCGTTTAGAGAGCGATTCTCCTTGCTCGCCGACCATCAAAGGAAGATGGCCAAAGGTGAATTGATGATCCTCAGCGCCCAATGCTTTAAAAAGTTGAACTTGTACAGCTGTATTACTGACATGATCTTCCCCACGAATGATGTGTGTTACCCCCATGTCGATGTCATCAACGACCGAACATAGTGTGTAAACAAAAGTGCCATCTTCACGGATTAAAATAGGATCACTGGCTGTATTACGTTCAAAACGGGTGACGCCGTGCACCAAGTCGTCCCAAGATACCGGTTCATCTTTAAGGACAAAACGCCAATGAGGTGTGCGGCCTTGATCTTGATATTTTTGTATATTACTAGCTGTTAATGTCAAAGCAGCCCGGTCATAAATAGGCGGCAGGCCTTGAGTTCGTTGCAAGCGACGTTTGAAATCTAATTCTTCTGGTGTTTCATAACAAGGATACAAAAGTCCTTGTTCTTTTAATAATTCTGCTGCCTTTTCGTATTTTTGCAAACGTTTTGATTGAACTTCATAACGATCATGACTGAGACCAAGCCAACTCAGATCCTGATGGATCGCATCGGTATATTCTTCACGTGATCGCTCAAAATCTGTGTCATCAAGTCTTAAGATAAAGGTTCCTTGATGTTTATAAGCAAACAACCAATTAATTAAAACAGTACGCGTGTTTCCCACATGCAAAAGGCCTGTGGGACTGGGAGCAAAACGGACAACCGGATTCATGATATCTCCGCAATTTTGATAAAATTTTCAATTATCTTATGCCATATCATATTCTTGAAATGGAGACCAATCTTTATTTTTTAAATGGTAAAAATGTGATTCTCAAATTTCTGAGTCAATTGCAAACTGACTCAGAATTGAAATATAGATCAATAAATTAGACGACGACTGTATTTCGAGTGTTATTTGAAATTGTTGTGAATGCTGAAATAAGTTGATAAAGACCAGAGACACCAACCAAGACGTATATGGCTGCACTAATAATACTGACGCCAAACAAAGCATATACCAAATTAAAATCCAATAATGCAATCAATCCCCAATTTATCGCACCTATTGATGATAAAACTTTTGTTGTAATATCAGGAACATTCATGTAACTTTTCCTTTTGTTTTTATAGTTAAAGTATTGAGATTTTAACATTTTCTCTTTACTCTAAAGTTATTCTATATCAAGTTTGTAAATTAGGGAAATAAAAGATAATTTATTTAAAATTTAAATATAAATTTTTAAATAAGTATCCTTTTTTGATTTGCAAAAAATTCATTGAACGCCTGTTAAAAAAATTCAAATTCTCTTCAAATTTATTAAAAAAATTCTAAAAAATTTTACAGATCTTATAAATCTAAATATTACTTATTAATTTTTCCAGTAAAAATATTTATTATTTAATATTAACTATGAATTAATTATAACTGTAATAAAGTAATATTATAGTTTTACAATAAATAGGTATAAAAATGAAGAAAAAATTACTTCTTGTATTATTGTTATTCTCATCTTCAATAAAATCAATTAATGCAGATTTTAAACATATGTTTGAGGGAAATATATTTTCTCAAATTCAGAAAAAACAGAACATTAAGGGAAAAAAGTCAGACTGGACTCATAAACTTTTCTTTAGCAAAATCAATAAATCAGTAGAAAAAAAACAAATTAAAAGTTTAGACACATTTGTTATCAAAGACAATTCAATCCAAAATCCCCTTCAAAATCCAAATCCAAATCCATTTTTATCTTTTTTTTCAAACCTGAATCAAAATATTGTTAAAAGCTCACCTATTAATAATAAACTATTTATAAATTTTTTGAAAAAAATTTCCGCCTCTTTTTCTCCAAGCAAGCCGATTATAACAACGGCTATTAAGGCAGCAACACCAAAAATCATTCCTAACGCTAAGGCATTTCCAGAAGTCACAAAATCATCAAATGTTACAACAGTAGATAACTCTGTAAGCTCTCTTGATATTGTGAGCACATTACCTGCACCAAATTTGTCTGCAACTTCTGTTGACTCACCGGCATTAAATTTACCTTTTATTGATTCAACTCAACAAAATGTAATGAATCTATAGCTGATTGACGTAATGATTTGTCTTTGATATTTTGAGTGAATGAGTTACGGATATAGCATAGATTTAAGGGAACGTGTTCTGTTTTATATT
>JBPBPI010000189.1:0-3623 GCA_050954885.1 Janthinobacterium lividum | reverse complement strand
TCACAGCAATGACGCTGTATAAGCCCCTGTGTACAGCAGGATTATATTCAGTTATATACACGCGTCGCGAGTCAAAATACTCTTCCTTCGACCTGCATAAGAGATTGTTTCGATCACACGGTTCAGCCTCTCATTATCGTCTCAATCATACTGATTCAGCGCGTTTCGACTATGCAAGTGAGGGCATGATGTAGAGACCCAAGATTAAACTACTGGCATCAGTGACAATGCTGCTGACATCAGGCTGTCATGCCACCGTTCTATATCGGTGTCATAAGGGCATGCGAAATACATACTGCTGTCGAGAAAGACATCTTACAGAACGCAAAGCACATTCGAGCAGCAGATCTCGACAGCGGCTTGTACTGTTTGTGCGTAGTCGCGGAAAACCAAGCCCGCCCAGAACATCAGCCACGACAAAGGTACGGCAGAGCTTATCTGCTATGTCTACGCTCACCCGTGTGCAAATTGGGCAGATCCGTCTTCAACGCCTTTCTCGAACACATCGATAGCATCTTCGCCGCTTGCATCGCGAATCAGGTGCACCATCCAGCACGCGAGATCTTCCTGGTTCATCCATTCCGCAATTTCAGTATCTCTGCTGCGCCATTGCTTATCCGACTCAATGCGTATTTTCTCGCGGACGGCATCTTGTATCTTTCGAGCGTCGAGCTGGGAATTGTAATCAGTGCGTACGATGTGCTTACAGACATCCTCGTCTCGATGAAGCCGGAGATATGCATGAGCGATGAGGTCGCTTCTCTCGCGATCAATAGGCTTTCGCAAATCATCGCCGATGCGAAGAGCTGCTTGACGTGCTACCACGGCTTGCTCGCCGAAGGAGAAGGGCAGGACAGGGAGTATCGCGTTAACGCGGCCTGTGAAAGGAGCCTGGTGTGTTGTTAGCTGACAAAGTCAGGTTTTTCCCAGGACGTGTACTTATTCCAAACGCTCCTATGAAGTCTGCTTTCAGCTGATCTTGAAGCTGGGATAGAGAAACCCAAAGCTTCTGCTCGTCGGTAAGTTCCTCCATGCGCTCTTTGTGAAATCTCTCAATGATATGATCACCTGGATTAGTAGCCATGACGAAGATGGTCTTTGAGCAATCGAACTCCTTGTTGGTGCGCCTGTGTTTGTACCTGCCTGATGTCCGATCAGCTATGCTCATCAGAGGTAGTTGTACGTGTGCATGTGCTCAGCTGATGACAAAGCTGGACCTAATCGTCGAAGGATTTCTCACTGCACAGAGCCCTTCGGTAGACATTGCTCATATGGCGCTCTCAGTATCTCTACCACCAGCTTACCTGAGTCAAGAGGCAATAACAGAGTGTCTCGAACCTCCGATGTTGTCTTCTCTATCTCATCCAGGGACAGGACGGCCCTTGTTCCGGAGTGCAGAGAAAGAAAGTTGTTAAACCCAGACCCGTTCTGGCGCCATCGTAACCCAACGTACCTCCCAGCAGCTCGGAACCGCGCTGGATTTGGGCACAATCAATGACCTTACGATCTATCTGCAATAGCTCGGCCAAATTCATCGCAAGCTCGGTCTTGCCATGGCCCGAAGGTCCATTAAACATCAAACTCAACGGATCGCGAATTTCTATGTGGGCGACATATGCGAAAACATTCAACATTGCGCATCCGATGCGTGGCTCTGTCCGATGAGCCAGTACGGCAGCGCCTTCGGCATTGACAGACGAAGTAGCTTATCGACTTGCTCAGCTCGCTTGGAAGGAGGTGGCTGATTGTTTGTGTTCCACAAGAAGTACCGCTGGCTCAAATTGAGAGCGTTGACAAGCATCTCTCTGAAGCCGCCAGTGCACCATGGATCTGGTTGTACATCTTTGGCTCCACTCCGAGACACAGCCCAGCTCCAGTCGTCCTGAGGTGCAGATTTGACGGTCTTTGGCTTCTCCACAAGCGGGCGATCGATATAATTGGCCCAGAGATCTTTTGGAATGGACACGGGCCTAGCATCTGCCGCGAGAAGCAGCTTGACCACATGAAGAGTGTTCACAAACTTTAGCTCGCCAAGTAGGACTGCATAGGCAACCGCAGGAATCTTGGATGTTCGAGACCGGATATTGGCAAGTGCATTGCGTCGATCGTACTGGAGGACGAGTCGCACCTATGCAGCATCAGTCTGGATCAGCCCTCTCCGTCTGTAGCATCAAGCTCTCTGCTTCGACCACTCACCAATCTCGGCTCGTTCCTCTCGATCCCAAAGAACAGCACTGGCCATTCCTCTTCAGTGTAGGTATTCTTAAGAGCCGCAAATATCTGCCCATCATCAAAGCTGTGCAGGTATTTGTCTACGTCTTCGTGACTGCCAAAACACAAACCGTACGTAAGCGTATGCACAGAGAGCTCACTATCTGTACATGCCCTCTGAAGGATGATAGACGGCTCCCCATTCGCTGGGCTTCCCAATATTAGGTAGCCTCACAAGCTCATCATTCTTCCTGAGCTTACCATCACTGTAGACGTACACCCAAAGCTATTCAGAATCTATCCCTGGGGTATGGTGAGAGATTGGTGGCTTCGATGATGGCACTACCATGGGAAGGAGCACCTGCACACGCTCATCTTTATACTAACACTCCTCTCGCTCGAGCTTGCCGCATTTCTTTGTAGCACCAGGCTGCTCCGAACCCAAGACGAGGGTGAGAAGATATGGTGTCCACGGGAGTGCGCATAGCTTGAGCAGACAACACGTTTGCCTAGATCAATCCGATCGAGTGAGAGTCTCCTCCATGCTCCGGGCACCAAACCTCCTACAGAACATGGGTTCCAGCAAGCTTGCAACGGACACACGGAACGCGCGCGCTTGCCCTGCTCTCACCATGTTGACGCACGATGTCGTGATCTGAAATCTGGCGTCTCACACCCACTAACATACGAGACGGGAGTCAGCAATCACAACGCAGATCGACGAGAGACAGTTGAAACAACTAAGCAATTACTGATCGCCCCGTTGCTCCCACTTAAGAACCACATTCAAAGGCCAGTCCCTCTGAACCGCCTATTATGCAGACCCTCTCCTACCGTGTTCTGAGCCAATACCCCTGTACAGCAACAGAACACCGCACAGGCGTCATGCAGTCACCTCTGCAGCAAGCTTCAATACTGGCACGTTGTCACGACGTTTAGTCCGAATAGGTGGATTAGACCTAATCGTCGCCGAATAGACCTAATCGTCGCCGAATAGACTATACTAGCGCGGCTTACTAGCGCCGCTAAACTTAGGTAATAATTAAATTAAATTAGTACGGGATTATATATATACTTATTCTAATTAGGAGTAGTCTATATTACTACGCCTATAGGCGGAGTATTACTAAGAAGATATTAACCTTTTAATATTAATATAAAAAAAAGTATATTATCTACGTATTTAATAATAACAATTAGACTAAATACTTTAGAATATATATTATATACGTTATTATAAATATAGTAAGCTTTAAAATCTTTATTTTTATATTTATTTTTCTTTTATATTACTGTTTTAACGTAATTCTATTAATACTACTTATATTTTATTAATATTACTAGTATTTTATTACTATAACTTTTTAGTAAATATAACCTAAACGCGTAATAGTCCTATAAGTAGCTTTATA
>JBPBPI010000188.1:0-20990 GCA_050954885.1 Janthinobacterium lividum | reverse complement strand
TCTATATCCATTGAGGGAACTCCTGATGTTTAAGTCTCAAGAGTTTACCTCAATACTAATGATCTTTTTTAATTATCCTTAAACGCAACTCGGGTTTACATAGTAAATTTTTATGGGAGACTCGAGAGTTTTTAATAAGTTTGAAAAGACATTTAACTTTAGGATGCTAATCGACTTTCAACTATAGAGAATCTAAAAGAAAAATTTGGCCAAAATATTCTTTCGTTAAATATTTTACTGATTTTAACATGATACACAATTATACTTGCAATTTTATATAGAATACACGTATCTTAGTGATGATCAAAGGACATGCAGTTTTTTGATTGAATGAATAGGTGGAATCAAGATAATTAAATCTTAAATCCACCGCGTACACAACAAATGCAACGAACACTTGTTATGTACTAACCCTAACAACTTCGAGGAGTTATTAATGGCTGGACGTATTATATCCACATCACCTCTTGCAACGCAATCAGATATCCATAAATTTTGTAGGTTAAAATCACCCAAGCATCGTGTGAATTTGCATGATTATACGATGTCATTTTGCGCCAAAAATCGTTGGGTATTTGCCACCTTTTCAAGCACCGATGACATAAGGTTTATAACTTCTTAGCTGT
The DNA here is from genome assembly GCA_050954885.1 of Janthinobacterium lividum. Taxonomy (GTDB): domain Bacteria; phylum Pseudomonadota; class Alphaproteobacteria; order Caedimonadales; family Caedimonadaceae; genus JBPBPI01. Next base: position 20,364 of record JBPBPI010000188.1, on the reverse strand, counting down.
TGACACAATACAGTGCAGCGGGAAGTTAGGGCTTTACTTTAAGTAACGCCTACATAAACTTGGTCATTTGAGTCTTGGATTTGATCCTTCATTGGTCTTTTCAACAGATGATCTGTGGCTTCTCGCTGTTCTTTTTTCATAAGGAACACATATTATGGATTTGATTTACAAATGCGACCCCAGAGCCTCAACCCAGCCTCTGTACTTGGACAAGGACGACAACCTGTCGGATCACATAACTTATCAACATTTTAAAGATCTGACTTAGGACCTCAAACAAGATCGCTTTGATTATGACTATGGCGGCGATTTAGGCGTTGCGACAAAGAAAGTCAAGGTAAAGAAACCACGTCCCATCAAACCATATCAAACCTCGCCCGCGGTGACCCACATCGATTGGAACTACTGGCGTACCTTTTATTATGTGGTCAAAGCTGGTGGCTTTATGAAGGCCGAAGCTTATCTTCCGACCACACAATCATCCATCAGCTGTACCATCCAAAATCTTGAAAGAATCTTAGGCAAAAAGCTGTTGGTGCGCCGCATTCCAAATTCTAACACGGTCATGACGCTGACACCTGCAGGTGCCTCAATACTCACCCAAATATCCCAAGAGGCTGAATCTTTTGAAGCACTCAATGCACACGTGAAAATAAAAAAGCAAAGAAGCATTTAAAGTTACAATTTAAATCAGACCTAGACAAGAAAAAGGCAGTTTGGTACTTGATTAACTTTAGCCGTAAATTGACGTATGTTTTAAACATGAGTATTCTTTTTATTACCTCTTCGCGCATTGGTGACGCTGTTATTTCATCAGGTGTTTTGGAATTTGCTTCACGTACCTATCCGGATTTACCTGTGGTGGTGGCGTGCGGACCCTTGGCAGCCCCTTTATTTGAAGATTGGCCCAATCTGGAAAGAATTATTGAAATTCGTCGCAAACCGTATTCCATGCATTGGTTTACGTTGTGGCAAGAGGCATTTAAACGGCGGTGGCAATGGATTATTGATATCCGCGGCAGTGGCATCGGCTATGGGATGCGCGCCAAAAAAAGATCGACTTGGCGATCTGTATCGACGCCTTATCATCGAGTTGAACAAATGGGTCAGATGTTTAAATTGCCATGCATCCCTCATCCTACTCTTCATATTTCCAAGGAACGACAAGCAGGCTTACAATCTTTACTGCCTCAAGATCAAGCCGTGATTGCCGTGGCACCTGTGGCCAATTGGTTTGCCAAAGAGTGGCCTGAGCAAAACTTTATTGATTTGTTGAAACGCTTGACCGCGCAGCAAGGTTTATTTCCGGGGGCCAAAATTGCTTTTTTCGCATCCCCTGCTGAACGTGCGCGTGTGATGCCAATGATGAGTCTGTTTCCTGAAAATCAAGTGATCGATTTGGTGGGAAGATTACCCCTTCTCGATATTTATGGCGTCTTTCAAAAATGTACCCTTTTTGTGGGCAATGATTCGGGTTTGATGCATCTGGCGGCTGCAGCTGGTGTGCCAACCATGGGCCTGTTCGGACCCAGTCCAGATATTCAATATGCGCCTTATGGGCCGCGGGCCGCGTACGTTCGTACCCCTGAATCCAATGAAGCATTGCATCATCGGTTGCATATCAATCCAAAAGAAAATTTAATGACATCCCTGTCGGTTGATCGCGTTGAAGAAGCCATCGATCACTTTTGGTATACACAGTCAGTCATTGATTAAAAATTCGTCTTCAACATAGAGATTGTGAATTTTCTGTTTAAAAAGCTCAATCAGGTTTTTCTCAGTCATGGTGTTGCGCTCTTGCCCTTGCAAATCCAACACGATTTGACCTTCATTCAACATCAACGTCCGGTGCCCCAAAGATAAAGCTTGATGCATGCTGTGAGTGACCATCAGTACGGTTAATTTCTTTTCTTGAATCAATTGTTGGGTCAATTGAATGATCGCCAGAGAATTTTTAGGATCGAGGGCGGCGGTATGTTCGTCTAACACCAAAATTTCAGACGGCGCCAACACAGCCATAAATAGGCAGATAGTTTGACGCTGTCCCCCCGATAACAATCCCATGGGCAAATCAAGCCGATTTTCAAGACCCAGATTTAAAGGCGCCAAAAGATCTTTAAACAGTCGCCGTCGTTGTGATGTCAAAGCCAATTTTAATCCAGGCCTTTGGCCGCGTCCCAAAGCAAGGGCCATATTTTCTTCGATGGTCAGTGCCGGACAACTTCCTAAACGAGGATCTTGAAACACCCGCGATACCAAAGCCGCGCGCCGATGAGACGGCACAGAAGTGACGTCTTGACCTTCAATCAAAACTTGTCCTTCAGATGGCAACACGTCTCCGGCGATCACCTTCAGCAACGTCGATTTCCCCGCCCCATTGCCCCCAATGACCGTAACCACCTCACCTTGATCAATCTTTAAATTTAAGTTACTAAAAATTTGACTTTCAAGGGCGGTTCCTTCGTGAAAAATGACACCAATGTGACGAAGTTCAATCATACTTTTTTCTTCTTAAATAAGTGAAGTTTTGGCAAAATCATGGCAAATCCCACAAGACAGGCAGTCAATAAATTAAGATCAGAGGCTTGTAGACCAAACCCCTTGATATTCAAAGCAAACGCAATCAAAATGCGATATAAAATAGATCCTACTACACATCCCAACAATGCCCCTAATATCTTGCGGTGCGGCAGCAGAACCTCGCCCATAATGACCGCGGCCAGCCCTACAATAATAGTGCCAATACCCATGGTAATGTCTGCAAAACCTTGACTTTGAGCAAACAAACTTCCACTTAAAGCAATTAAAGCATTGCTCAGTCCCAATCCTAAACAAATCAGTGTGGGGACATATAATCCTTGTGCCTTGGCCATGGCGGGATTTGCCCCTGTTGCCCGCAAGGCCAAACCAAGTTCTGATTTTAAAAATCGCCACATACCCAAAACTGTCAGTAAAAGAATAAGACTTAAAAACCATAAAGGTTTCAGACCTGTCACTGTAAATAAGGTTGGCTCGTCCTGAAGTCCAATATTGGCCCGCCCCATAATCCGCAAATTCAGCGAATATAACCCTGTCATGGTTAAAATACTGGCCAGCAAATGCAAAAGATGCCAACGCACATTCAACCAAGCGGTTAAAACACCCACACAAAATCCACCCACAATTGCCACAATTGTGGCCACGATTGGATGAACACCCGCGACTAAGAGAGCTGCGGTTAAAGCTGCCCCTAGCGGAAAACTGCCATCCACAGTCAAATCAGGAAAATCTAAAACTCGAAAAGAGAGATAAATACCCAAGGCCACCAAGCCATAAATAAGACCCTGCTCGAGCGAGCTTAAAAATTGCATCAAATTCATAAAGGTTGACTTTCGTACTCTTTCAAAGCAATACCGCGTTTGGTCATAACTAAACTTTTCTTTCCTTCTTTTAAAGACCAGGCGTCTGCGCCAAAAATTTCATAACGCCATCCTTGAAAAAGATTATGTTGAGGATCAGCTTCCGGTAAAAGCAGAAACTGTTCAAGATCTTTTGTGGTAGCAATTAATTTTTCAGCCACCTTATGCTGTTCAGCGCGACTTTTTAACAACAATCGTAAACAATCGAGATGTAGAGAAGACGGCCTGCGTCCCGGTGTGGCGGCGTCAAGACGGGGACAGTCTTCAACCGCCAACGCGTTAGCCTGTTTTATAGCATTTAATATAGACGTGGCCAGAGGCGTGTTGATAAAACTTGAATGGATGCCACGGATTTCTAGAAATGCTTCCAATGTCTCGGGCGCATGAGAGGCCAATTCGGTGATGATATCATCGCGCAGCAACCGATTGCGCGGCACATTTTTGTCAATGGCTTCCACTTCACGCAAGGCAGCAATCGCCTTCAGGCGGGCCAAATAATGAGGATTGGCATTTTTAAGCCGAAGCTTCATCCACATACCTTCAGGATCAGGTTGATAGGTTTTGAGTGATTTTAACACCTCTAAATCTTTGACAATCCAATCTTGTCGGTTTTGTTGCTTTAGCTCTTGCATAAGATGCAAATATATCTTGCGCAAATGAATCACATCGTCACGCGCATATTGCAATTGACGGGCCGATAAAGGACGTCGCAACCAAGGTGAATACTGTTGCGTTTTATCAAGTTTACGGTTCAAAATAGACGACACCAAAGTTTCGTAACCCACTTGCTCGCCGTATCCACACACCATGGCGGCCACTTGAGTGTCAAAAATTTCTTGAGGAACTTCACCGGTCAAATGATAAAAAATTTCTAAATCTTGGCGGCCGGCGTGAAAGACTTTCAAAATCTGATCATTTTTCAAAAAAGTAAAAAGAGGATCGAGCGAGAGCTGTTGACTTAAGGGATCAATTAAAACTGTACTGTGCTGACCCGCGATTTGAACCAAACTCAATTTTGGCCAATAGGTGTCTTCCCGAATAAATTCTGTATCCATAGTCACAAAATCGTCAGATTCTTCGAAGGATTTTAAGGCTTTTTCCAAGGCTTGGGTGTCTACAATCAAGGTCATTCAGAAGTCTTTCTATTTTAAAAAGTGAAAGTGTAGCAAAACCTTTTGGAAATTGCTATTTTGTCGCATATGAGTTTTTGAAAATATAAGGAAATACAACATGCACCCCTACCGCACCCACACTTGTGGCGCTTTAAATCTTGACCATGTTGGTCAAACTGTCCGGTTGTCCGGTTGGCTTCATCGCAAACGCGATCATGGTAATTTAGTCTTTATCGATCTTCGGGATCATTATGGCATGACACAATGTGTGATTGAAACTGCCAATGATACCTTTAAAAATGCCGAAGAAGCGCGCCCCGAAAGCGTCGTAACTGTGACAGGTCAAGTGATTAAGCGCACATCAGACACGGTCAATGCTAAAATGCCCACAGGCGAGATTGAATTGTTGGTGGAAGATTTTAAAATCGATTCTTTGTCTGATTTATTGCCCCTACAGGTCAACAGCGATCAAGAATTTCCAGAAGAGACGCGACTTAAATACCGTTTCTTAGACCTACGTCGCGAGAAAATGCACCGCAATATCATGTTGCGTAGTCAGATCATCTCTTCCCTCAGACGTCGCATGATCGATCAAGGTTTTATGGAATTTCAAACGCCCATCTTGACCGCCAGTTCACCAGAGGGCGCGCGTGACTTTTTGGTGCCCAGCCGGTTGCATCCCGGTAAGTTTTATGCCCTTCCCCAAGCACCCCAGATGTTTAAACAATTGTTGATGATGGCCGGTTTTGATCGTTATTTCCAAGTTGCCCCTTGCTTCCGAGATGAAGATGCCCGTGCCGATCGTGCGCCCGGCGAATTTTATCAACTTGACCTTGAGATGTCTTTTGTCACTCAAGAAGATGTGTTTGCCGCTATCGAGCCTGTTTTGCACGGATTGTTTGAAGAATTTGCCGATGGACGTGTGGTCAGCCCGGCACCCTTTCCCCACATTAAATACAATGATGCCGTGTTAAAATATGGCTCAGACAAGCCAGATTTGCGCAATCCACTGTTGATTGCCGATGTCACCGACGTGTTCAAAGGATCATCTTTTTCGATCTTTGCCAATGCCATTGAAAAAGGCAGCATTGTGCGTGCCATTCAAGGCACCGGTGCCGGACAACAATCCCGAGGATTTTTTGATAAATTGAACGATTGGGCACGGGGTCAGGGTGCGCCTGGTCTTGGCTATATCACATTCACAGAAGGCCAAGGTAAAGGCCCGATTGCCAAATTCTTGGATGATGCCCAATTAAGTCGCCTGAAAGAATTAACCGGCAGCGGGGATGGTGACGCCTTGTTCTTTGCTTGCGGCCCCAAAGCCATTGCTGAGAAACTTGCGGGGGCTGCACGTCAAAAAATTGGTCATGATTTAGGCTTGATTGAACAAAATTGCTTTAAATTTTGTTGGATCGTCGACTTTCCCATGTTTGAATTCAATGAAGAAAGCCGCAAGATCGATTTTTCCCACAATCCTTTTTCCATGCCTCAGGGTGGCCTCGAAGCCCTTGAAAATCAAGATCCGCTGTCCATTCATGCCTATCAATACGACATCGTCTGTAACGGTATTGAACTGAGCAGTGGCGCCATTAGAAATCATTTACCCGAGATCATGTACAAAGCCTTTGAGATTGCAGGATACGCCAAAGAGGAGGTAGAGCAACAATTCCCGGGTCTTTTGAATGCGTTGAAGTTTGGTGCGCCGCCTCATGGGGGCTCAGCTCCCGGTATCGATCGTATGGTGATGTTGTTGGCCAACGAGCCAAATCTGCGCGAAATTGTGGCCTTCCCTATGAATCAACAAGCTCAAGATCTCATGATGAATGCCCCCAACGAAGTCAGCGAAAAGCAACTGAAAGAATTGCATATTAAATTGCGGTAGAAGTTTTTAAATTTAGATGAGGGAAAATCTATTTCCTCATCAATTAGATTTGAAGAAAAGTACCAAGAAATACTTAATACGTTTCTTCAACCAAGTTTATTTCAAAGGTTTTAGGACCGAGTCATTAACTACTTGTCCTGAAAAAAGAAGCAAAATTTGATCTTTAAACATTTTAACCAAAGCAAAGCTGAAGGGACTGTTAATAATAACTTCAGGACCATTTTCATGCCAACATCCACTTTCGCGGTAGCTTCTTAAGGCTGTTGCGGCAGAGGCTTTGATACCTTTATCATCCATGTCAAAAATTAACTTTTGGATATATTGACTGATAAGAATTGATTGATCACAAAGTTCTGTAGGAAAAGATTTTGTCAAAATTTCAGGCAAATCAGATACCAAAAGATTTTTCAAATCATGTTCGGCCTCCATTGACACAAAAGGAACTTTGATAGAGCGAGTATAAACGGCTTTTGATTTTAATAAATCATTAATTTCAGAAGCAGAGATAGGACGCACGCCTTTTTCATCATGACGAATAATGACGTAATAACCTTCTCGCGTTGGCAGTGCCAGATAAGTTGTATTATCTTTTTGCTGATATTGAAAACATTTACTTTCAACTTTAAATCCTTTGACTGTTTTACTAAAATCTTTTTGATCTTTAAAATCTAAGTAACAGTCTTTAACATCATACATATCCCATTTATCTTTAACATAAAGGGTGTGAAGTAAGATAAAAACATCATCAGAAGAGAAAGAGTCTTTTGAAAATAATTCAGGGATTTTGCCATTGGTATCGCCTTTAACAATACCATTGATTAAGTCTGCTGTTTCATCTGATTTTGAGAAATCAACCATTAAGGAGCTCGTTCCCAAAGTCTTAAATTTTTCAGCAGTTTCTGGCTTAATTTTCAAAGAATTTGCCAAAATTATATAATTTTTATTTGTAAAGCCTGATTTTTCATTAATTTTCTTTTTTTCTTCTTTTATTAATTCAATAAAAATTTTTGGCTGCACATCTATTTTTTCAAGGATTTTTAAAATTTCTGAATTAGTTAATAAGGTTTTTAATTCTTTATTATCTATATTAAGAAATGGTTCTAGAAATTTATGAAAGCTTTTGTCATCTTTTTCATCTGTTGTTGTGCCAGATAAACCTATCAATCGTTGATTTAAGGCAGCAACTGACTTTTCGATATTTGAATTACCAACAAATCTTTCAATTTTATCTTGAATATTTTTATTAGCAACTGCATGAAGAGCTGTCAATGTTTGTGCAACACCCAACGAACAAAAAAGTGAGTTTTCATCTATAGCTGAATAAGGTTATGTTTTGTCATTAGAGGAATATTAAAATATTGGTTTGCCTAACGAAAAGAGAATTGTGTATGTCAAAACATAATCACATTCAACTATAGCGGTAGTTTTTGATGAACAACTTGATTAATATGATGAAGTGAAGGATTAATATCATAAACTTCGGTGGCCCATATCTGTGTCAGGCTTGTGGCGATTAAAGCCATAGCCAAGACAATTTTTCTTGATATAAATTCCAGCATATTTTTTCCTACATAATTATAATTATTTTTGAAATGATTTTTAATCAAACTAAATATATTTAGAAATCATACAGGTTACAATGATGAAATATATGAATTTAAACATTAACTTGGAAGAGAACAAAAAAATTGAGTGATGCTATATTAATTTACATATTTAGGTGGTGGGCGATGAGGGGATTGAACCCCCGACCCTCTCGGTGTAAACGAGACGCTCTCCCGCTGAGCTAATCGCCCCCTAAATGATATAGCCTGCTTTGACACAGGCCATATACATATCTGATCTTGGTCTCAAAGAAAAGACTAAATTATTTATTTCTTTAAAATAATTTTGTCTTAACTTGCTTTCTTAGCAGCCTTCGGCGCGGAAGAAGCTGAAGCCTTTGCTTTTCCAGCAACAGCATCAATCAATGGCTTTCCTGCCTTAAATTTAGGACGACGTGTGGCGGCAATTTGAATCTCTTCACCTGTGCGTGGATTGCGGCCTGTGGTTGCTGCACGATCTGCAACACTAAAGGTGCCAAATCCATTGATACGAACTTCATCCTGTGCCACAAGAGCTTCACAGATGGCTTCGAAAACACAATCCATTGCACGTTGAGCTTCGGCTTTGCCTAAATTAGAGAGAGAGGCGACTTTCTCGACAAGTTCAGTTTTATTCACAGTAATATCCCTTACTAGCAGTTGGTCAAAAAATGTTAGAGTCTAACATGAAAGGAGTCTAGTAAACTCAACCAAGGTCGTCAATCCACCTTATGGTGAAAATGCGCGTTTTCAGAAGGAATTTTAATTTTTTCTTCTAAAACAGGTTTGTTTTCCTGAATATTTTGTTTGCGCCTTGCCACTTGTATGCTCGAGGGCGCCTTACTATAGCCATAACCAATACGAAAACCCAAAGGTTTTACTTGAGTTTCATCGGTATATAATTTTGCAAGATGGTGCTGATAGTAGGCTTTAAAGCTTTCGCCATAGGGCCTTAAGTACATACCATAAAGCTCAACATCCCAATGTTTTTTTAAATTGGCATAAGGAAGACCCGAATCATCTTGAACAATTAAATCGCCAACCTCTTCAACCAAATGGACAAGCTTTGAAAATCCAACTTGATGCGGTGTATAAGAAGAAGATTTAAACATAACGGCAAATTTTCCGCGTGCCTTAATAAATTGAGCAAAAGAGTCAATTTGTTGATTGTGCAAATTTTGACGGAAATAATAAAGTTTTTGAGGCAAATCCTGACTATTTACTTTTTGAAATATAATTTCAACCCCTTGCGGCACCATGTTACCGACCACATCAATAATTTGACCATCGGTTGTGTAGGTCACAAATTTAACATTTTCAACTTGATGGCCTGTGCGCGCTAAAAGCACGAGTAATGTTGGTAAAACGCCACGTTCATAAAAATCTCGTGACATATCTTGGGTGATGAAAAAGCTGCGTTGAAAGAGAGAATCAAGCCCTTGCCTCAAGTTATCAGTGACACGCATAAGTACATTTGGTTTTTGCAAGCGTTCCCAATCTGTAAATGTGCCAATGCGCTCAAGTCCCACCAAAATATATTCAGGACTATTGGGAAAAAATGTTAAAACATTTAAAACATCAGGCCCGCCCATGGGATAAAAAACAGAAAGATTTGTGGCTTTTAAATGAGTGTCACGCCAAACTTTCATAGGATTAAGACGGTCTTTGGTAACACTGTCCCATTTTTGATTCAATACTTGACGATAGGCTTCCCAATAAGGTTGCTTTTCAAGAACCTCATACAAACCCCCTTGTGGAATACCCGCTAAAAACTTAACAATTCCCGACGTATCAGGCTTTTTTGCCTCTAGCACTTGTACAGGTAGATTTTTATTTTCATTGGTCATTTCAGCGGTCTGTGGTGCGGGTACAGAGACTTCCTGCGCTTTTAAAAGATTAGTTTCATTTAAAATTAAAAAAGTGAGAATTAAAGACAAAAAACTAAATTGCATGATAAAGTGAACCCAATTAAAAATTCGTGATAATATCTTTTACTGCTTTTACGTGAGGGTTTAGGGTGCGTCAAATCTAAAATGGTCTGATTTTTTTATTTAAAAATATTTACATTTTAAGATAAAAATTATCCCTTGTTTTTTAAGGTAAAACTTATAACCTTCCTCACTTTATGTCATCAATGTATTGATGTGCTTCTAAAAATAGGTGATGCAAAAAAGTAACACTCTGTTCAAATAATTTATTATTGATTTGACCTTGGTTGACCTCACCTAAAAGTTGTACGATGCTGAAATCACACTGAGAGAGGATATTGATCACATTGACATCTCGATCGGTTTATTTTGGTTCAATGTAATAAATTAAGGTTTAAAATATGAAAATGTTAAGACTCGCTCTTACAGCTACAGCACTTGTTGGTTCACTCGCAACAGCTATGGCAAACACATGCAGCTTTTCCGGCTTTTACGCTGGTGGTCAAATCGGTATGGGTACAATGAATACTCATGTTAATGGTTCCGCACCAGTTGGTGGCATTGCTGGTAATACCACTTTTAGTATTAATGAAAGATTTGCAGCAACTGGTGTTGTTGGTGGTCTTCACCTTGGTTATGGCAAGCATTTTCCAAATCGCGTTTACATGGGTGTTGAAGGTTGGGGTAACTTGAGCAACAACAAAGAAACTCATAGACTTCCACTTGGTGGAGGTGCTAACGCACCACAAGTTGCTTTTAAAGCAGAACGTAAAAATGCTTTTGGAATCGCTTTGCGTCCCGGTATGGTATTTGGCAATACACTCGTTAATGCAATCCTAGGTGTTGAGTCCGCAAAATTTAAATATGAAACATCTGAAAACTTTACTGGTGTTGCAAGTGGTTTTAGTAAATCAAAACGCCGTATTGGTTTTGTGCCTGGTTTAGAAGTTTCTTTCCACGCAAATGATCATGTTGTTTTGGGTGTTAAAGCAACTCATACGCTTTATCGTAAAAAAGACAGCATCAAGACTCAAGCAACAGACGTTATGGCAAAAGCAAGCTACAAGTTTTAGTCTAGCTTAAAAGTTCTTTATAAAGAACGAACTCAACTTAAAGGGCTGTGTCGAAAGATACAGTCCTTTTTCATTTCATATTCTAAGATTCTTAAACACTTCCATTTTATTTAAAATTTTTATGATCAACTTTAATTTTTTATTAAAGATTATTAAACAAGATGATTTTAAGACTCTTTAGATAAAACAGGCAAATTATGCATATTCGGCTCCAACTTAAAACTAAAATATTTGCAACGCTTATATTATTCATAACCTTGATGATTGGACAGACAATTGTTAATTCAATGTCAAATAACCATCAACAAAACTTATTAGTGCGTTCTCAAATAAATGTTCGTTTGCTTCAAGCCAGTGTTGAAATTAGTAATATAAGAGCTTTTATATTTTCTAGTTTCAACATGATAACTCAATCATCAACTCAAGCCTCAATACATCAGTATTTAGCTGATCTTGATAAATATCAAAAAGAATGCAAAAAACTTTTAATTTTTTTAACAGATAAAAATTTAAATACTGAATCTAAAGCTACTTTAAAAGAATTAAATCCTGCCATAGACAATTATATTACTTTAATACGAAGTTATTTTAATAAAAGTCAATTAAATACCCTTTCTTCTCATGAAACAAAGGACGTCTATATTGCAAATGAAGTTGTGAGAAGTCTGACCACAAAATTAAATCATGATATTTTTACAACTCTTAAAACATCTGAAAAAGCTATTTTTGATTATGAGAAAATAAATGCCATTATTGATTGGAGTTTGCAAATAATTGTCTTATTTTTTTTAATATGTATTGGCTATATTATTTTTTATCAGGGCATTCGTCCCATCAATTCTTTGATTGATATCATGCAAAAAATTGGGCAGGGTGATGATAAAGTTTATGTTCGTTATACAAAACGTCCAGATGAAATTGGCAATATTGCTCGCGCGATCGAAATTTTTCGAGAAAAAACACTTCGCGTGCGTGAATTAAGCCAAGAACAAAATGATCTTTTAAGAGAACAAAAAGAAATTTTAAAAGATGAAATGTCAACATTGTCGAATGCTTTGGATCAAGAAGTACAGACAGCGGTTATTAGCATTAAAAATCAATCTGAAACCATGCTTAAAAGTGTCAAAGAAATGACTGAAACCACAAGTCATCTTGTGTCTCAATCTTCTCATGTGGTCAATGAATCGGATCATGCTTATTTAAATGTACAAAATGTCGCCAATGCCTCAGCACAATTTACCAATTCAATTCAAGAAATTAGTCGTCAGGTTTCTGAATCAACGCGCATTGCGCAACAAGCGGCCTCAACAGCTGGTAGCACCAATGATGCGGTTCAAAAATTGGCTAAAGCCGCTAATAAGATTGGCCGCGTGGTTAATTTAATTTCTGAAATTGTCAATCAAACCAATTTACTGGCTTTAAATGCCACAATTGAAGCCGCACGTGCAGGAACCGCAGGTCGAGGCTTTGCTGTGGTCGCCGCAGAGGTGAAAAATTTAGCCAATCAAACCAGTCGCGCAACCAATGAAATTTCAGAACAAATTACGGGCATTCAAGATGCCATTGACGTGTCAGTTGATGCCATTCATAAAATTGTCAGCACCATTCAACAAGTTGATGAAATTTCATCTTCAATATCAGCCGCTGTTGAGCAACAAGGCTCTGCCATTTCAGACATCAATCGCAATACACAACAAGCAGCTGAAGGTACAAAAGTGGTCTCAACACGCATTAAAGATGTAAGCTTAGAAACCGAAAAAACAGAACAGATGGCCCAAATTTTACTGACTGGTACACAAAAAATGATGGGCCAAGCAGAAGGACTCCGAGAGCGTCTGGCACATATTATAAGAGAAAGTCAAACGACAGATCAAAGAAATTAAGAATCTAAAACACTAGGTTTTTGACTTTCCTCTAGTTGGTTTTGCCACATTTTGGCGTAGATACCGTTTTGTTGTAACAGACTATAATGAGATCCACGTTCCTTGATTTGACCTTGTTCTAAAACCAAAATTTCGTCAGACTCAATAATTGTTGACAGACGATGTGCGATTATGAGTGTGGTATGATTTTCAGAAATTTCTTGCAAATTTTTTTGAATCGCTTTTTCAGTGTAAGTGTCTAGAGCAGAGGTTGCTTCATCAAAGATAAAAATTTTGGGTGCTTTTAAAATCATTCGGGCAATGGCAACACGTTGTTTTTCACCCCCTGAAAGTTTAAGCCCCCTCTCACCTACCATGGTGTCGTACCCTTCAGGAAGAGCCACAATAAAATCGTGAAGTTGAGCGTGTTTAGCGGCTTGAATCACCTCTTCTTGCGTAGATCCGATATGCCCATAAGCAATGTTATACCCAATTGTTTCATTAAAAAGCACGGTGTCTTGGGGAACTATACCAATTGCCGCACGTAGACTTTGTTGAGATACCTTTGAAATATCTTGGCCATCAATCATAATTTGACCTGTCTGAATGTCATAAAAGCGAAACAAAAGTCGCGACAACGTTGATTTACCAGCACCACTTGGCCCCACCACGGCAACACGATGTCCCGGGGCTATTTTAAAATTGAGGTGATTTAAAATTTGACGATTATCATTATAAAAAAAACTGACATTTTTAAAAATAACCTCACCTTCTTTAAGACATAAAGATGGTGCCTCTGAAATTTCTTGAATTTCTTTCTTTTCCTGCAGTAAGTTAAACATTTGCTCGATGTTGATTAAGGACATTTTAATTTCGCGATAAGCAAATCCCAAAATGTTTAAAGGAAGATAAAGTTGAATAAGATAGGTATTCAATAAAACGAAATCACCTAAGGTCAATGTTTTGTTGACAACACCTAAAGCCGCCATACTCATGACAGCCACAAGTCCGATGGAAATGATAATACCCTGCCCTAAATTCAGTGTGGCCAGACTTATTTTAACTTTAACCGCAGACGATTCGTAACTCTTTAAAAATGTTTCATACAGTTGAGATTCGTGGGTTTCATTGCCAAAATATTTAACCGTTTCATAATTGAGCAGACTATCAATTGCTTTTGTATTGGCGTCATTGCTGCTGGTATTCATTTTTCGGACAAAATTAGTGCGCCACTCCGTCATAAAAAAAGTGTATAGGACATAAACAACCAAAGTAGATAACGTTATAAAGACAAAAATTTTATCATATAGAAAACCCAGAATGATACCCACCAACAATATTTCTAAAAAAGTCGGGAAGATATTAAACAACATAAAACGTAGCAGTGTTTCAATGGAAGCTGTGCCACGCTCAATGATGCGGCTCAGGCCCCCTGTTTTACGGTCTAAATGAAAACGTAAACTTAATTTATGAAGATGATTAAAGGTATTTAAGGCCAACTTTCGGATGGCTGATTGTTCAACACGCGCAAATAAAATATCCCGAAGCTCACCCAACAATTGAGCCATAATTCGTGCACCGCCATAGGCAAAAATAAGGCTTAAGGGCAAGAGATAAAAGTCAATATTTTCTGAATTTAAGCTTAGGCTATCAACCGCCTTTTTATAAAGCAGTGGCACACCAACGTTGACAAATTTAGAACCAAACAAACAAGCAACAGTCAACAAAATACGCCATCTGAGACCCTGATTTTTTTCTGGCCAAAGATATTTTATTAAAAATCGAAGCGTCTCTAGCTGGGATGGGTTGTCAAGACTTTTTTGGGCAAGATTCATAATATTTTCCTATTGACGAACGCAATTGTAAAACTCATTATCAGTCCGATAACACAACATCTAGTATATTCATTAGTACAATACAACAATATATTGATTAATTGTAAGAATATCAACATTTTAACAAATTTTGGAAAGAAGCGATGAAAATAAACCGGTATTTCACGAAAAAAGGTCATTCTCCTTACGTCGGGATCAACTTTCAGCGGACAACCAGTGAAATTAAAAATCCCAATGGATCAATTGTCTTTCAATTAAAAGACATTGAAGTACCGGCTCATTTTTCTCAAGTCGCGAGCGATATTTTAGCACAAAAATACTTTCGCAAAGCGGGTGTTCCGTCACATTTAAAATCTATTCCTGAAGAGGGTGTCCCAGAGTGGCTTTGGCGTCACGAAAAGGCAACTCCAGAAGAGAAAAAATCTTCACAAAAATCATCCAAATCCTTACCAAGTTGGTTAACATCCTCTAAAGAAAATTCTGAAAAAACAACCGCACAGGATGAAAATTTAGCCAGTTCCTTAACTTTTGGTGGTGAAACATCGGCCAAACAAGTTTTCAATCGTATGGCGGGTACTTGGACTTATTGGGGTTGGAAGGGTGGTTATTTTTCCTCTGAAGCTGATGCTCAAACTTACTATGATGAAGTGTGTTATATTTTGTGCAAACAAATGACAGCCCCCAATTCACCCCAATGGTTTAACACAGGACTTCATTGGGCTTATGGTATCGATGGACCTTCTCAAGGGCATTATTATGTTGATCATGAAAATGGCGATCTGAAGCCATCAACGTCGTCTTACTCCAGACCTCAACCCCATGCGTGTTTTATTTTGGGGATTATCGATGATTTGGTCAATGATCGCGGTATTATGGACCTTTGGGTCAGGGAAGCACGGTTGTTCAAATACGGCTCAGGAGCAGGCTCTAACTTTTCTCATTTGCGTGGTAAGGGTGAGCCTTTATCAGGCGGTGGCAAGTCATCCGGACTCATGAGTTTTCTAAAAATTGGCGATCGTGCCGCCGGTGCCATTAAATCTGGCGGGACCACACGACGGGCCGCCAAAATGGTTACAGTGGATGTGGACCACCCAGATATTGAAGAATACATCATGTGGAAAGTGGTCGAGGAGCAAAAAGTTTTGGCCCTCGTCACCGGATCAAAAATTGCCCAGAAGCATTTAAAAGCGGTGATGCAAGCCTGTCAAATGGGAACAGAAGATCATCGTTTCGATCCCCAATCTAATGATAGCCTGAAAGCTGCGATCAAAGCCGCTCGCCAAGACACAATCCCTGAAAATTATATTAAACGTATCATTCAATTTGCGCGTCAAGGGTATACAAATATTGATTTTCCAACCTATGACACAGATTTTGATTCTGAAGCTTACTTCACCGTATCAGGTCAAAATTCCAACAATTCCATTCGTATCAGTAACGAGTTTCTTGAAAAAGTTTTGAAAAAACAAACATGGGATCTCATTGCCCGCACCGATGGTAAAGTTTTCAAAACATTAGATGCACAAGATCTTTGGGATCAAATCGGCTATGCAGCCTGGGCCAGTGCTGATCCTGGACTTCAGTTCGATACCACCATTAACGAATGGCATACTTGTCCCGAAAGTGGTCCTATTCGTGCTTCAAACCCTTGTTCTGAATATATGTTTTTGGACGATACGGCCTGTAATTTGGCATCCCTTAACTTAACTTCTTTTTACAACACAGATGTACAAACACCGAAATTTGATCTTGAAGGTTATCTTCATGCTATTCGCTTGTGGACGTTGACCCTTGAAATTTCTGTGATGATGTCTCAACATCCTTCTAAAGAAATGGCCCAAAATACCTATGATTATCGCACCTTAGGTCTAGGATTTGCCAACTTAGGCGGTCTTTTGATGTCTATGGGTATTGGGTATGACAGCCCTGAAGGAAGATCTTTAGGCGGCACTCTTTCAGCAATTATGACCGGAACGTGTTATGCAACGTCAGCTGAAATTGCATCAGAAGTGGGTGCGTTTCCGCAATATTCGAAAAACAAAGAATCTATGTTACGGGTAATCCGAAATCATCAACGGGCAGCTCATGGCCACCAAGACGGCTATGATAATCTTCAAATTAATCCGGTGCCCTTGGACCATGCGTCATGTCCCATTCCGGCTCTTGTTAAACAAGCACAAATCTCTTGGGATCAAGCTTTGGCTTTGGGTGAAAAACACGGTTATCGTAATGCTCAAGCCACAGCGATTGCTCCTACCGGCACCATCGGTCTTGTGATGGATTGCGAGACAACAGGTGTTGAACCTGATTTTGCCTTGGTAAAATTTAAAAAACTTGTGGGCGGTGGTTATTTCAAAATCATCAACCGTATGGTGCCGACGGCTTTGAAAAAGCTAGGCTATAATCCTGAACAAATTCAAGACATGATCAATTATGCTACCGGTCGAGGCACGCTGAAAAATGCACCTGGCATTAATTTTGATTCTTTAAAAGCCAAAGGATTTGGCGAGGATCAATTAGAACAACTGCAACAAGCCTCGGTCGCCGCTTTTGATATTCGATTCATTTTCAATCATTGGACTTTAGGTGAATCTTTCTGTCAAGAGACATTAGGCTTTACATCTGTTCAACTTAATGACCCTAATTTCAGTCTTTTGAAGGAATTAGGCTTTTCAAACGCAGAAATTGAAGCTGCTAATAATTATTGTTGTGGCACCATGACCCTTGAAGGCGCACCTCATTTAAAAGACGAGCATTTGCCTGTGTTTGATTGTGCCAACCCTTGTGGACGGATTGGAAAAAGATACCTTTCTCAAGAAAGCCATATTCATATGATGGCGGCGGTGCAGCCTTTCGTCTCGGGTTCCATTTCCAAAACCATTAACATGCCCAATCATGCAACGGTTGAAGATTGTAAGGCGGCCTATCTTTTGTCTTGGCGTTTGGGTCTTAAATGTAATGCCCTTTATCGAGATGGCTCTAAACTTTCTCAGCCTTTAAATTCAAGCTTATTAAATGACGATGAGGATACTCAAGACACAGAAGAAAAGATTGCTCAATTGCCAAATGCCGAACGGGCACGCGTGATTGCTGAACGTATTATCGAAAAGGTTATTCAACGGGCAGAACGTCATAAACTTCCAGAGCGCCGCAAAGGATATACTCAAAAAGCCACCGTGGGAGGCCACAAAGTTTACCTGCGGACCGGTGAATATGAAGATGGTCGTATTGGCGAGATCTTCATTGACATGCACAAAGAAGGTGCAGCTTTCCGTAGTTTGATGAACAGTTTTGCTATGGCTATTTCGATTGGTCTTCAATACGGCGTTCCTTTGGAAGAATTTGTCGACGCTTTCTCTTTCACTCGTTTTGAACCCTCAGGCATGGTAACCGGGAACGATGCGATCAAAATGGCCACATCAATCCTTGATTATATTTTCCGTGAATTGGCCATTTCTTATTTGGGACGAACTGATTTGGCGCATACAGATCCAAGCGATTTTTTACCAGATACCTTGGGACGTGAGAGCGATAATTTGTCTTCAAGTGAGACAAGCAGGTCACCTGATATTGCCCGCTTGACCAGCAATGGATATGTGCGTAGCAACCTTTATGTGCTTCATCGCAACAAGGATAATTCCGGCAAGTCGTCTTCAACATTCCAAGTTGAAGGATCTATGGCCATGGCAATTGATCCGCATGAGCAAGAGCCACTTGAAATAGGCGCCTCTATCGAGATCATTCCACCGGCTCCCTTACAACAAGCAGCACCCTCTCGCGCCAAAATGATTACGACCGCTAAGATGCAAGGATACGAAGGTGATTCGTGTCAAGAATGTAATAACTTTACCTTGGTGCGCAATGGCACTTGTTTAAAATGTAATACCTGCGGCAGCACCAGCGGCTGTTCCTGATTAACATTATGTGTACGTCAAATTTTTTAAAACCTTTGGCGTACACCTCTTACTATAATTTTATCTCAAAAAATAACTCCTTAAAAACATTTATTTTTTATAGTTTTTATCTCAGACTAAGAGTGAACATTATATAAGGAGTATTCATATGTTTAAAAAATTAGGACTTAATACCATCAAAATTGTATCTGAACATAAATTAAGAGAAATGTTGTTCGTTGCTTTTGTAGGTGTCTTCAGCTCTCTCCTCTCAATTGAAGATTCATATGCAAGTTCAGTAAAGGTTTTATATACTGTCTTAGACGAAACAGAGACACAAAATAAATATATTCAAGAAATTAGCGATGAACTAGGTAATTTAGGTTGTAATATAATTAATTTTAAACTTAATGAATCTATGGATGTTATTAATAATCTAGGTAATGCAATCCAAGCACCTTTAAATAAAGGCGAAAAAAGAGTCATTTTTGGTAAAGGAGATACAGGCATTGGCGTTTATGAACTTTCAGATATCCGATATTTTTCTCAACATCAAAGTAAAATTTCAGGCATCATCTTTCTTGAAACAGTTGAAGCCAATAGTTTAAGGTGGATGTATCCCGGACGTGGTGATATTGTTATTCTTCCTAAGAATGCTGCATCACCAAGCATTAAAAGTCACATTAAAAGTTTTGAGGGATATTTTGTTGAATATGATGAATTTTCTGGATCAAAAATTGCAAAAGATCTTTATCAAATTTTAACTAAAAAATAGATAAAGCTTATTAACTTTCTTTAACAGGCTGAACTAAAAATAAGTTATTTAAAATTTTAATAAAAAATAAAGTTACATTTCCTATACTATAACCTTAAGAGGGAGATGTATTATGGATTATATAAGTTCAGCCTGTGTTTATTGCGGTTCTTCACCACACGTTCCCGATATTTTTAAAAAAGCAGCCACTGATCTAGGCACATTGCTGGCACGCCATCATATTCGTTTGGTTTATGGCGGGGGTAAAACAGGCCTGATGGGGCTCGTGGCTAAAGCTGCTCTTGAAAACAAAGGTCACGTTTTAGGGTATATGACCACCTTTTTACATGGTTATGAAGGTGGATACGAAGATATCACAGATTTTCATTTGGTTGAAAGCATGCACGAGCGTAAGCAACATATGTTCGAGGCATCAGATTCCTTTATTATTTTGCCCGGCGGCCTAGGCACACTTGATGAAGCCTTTGAAGTGATGACCTGGAAGCAAGTGGGCCTTCACGACAAACAAATTATTATTGTTGATATCGACGGCTATTGGTCAACATTGTTTGAAAGTGTTTTTGATCATATGATTAAAAATGGCTTTGTCCGTGACGCAGATCGAGATCTTTTTACCCTTGTTAAAACTGTTGAAGATGTCATCGATGCTCTTGAGCATAAAAAGGATCGAGATAAAAACTTTGTCGCGAAATGGGGATAAAATGAAATTTTGGATCAAGGCTTAAACTCAATTTTTCATATATGCTTAAAACGAACTTTGATCTAATTTATTTTTAAGTTCTGAAGAATATCTTGTGAAAGACCTGTTACTTTCGCAACAATCTCAAGTGTCATACCCTCTCGCAATAAAGAAAGAGCAACTTTTTCAATGCCTTTTTCAATGCCTTTTTCAATGCCTTTTTCAATGCCTTTTTCAATGCCTTTTGTCATTCCTTTTTCAAATCCATCGGCTTCGTACTTCTTGATTGTATTGGCCTCAATGCGCCACATCTTCAGACGCCCCTCATAGGCCTCTCGCTCTTC
>JBPBPI010000187.1:0-2935 GCA_050954885.1 Janthinobacterium lividum | reverse complement strand
GCTTCCGGCGCGGCACCGTGCGGAACATGCAGTCGGCCGACTTCCGCCGCGAGCGCAGGCAGGCAGACGGCCAGCCGGCGACCAATGCGGGAAAGCGGCAGGCTCAGCGGCGAGACGAGCACGACGCCGTGGCTGTGGCGCAGATCGCAGCGGACGTCGTGCGGCGACTGGCGCCTCCCCTCAAGCGCTTGGCGTACGACGACAAGGAGGCGCGCACCGCTCGCCGCACCATGAAGCGGCCAGCCGAGCGCCCGAAGGCAACACCAACACCCAGGAAGGAACCCACCGTGACCCGCAAGCCCATCTCCGAAGTGGAGGCGCTGGGCGAATTTGCCGATGCGCTGACCCGTGCCGGCTTCCGTCTCCGGGGCGCACCGGTCATGGACGGCAAGATGCGCCGCGTGGCAGTGGACGGGGATCGCGGCACGAAGAAGTCGGGCACCTACGTCGGCTACAGCGACGGCACCCCGGCCGGCTACATCCACAACTTCAAGACCGGCGAGGAGGTCCGCTGGAAGGCGAGTGCATCCACCGCCCCGTTGTCGGATGCGGAACGCGCCCAACTAGCTGCCGGCATGGAGGCCACACGACGTGCCCGCGATGCAGAGCGCCGCGCTGCCGAGGAAGCTACGGCCCGTGCGGCAGAGCGTCTGTGGTCGCGCGGTCAGCCGGTGGTGTCGCATCCCTACCTCACTCGTAAAGACGTCGGCGCGCACGGCATCCGAGTGGACACGCGGGGTCGGCTGCTGGTGCCGATGCGCGATGCTGCGGGCAAACTGTGGAACGTGCAGACGATCGACGACAAGGGCACGAAGCTGTTCATGAAGGGCCGCAAGCAGGGTACGTTTGCCGTGCTGGGCGAGATGAAGCCCGGCGCACCCGTTGCCATCGCTGAGGGATACGCCACGGCAGCGACGATCCGTGAGACGACGGGGCTGACGACGGTGGCGGCGTTCGACAGCGGCAATCTCGGTGAGGTGGCGCGTTCGCTGCGGGCTGCGGATGCAGAACGGTCGATCGTGTTCGCGGCGGACAATGACCACCACGCGCCGCGTCGGGAGAAGCCGCTGCCAAACGTCGGCATGGAGAAGGCGGTGGCTGCGGCTGGGGCTGTGGGCGGCGTCGTGCTGCTGCCTGCGTTTGAGCCGACGGACAGCGGGACCGACTGGAACGACATCTCGGCGCAGATCGGCAAGCCGGCCGTTCGGGAACTTGTGGCCTCAGAACTCGCGCAACACGGGATTTCGTTGCCGCAGGTTGCGATGCGTAGTGCTACAGTTTCGCAAGCGGCGCGGGATGCTGCGCGGCAGAGGATGCAGACGCCGGCTGGAACGGATGCTGCGGCACGGGCTGCGGCGGCGCGACAGGCGGAACGGCAGAAGGGAGCGGTACTGTGACTGAGGCATTCGACAATAAATGGCGCGACGACCCATTGGGAAGCACACCTTCCGGCAAGAAGCGGGAGTCGACAGAAGCTTTACTTTTAGATGAGTGGAGTGTGATACTTGACGATGACGCGGCTTACCGCGCGTGCGTGCCGATCTTTCGCGAGATGAACTTTCTGATAACTGACCGACTCAACCTCCGCAGTCAGGTCAAAGACCTTGATCGGCGAATTGAAGGACTTCGCGCTGGGGTGTCAACGTTGATTGGGAAAACGGTCATGATACCGGATGAACGTCGATGACAACACAAACCTCTTTGCAAAGCTGCAAAGGCTGCGGACGGGCATCGTTCCTTAATCAGCTAGCTGTATGGGTCGGAGATGACCCATTTGGCAAAAGCGATAAAAAGGAGCCGTGGCATGCAACGTGCTACGAGCTTAGCCACCCTGATCCGCGCGATGCTGAGATTGAGCGCTATCGCGCCGCGCTCCAGAGACTCGCCGATTGCGATTGGGTCATCACCCCGATGGACCGGATGGACGCGGTTCGAAAGATTGCACGCGATGCCTTGGGAGGCTACCTGCCATGACGCAAACCTCCGGGGCCCAAGACTCCTCCAGCGGGCGTCTTCGGAAACGCTACGGGACGTACACCAGCGGAGATCGTGAAGAGATAGCGGTCAGGATCAAGGCTGCGGACTACAATGGATCTGAGTGGGACGGATGCCCGTTCTCAACACTGCCAACTTGGTTGCGTCAGGCGGTGCAAGACGGATCGGTTGTCCCGCACACCCGCAACTCTACCGACTACGCAGAATGGGACATCGTAACCGCTACTACTGTAGTCAGCGCTACTGCTGGTGATTGGATCGTACGTCGAGAGCGCGGGGATCTATCGGTCGTTCCGGAGCAGGACGCTTTCATACTTATCAATCTCCGGGCGCCGGTTGAAGGAAACACTGACCGTGAGTGAATCACAAACCTCCCCGCCCGCGAAGAACCGTATCTACTATTCGCGCTCCGATATTGAGCGCCTGATTGCTCAGGATATGAGTCAGCCAAATGACGACATGCCAGACATAGAATGGTCCGATGACTGTAGCGCAATCATAAGTGTGCCGTTTCTCTTGGAGCCCTACACGCCATGACGCAAACCTCCGACATCATCGGGGAAAGGCGCTGGTGGCACGAAAAGGCAGTCACCGCTGTCGCAGAAGTGCCCGGTTGGGTGTTCGTCATGCCCGATCTGGCAGGGAGACCATTCTCAATCGCCTATGCGGCATGGCTTGAGTTGACGTCGGCCGACTCTCGTCAGACTCCGAACTGGTTGACGAAATAAGGAAACTACTATGTCCGACACCACGCTTCCCCATCCCCTCCCACTCGCCGAAGACCTCTCCCCTCGCCAAGCCCGCGACCTATCCGCCGCAGTCCAAACCGCAATCGGTGCCGGCACCATCCGCGAGACGCCGCGCGTGGACGGGTATCTCGACCGGCTGCAGGTGGCGGCGCAGGTGCCGTCCCAAACTCAGCGCGACGTGGCGAGGGAAG
>JBPBPI010000186.1:0-24697 GCA_050954885.1 Janthinobacterium lividum | reverse complement strand
ATATAAAACAGAACACGTTCCCTTAAATCTATGCTATATCCGTAACTCATTCACTCAAAATATCAAAGACAAATCATTACGTCAATCAGCTATATAGCCAGCACCAACATCGTCTAGTGCCACTTTAAAACCAGCCGCACGATAATAATTCATAATTTTCATCAAATGATCTAAATCTGTATGTTTTTGAGATTCTGTCACTTCAAATACAATAGATGAAGGATTAATATTATACTCTTTGATTTTGGCAATGGTTGATTTTAGACAAAAAGTCGGATCATAAATAGCCGTGGGGCAAAAATTAATAAATAGATTTAAAGGGAGATGAGCAGAGCCAAAAGTTTCAACAGCCTTTAATCTGGCCTTAAGATCCAACTGGAACATAAGATTTGAACTTTCAGCAGCTTGAAATAAAGGGCCTGCACCAATTTCTTGTTTATTTTCATCGATACCGCGTAACAGGCTTTCTGTGGCCCAAGGTGTTTTAAGATTTTCTTTTGAAAAAATGGGTTGAAATACACACTTCAATCGATCTTGTTCTAAAATATCAACCAGCCAATGAGATTGATAAAAGGATGATAGTTGTTGAAGGGTGGTAACTTTACTAAAATCTTCAAAAGAAGGTTCTTTTAAATCTTCAAGATATAAAACTTTGGTGTCTGCGGCTTCTTGTACATTAATGACAGCCATAATATTTTTGAAGAAATCATCTTCTGAGGTCAGAGCCAAGACAACTTGTAAACAATCTTTATTTAATTTATAGGAAAAATGCATGTCATCTAAATACTTTCGTATTTTAAGACTTGTATGTCCCAAAGGTGCCCATATATAAAGACAACCAGTATTATGCAATTTTTGAGGAATTGCTTCACAATTTAAACAAGCCATTCTTTTTCCTTTAATCTTAAATTAATAAGTTAATATAAAAATAAATGGCTTAATTAATTATTACTTAAATGATAAATGTAAAAAATAAAAATTATTTTCTTTACATAGGAATTTTATCATCGGATTTGGCAGGAAAAACTCTGTCTAGAATTAACCCACATTTTTCTAAATAAACTTTTAATATAGAAGCAGAATCTTCATTGAATTCTGTGATGCCACCGTGCATCTTCCAAATACCGCCAGTGTGTTCAATGCTATTTTCGTCTTGGTAAGTTAGACGCATATGGGAAGAACTTGTGTTTTCGTCAACGTATCCGCCTAATTTTCTAAACATTTTTATAAATTCTTCATAGGTAAAGCCACACTTTGTCGTCCAAAAATTCTCAAAAATAGTGTGATGTTTTTTTCTGATATATTTGATAGGTGATATTACTGGTACTTCAAGTGGTGCATCTTTTTCGTTCTGAGAAGTAATATTTTGTTGTAAATTTGGTGTGCCTTTTGTCTTAATTTTCTCTTTTATAACAACAGGGGTGTCTTTAGATGTTGGTTCATTAATAAAACCTTCGTCATTTTTTTTGAGAGATTTTAATTTGAGAGACAGCTTTCTTGTGCTTTTGAGGTTTTGATTTTGTCTTGGGCTGAGCATAAGTACCTGAAGCATGAGAATTTAAAAAACTTTTGGTTCTTTCTTCTAATTTTTTATTGAAATCTTTATAGGAAATAGATTTAACTTTTCTCATGAAAACACGTCTTTGTTTGTGATTCATGCTTTGATATTTATTTAAATCTAAACTTTTACCATTAATAATGTCACCATAACATTCATCAGGTGTGCAATGATGCCAAGAATCACTTTCAATAAAATCTGTTAAAATATTTTCATCTTTAATATAAAGATTTTTAAATAAATCTTTTGATTGTTGAGGTAAAACCAAATAAATATTCTTGATAAATTGATTGATAAAAGAAAAAAATTAATAATTCTGTCACATGTAATTCTATCATAAGGATTTAAAGTGATGTCTGAATAAGTAAAGCAAAAATATTCATTATCCTTTGTAGAATTTAAAATTTCAGTGAGTCTATTTTTTAAAAACTCTCTTCTTATGTCTACAAAATTTTTTAAAATAATTTCTAAATAACTGAAATTATCACATTCATTTAAAAGATGATTAACTTGAGTAAAAAAATTTCTATTTAAAGCAATGCTTGTTAAATTTTGATTGATACCTTTTAAAGTACAGCTTTTAAAATTTCAGACTTTGATAAAGATATATTTTTATTAACTAAACCTTCTTCTTCTTTTAGCTTTATGAATTCTTTATTAAACATATAACATTGAAAATCATACCGTTCAAAGTTATGAAAAAATAATTTTAATTCTTTAATTTTATGTTCAAAAAAAAGTTTTTCTTGAGCAAAATTAAAAGATGATATTTCAAATTGATTATTGACACTTACTTCTTTGATATCGTTAGATATGTTTTTAGTAAATAATTGAGATTCTTGATGTTCTTCATCAATCACAGGTTTGTCAAAGGTTGCTTGAGACGAATACATTAAGGGCACAGATGTTATAAAAATCAATGATTTTAATAATTTTTTCATATATAAACCTATTTTAAAACTTTTATAAAAATACTATTTTAATGTCAAAAAGTCAAAAAAAAATTAAATTTTCAATTTTAGAACAAATTTGCTAGAGAAGAAAATCTCTTACTAAACATTTTTGAAATTAATCTTTAATAACCCATTTTGATTGAAATTCAGGATATGAAAGTTCAGCTTTCAGATCTTTAAATAGTATATCTGAAGAAATTAAAACTGTCTCAGGACCGCTTAAACGATAATTATTTCCTAAATGAAAATATCAAACATAAAGCTTATATAAAACATTTTTTTTATCAAAAAATTATTTTTTGTGTATTTATAAAGTATTATTATCACAGTCAAAATATTTTAACAAAATATAATAATTAATATTTATGTATAGCTCAATTGTAAAAATAACATTTGTAATTTTTATTATTTTTTATTAATAAGATAAAAATTTTTAAATTATTGACAATATGAGACAAATAAAAAATGAAAAATTATTATAATATAAAACCAAAAACATTTGCTATATCTATGTATTTAACAGCAAATTCTATCTTTGCCTTATCGGTTTATGCTTCTCAAAATGAATTTTTAAATTTAGATAATGAATTAGGTGTGTATTTACCTACTGCTTCTGTATCTTCAAATACTAATAAAACCTCTTTTAAGCCAGACGAATCAATAACTGTGGAAAATAATATTATTTATTTACCCCCGCATAATCAAAAAAATACTATTAATAACAATCCACCTATCTCTCTTCCTTTAGAAGAGACAAATTTATCCCATGAAGTGCCAATCGTTCAACCAAGGATTGGGATCCCAAGAAATGTTATTCAACAATATAATCAACTTACAAATAAACCTGATATCATATCGGTAAAACCAATTCCAAAAAATCCAAATGTCTATATGCCATCTTTACATAAAAAGAATGTTCAAAAAACAAAGCCTGTTTTTGCTGAATCAGAAATTATAAGACCTCATGATACAATTTCTTTAAATCAACAAAGAAAGCCTATTTCAGAAAATATTGCGACAAGAAATCATCCCATTGTTTCATCATTAAGGCCTGGTCCTATTCAACAAAATCTAGATATTTATGACCCACACCCACACCCACATCCACAATCTATTGAAATTGTTGGATCTGTACCTTCAACAGTTCACACCCTTAAAAGAAAGCCCCTTGAAACCCCTTTTACTTCTGAACCGCTAGCAAAAAGACAAAGAACATTAAATCCTGCGCAGGAAGAGTTTAGATATTATGGCAATGATGTAAGATTTTTTAATACCTTTACGCAACCTGATAATAGGTTTAATTCTCAAACAGCCCACCAAAATTCTTTTATGCAGCCAACACCCCCAGCATCCTATCGTCCTCCCTTTATCCCAACTATGCCTCAAACAGTTTCTAGAAATGAGGTAAATTTAATGGCTGAGGAAAACAGAAAGACTGCAAAAGATAAATTTGATTTAGCGATTCAATATTTAAATGATCGTCAACCAAAATTATGTTTAGAGTTAATGAGGGAATGTGCAGCAACTGGTTATGAAGATGCCATTAAATTTATGAATGTTCATAAACAAGAGAATGCTAAAAATGGTGTTTATGAAGAAAATGTTACTCAAAATTTTCCATCACCTGCTAATTTTGTTTCTTTACCTAAGAAAGTGCTTCCTAATTCCCAGGTTGCATATCCTTTAAATCAAGAATTATCTATGGACCCAAGTTTACTTCAAAAAATTTCAGCGATTCAAAATAGTACACATAATTTAGCCGCAGCTTTTCATCCGTCAAATAATTCAAGCAATAATGATTTAAGCCTTATGGATATTGTTTTTTTACAAAAACAAGCAGAACAAAATAACGATGATGCACGTTTTGAACTGGTGATGCGTTATAGCAAAGGTAAAGGCGTTGAAAAAAATCTAGATCTTATGAATCGTTATCTTTTTAAAATAAACACGAATCAACATATGGCGGCGAGTCTTTTTATGGGAAAAGGCAATTTAAAAGGAATAAATGGTTTTGAAAAAGATTCAGACGAAGCTAAAAGATATTTAAAGATCGCCGCAGAATTAGGATCGTTCGAAGCTCAAAATCTTCTAAAGAATTTAGATTCCCATGAAGAAAAAACAAATAATATTTTAGAAGAGAATACGACCTTAAATATTATTGAAGAAATTCCTTACGCAACAGTTGTCAGTGTCAAACGCCCTTCACCTGTTATAGCACAAAATCTTCAACCTGAAAAAAGCAAGGCTCAAATACCAGTTGTTTCTTCTATAAATAAAGTTGCTCCTTCTGTTGATTTAAAGATTCAGACGATAGTTTCTCTTAAAAAATTATTGACAACCTATAGCTGAATAAGGTTATGTTTTGTCATTAGAGGAATATTAAAATATTGGTTTGCCTAACGAAAAGAGAATTGTGTATGTCAAAACATAATCACATTCAACTATATATTTATGAAACGGGTATCAATAAAGATGATGTTCGTTATGAACTCGCATATCGCTATGGCGAAGGTGCCAGACGAGTTAAGAAAAATGTTAATACTTTTAATACCTATTTTAAAAATATTGATGTGAAAAATCATAAGGAAGCCAGTTTTTACAAAGCAACTTGTCATTTAGAGGGTAAAAATGGAATGAAAATAGATGATAATAAAGCATTAAAGTTTTTTAAAATTGCTAAAAATTTAGGACATACCAAAACAGAAGATCATATTAAAAAGATTGAACTCAAATTATTAAATCAGAAGTAGTGATTTAATTTGGCAGTTGTAAAATTTAAAATAAGGGCAAAACTTGTCCATAACAAATAGAGCATTAACCAAATAACAACGGATCGGGCAGGGGTTTTATACGACCTGCTCATCAAAAAAATGAGCGTAAACCAGAGCAAGCAAATATCGTAAAAAGCAAAGTCGGGGCGATGGAAATAGAAAAAAAGCCAAGGCCACAAAAGATTAAAAAGTAATTGAGTGATAAAAATAACAAAAAGCCCAGGAGATTGATGTCTAATTTTCCAAACTTTGCCAAAGGCTATGCCAATCATGACATAAAGAATTCCCCACACCGGTCCAAATATCCAAGATGGGGGATTAAAACTGGCTTTGATCAGACTTTCATACCACAAAGGATCGCCTGATTTTGCCCCACAGCCCAATGCCATGGCGACCGTAAGAAAGCCAAGGCTGGCAATGATTTCAGGTCTGTGACGTTTAAAGAAATAATTCATCAACGATAAGGGGCTTCACGTTTAATATTTTCAGCCAACAATGATTCCCACCGATCGCCGTTGTCCAAAAGTTTACCTTTATTGTAAAATAATTCTTCCCGCGTTTCGGTCGCAAATTCAAAGTTGGGGCCTTCAACAATGGCATCAACTGGGCAGGCTTCTTGACAAAGGCCACAGTAAATACATTTGGTCATATCAATGTCATATCGAATGGTACGACGACTGTCATCAAATCGAGGTTCTGCATCAATAACGATTGCTTGGGCGGGGCACACGGCTTCACATAACTTGCAGGCAATACAACGTTCCTCGCCATTGTCGTAACGTCTTAAGGAATGTTCACCGCGCATCCGAGAAGATACCGGACTTTTTTCCATAGGGTATTGAATCGTGGCCTTACGTTTGAACATATAACGAAGTGTAAGACTCAGACCTTTCACAATTTCCCAAAGAGCAAAGGATTTTATCGTTTGTAGAATGTAATGCATCGTCATTTATCCATAATGGGGCAGCCAGTCAAAATACAGTAAAACACTTGCAATAATGATGACAGAAACTAAGGTAATAGGCAAAAAGACTTTCCAGCCCAATCGCATCAATTGATCGTAACGATAACGCGGCAATGTGGCCCGAACCCAAAGAAACATAAACAACACCATTGAAATTTTTAAGGCAAACCAAATGAAACCCGGAATATAAGTAAAAGGCGCGATATCAAAAGGGGGCAGCCAACCACCAAGGAAAAATAAGGTGGTCATGGCACTCATCAAAATCATATTGGCATATTCGCCTAAGAAAAATAAAGCAAAGGGCATCGATGAAAATTCAACATTATAGCCAGACACCAATTCCGCTTCCGCTTCTGGCAAATCAAAGGGCGCGCGGTTGGTCTCGGCCAAGGTTGAGATGAAGAAGATAATAAAAAGCGGAAACAAAGGTATAAAAAACCAAACCTTTTGTTGTGCCATGACAATATCACGCAGATTCAACGACCCTGCACACAACAACACAGCCACTAAAATCAATCCAATGGATACCTCATATGACACCATTTGAGCGGCCGACCGCAGGGCGCCCAAAAAAGGATACCGGGAATTGCTGGCCCATCCTGCAATCACAATGCCGTAAACACTCAAAGAAGAGATGGCAAATAAATACAGCACACCAACATTAATGTCCGCCAACACAAAGTTAGGTCCAAAGGGAATCACCGCCCAAGCAATTAAGCTGAGGGTAAAGGTAATAATAGGTGCCATTAAGAACAATATGGGATTGGCGCGGGTTGGAATAATAGGCTCTTTATGCATCAACTTTAACGCATCGGCAATGGGTTGTAAAAGACCAAAAGGACCAACATAATTGGGACCTACACGCAGTTGCATCGCGGCAATTACTTTACGTTCAGCATAAGTTAAATAAGCCACGCTGACGATAAGAGGAATTGTAATCAACAAAATTTGTTGCAAAATGATCAGCAAAGGCCAGATGTGATGCCAAAGTTCAACCATAATGTGATACTCCGGATTTTAACAGCAGATCGTGTTGATCTCGACAATCAGCCATGGTTTTAGATGCCCGCGAAATCGGATTTCTTTGATAAAAATAAAAGTCATGAGGCGCAAAAGGCGTTGAATCTAAAGCACTTGTTGGCGTGTCAAAAATTTCCCATAAAGCCGGTGTAATTTGATCAACGGCTCCAAAAATTGAATTGGTTTTTGTCATGGCATCCCGAACTTGAGCCAAATTTTGATAAGGAAGTGTCACGCCCAACTTGTCTGCCAATGCCCGTATAATGCGCCAATCTTCCTTGGCGTCTCCTGGGGGCAGAAGAGCTTGTAAGGTTTGTTGAATGCGGCCTTCCATGTTGACATAAGTAGCTTCTTTTTCGCTGTAAGCCGCCCCCGGTAAAATTACATCAGCCCGGTGGGCACCACGATCGCCATGATGTCCTTGATAAATCACAAAGGACGTGCCAAATTCAGGGGCTTCGATTTCATCAGCTCCTAGCAAGTAAATCACGCTGATCTCACCGCTTTGGCATGCTTTTAAAATATCTTGTGTTCCTTTTCCTTGATGACCTGGGATAAAGCCAATATCCAAACCACCGATGCGTGAAGCTGCTTGTTGCACAACATTAAAACCGTTCCAATCCTCTTTAACCAGGGCATATTTTTCAGCAATCTCTTGAGCTTTTTTCAAGATACTTGCCCCATCAGATCTTTGAAGAGCAGATTGACCAATAATGATCATAGGATAGGTGGCTTGAGCGAATATTTTAGCAAAAGGGTGATCACCTGAGAGAATTTGATCTAAAAGTTCAGGCGAATTGCCTAAATTTTCAACGGGCCAGGTAAAGTTTTGATCATGAGGCAGGTCACCTCCGATGTAAGCCGCTGAAAAATGACCCTGCAGATATCTTTTACGAAAGCGCGCTTGCACAAGAGGGGCTTCTTGACGCAACGCACTGTCGATAATTAAACAAGCATCTGCACGTTCGATACCGGCAATTGTTGTGTTAAAAAGGTAGCTGGACCTGTGTTGAGGAAAGCTTGCCTCGCCCTTTTGCCGACAATCGAGGTGAGGTGACTCTAAGGCGGTCATCAAGTCTTTTAAGGCCAACATACTTTCAACATCGGCCATGTCTCCTGCAAGGGCCGCAATTTGTGTGGCGTGAACAGAAGAAATTTTGGATCTGATGGTATCAAAGGCTTCTGCCCAAGTGGCCGCCTCAAGTTTACCATGACGGCGCACGTAAGGTTGATCGAGCCTTTGTTGAGAAAGACCGTCACAAGCATGACGGGTTTCATCGGAAATCCATTCTTCGTTAATATCTTCACACAAACGTGGTAAGACGCGAATGACTTTCATGCCATAGGTATCGATACGAATATGACTGCCGACCGCGTCCATGACGTCGATGGATTCTGTCTTAACCAGATCCCAAGGCCGGCCCTTGAAAGAATAAGGACGTGAGGTTAAGGCACCCACCGGACAAATATCCACCAGATTACCGGAAAGTTCTGAACCGATGGTTTGATCAAGGTAATTGGTGATCTCCATATCTTCACCACGACCGATGGCCCCCAAATCAGGCACACCGGCAATTTCTGTCGCAAATCGAACACATCGGGTGCAGTGAATACATCGATTCATAAATGTTTTAATGAGTGGCCCCATGTATTTTTCCGGCACCGCGCGCTTATTTTCTTTAAAACGACTGGTGGAAGGGCCATAAGCAACCGTGATGTCTTGAAGATCGCATTCGCCGCCTTGATCACAAATGGGACAATCTAAAGGATGATTGATCAGTAAAAATTCAAGCACACCGCGACGCGCGTTGTGAACCATGGGGGTTGTCGTGTGAATGACCATGCCTTCCGAGGCCGGCATGGCACAACTTGCAATGGGTTTAGGAGATTTCTCCATCTCAACCAAACACATGCGACAATTACCCGCAATGGCTAAGCGCGGATGATAACAAAAAATCGGAACTTCAATGCCCAATTGTTGGGCTGCTTGTAAAACAGTAGTGCCTTGGGGGACATCGATCGCAAGATTGTCAATTGTTAACTTTACCATAAAATTCCTCTATGCTACCTGCTGTTGCCGGCGTTCAATATCAAGTCTAAAGTGTCGAATGAGTCCTTGAATCGGCCAAGCGGCAGCATCCCCCAAGGCACAAATGGTATGACCTTCAATCTGGTGGGTGACTTCTAAAAGTTTATCAATATCACCTTCCATCCCTTCGCCGCGGGAAAGTTTGGTCATCATTCGCCACATCCACCCGGTACCTTCACGACACGGTGTGCATTGACCACAACTCTCGTGCATGTAAAATTTAGCAAGACGAGCGATGGCTTGAATAATATCGGTTGATTTGTCCATGACAATGATGCCCGCAGTTCCCAATCCACTTTTTTGAGCCTGTAAAGATTCATAATCCATTGTGATGGTGTCACACACTTCCTTGGGCAAAAGTTGTACTGAAGATCCACCAGGGATAATAGCCAATAAATTATCCCAGCCGCCCCGTACGCCCCCCGCATGGGTTTCAATAAGCGTCTTTAAAGGAATGCCTAAAACTTCTTCTACATTACAAGGACGTTCGACATGACCTGAAATACTGTAAATTTTTGTGCCTGCACTTTGAGGCGTGCCAAGTCCTGCAAACCAAGCGGGGCCACGACGCAAGATAGTGGGTACAACCGCAATGGTTTCAACATTGTTGACAATGGTTGGGCATCCATAAAGTCCTACTACAGCCGGAAAGGGTGGCTTGAGACGCGGCATACCTTTGCGGCCCTCAAGACTTTCTAAAAGAGCCGTCTCTTCACCACAAATATAAGCACCGGCCCCTCGATGAATGTAAAGATTAAAATCCCAGCCAGATCCTGCAGCATTGGCGCCAAGGAGACCTTGGGCATAAGCTTCGTCGATGGCCTGTTGAAGGCATTGTGCTTCTTCGGTGTATTCTCCGCGAATATAAATGTAACAGGTATGACATTGGATGGCAAAACTGGCAATCAGCGCGCCTTCAACTAACTTATGGGGTTCATGACGCAAGATATCGCGGTCTTTGCAGGTTCCTGGTTCGCTCTCATCAGCATTAATCACCAAGTAATGAGGCAGATCACCAAGCTTTGGCGGTAAGAAAGACCATTTTTTACCTGTGGGAAAGCCTGCACCCCCTCGGCCCCGCAAGTTTGACGCGGTAATATCTTGAATGATGCCGGCAGCTCCCTTTTGTTGCATCATGGCACCTGTGTCTTGCCAATCGCCACGTGCTTTTGCGCCTTCAAAATAAGCATCTCGTTGACCATACAAATTGGTGAAGATACGATCTTTTTCGTCAAGTTTCATGCGTCAATGCCTCGGATAGATCTTTTGATTGTGGTATAGATGTATTGCTCCCAGCTGTTGAAACTGTCATTTTAAAATTGATATCATCATCCAAAGTTTCTTTACCTGATTTTAAATTGGTCAGTAACTGGGTGGTTTTTTCAATATCCATATTTTCATAGTAACGATCATTGATTTGGATCACAGGAGCTTTGATACAGGCACCCAAACATTCAACTTCAATGACGGAAAAAAGGCCATCTGGACTGATGTCACCAAGAGATGTGCCAGTTATTTTTTGACAAATGTCTAAAGTATTTTTAGCACCTGACAATTGACAAGGTGTGGTTGTGCAAACTTGTAAAAAATATTTACCCACAGGTGCCAAGTTAAACATAGAATAAAAGGTGGCAACTTCATAAACTTGCATAAAAGAAAGGCTCAAGTATTTTGCAACATATTCTATAGCTTCTTGAGGCAGCCATCCCTGACATTGTCGTTGTGCCAAATCCAATAGTGGCACAACTGCACTTGCCTGACGACCCGTTGGATACCGATCCACAAGAATTGTTGCATTGTGCAAATTTTCATCGTTAAAATTAAAAGGTGCACCTTGAGAAATTGCTCTTTTTTTCATTTTTCAAAAAGTACCTTTCTCAAAATTTTTCATCGATCTATTTCTCCAA
Source organism: Janthinobacterium lividum (assembly GCA_050954885.1). GTDB lineage: Bacteria > Pseudomonadota > Alphaproteobacteria > Caedimonadales > Caedimonadaceae > JBPBPI01. The sequence goes on along the minus strand of JBPBPI010000186.1, from coordinate 13,435 downwards.
ACACAATGTCCATCGATCCGATGATCGCCACAGCATCGGCCAGCATATGACCTTTTGACATAAAATCAGTCCCTTGTAAAAAGGCAAAGCTGGGTGCGCGTATTTTACAACGGTAAGGTTTGTTAGAGCCATCAGACACCAAGTAAACCCCAAATTCACCTTTGGGTGCTTCAACCGCTGTATAGGTCTCGCCAGCAGGCACATGATAGCCTTCAGTATAAAGTTTAAAATGGTGAATCATGGCTTCCATCGAGGCTTTCATCTCAGCCCGCGGCGGTGGAGCAACCTTACGATTTGATGTCATGACAGGACCCACTGGCATTTGTTCCAAACATTGCATGATGATGCTGACGCTTTCACGCATCTCCGCCATTCGAACCAAATAACGATCGTAACAGTCGCCATTTTTACCGGTTGGAATTTGAAATTTCATTAAATGATAAACATCATAGGGTTGAGTGCGACGCAAATCCCAGGGCACATTTGACGCCCGCAACATGGGACCGGTAAATCCCCAATCTAATGCTTGTTCAGAACTAACAATACCAATGTCTACGGTTCGCTGTTTAAAAATACGATTTTCTGTCAGCAGTCCTTCCATATCGTCGAGATGTTTTGGAAACTTAACAAAAAAATCATGGATATCTTCCGCAAGACCTTCTGGCATATCTGCATGCACTCCGCCGGGACGAAAGTAATTGGCATGAAGACGGGCACCGCTGACCCTTTCATAAAAGGTCATCAAACATTCACGATCTTCAAATCCCCACAAGAAAGGCGTCATGGCACCACAATCCAAGGCGAAAGTCGTGATATTTAAAAGATGATTGAGAACACGACTGATTTCAGCAAATAACACACGTATGTATTGACCACGCAAGGGGACATCTAAATCTAAAAGCTTTTCAATAGCTAAAGAAAAACCATGCTCTTGGCACATAGGCGAGACATAATCAAGGCGATCAAAATAAGGCAGGGCTTGAAGATAGGTTTTATGCTCGATCAATTTTTCAGTACCACGGTGCAAAAACCCAATGTGCGGATCGGCACGTGTGATAATTTCACCGTCCATGTCTAAAATTAATCGTAAAACGCCATGGGCTGCTGGATGTTGCGGACCAAAGTTAATGGTAAATGTTTTGTTATCTTCAACAACACTCATGGTTTAATCTCTTGGGTTGATCTTACAATATCGGGACTATCAGAAAGCGTTGCTTTTTCATCGCCCGGCAAGTGCATATTCATGCCTTCCCAGGGACTTAAGGTATCAAAATCACGATAGGCTTGGGGTAGTTGTACTTTATCATAAACCACGCGTTTTTGGGCATCATCGTAACGAACTTCGACATAACCTGTCAGGGGAAAATCTTTCCTGAGAGGGTGACCTTCAAAGCCATAATCAGTCAAAAGTCGCCTTAAATCTGGATGATTGTCAAAGGAAATACCAAAAAGATCCCAGGCTTCTCGTTCCCACCAGTTGGCGGCGCTGAAGACGGACGTGACCGAAGGGACAGCCGTAACCTCATTGGTAAAAATTTTAAGACGGAGACGCTGATTATACCTCAGGCTTAAAAGATGATAAACCACTTCAAATCGTTGGGGACGTTCAGGATAATCAACCGCACAAATATCAATTAATTGTTTGAATAAATAATCACCGTGATCTCTAAGGTACGTTAAAACTTTCACAATCGACTCTCGGTGAAGACATAAAGTTAATTCATCTTTCCAAAGATGATCAGAAATATAATCATCTCCAAAAGTTTGTTTCAATTTTTCTGTAGATTCTTGCCAACTGATCATTGAAATTCCTAAACGCGACGAAAGTTTTTACGACCACGAATTTTTTGCTGAAGTTGCATAATACCGTAAAGCAGGGCCTCGGCGGTGGGTGGGCAGCCCGGTACATAAATATCAACCGGCACAATACGATCGCATCCTCGGGTTACTGCATAAGAATAATGATAATAACCGCCGCCATTGGCACATGATCCCATAGAAATAACCCAGCGTGGCTCGGGCATTTGATCATAAACTTTGCGCAGGGCAGGTGCCATTTTGTTGGTTAAGGTACCGGCCACAATCATGACGTCCGACTGCCGTGGACTGGGTCTAAATACCAGGCCAAATCGGTCAATATCATAACGGCTGGCGGCTGTATGCATCATCTCAACCGCACAACAGGCCAGGCCAAAAGTCATAGGCCACAAAGAACCTGCTTGTGCCCAATGGACCAGATCATCTAACTGTGTCAAAAGATAGCCACGATCTTTTGTCTCATCGTACAAGGCCCGCGCTTTGTCATCTGCTTGTGCTATTTGTGGATCAATGCTTGTTGCCATATTATTGTGATCATTAGATGATATTATTCCCAATCCAAAGCTCCTTTTTTCCACTCGTAAATAAAACCAACAGTCAGAATTGCCAAAAAAATCATCATGGACCAAAATCCAAAAAAACCAATGTCACGCAGACAAATAGCCCAAGGGAACAGAAAAGCAATTTCAAGATCAAAGATGATAAACAAAATGGCAACCAAGTAAAATCTGACGTCAAATTTTCCACGAGTATCTTCAAAGGCTTCAAAACCACATTCATAAGCCGAAAGTTTTTCAGGATTGGGTCTAAGGGGTGCGCGAAGATAGGACAGCAAAATAATAAAAGCTGATAAGCCGCTGGCAAATCCAATGAAAATTAAAATTGGCAAATAAGAAGCAGATATAATGGACATTTATAGCTCAATAAATCCTTTTAGAGTCGATGAATACGCATGTCCAACTATAAATCTTTTTCTTACCTAGGCATAGAGGAGATACAATTTTTTTTCAATATCAAAAAATATCATCCTCTACTACCAGCCAAATTTTATATCTAGCGTACTTTTGCTTTTTTTAAGTCTTCTTCATAAGACTCATGGGATGTGTTTGAAGAATTTTCAAAAGCAACACTGGTGTTGGCATGATTACGCTTTTCTTCAATTTTAGGGTCTTCCAAGACGTAGCCACGGCCCCAAACTGTTTTGATATAATTATCTTGATTTAATGCTTTGGCAATTTTCTTACGCAATTTACAGACAAAAACGTCAATGATTTTCATATCAAGTTCATCCATCGAGGCACCGTAAAGATTATTTAAAAAAACTTCCTTGGACAGGGTTGATCCCCGACGCATCGCCAATAATTCCAAAATTGCATATTCGCGCTTGGTCAAATCAATTGATCTGCCGTTTCCCTCAACAGTTTTATCCTCTAAATCAATTTTAAGCTGTCCAATTTCAATACAAGATGCATGATGACCTTTTGACCGTCGAACAATGGCCAAGACACGGGCATTTAATTCATCTTTGTTGAATGGTTTTGTTAAGTAATCATCGGCACCTCCGCCAAATCCCTTAACTTTGGCATCCGTTTCAGAATATCCCGATAAAATTAAAATGGGTGTGGTTACTTTTGCATTTCGCAATCTTTTCAAAACATCATAGCCTGAAATATCAGGCAAACCTAAGTCAAGAATCAATAAATCATATTCTTCGCGACGGGCAAGCTCGATGGCTTCTTGACCATTATCAACCGTATGAAAGCTATAATCTTTAGATTTTAAAGCCATTTCAATTGTTTTTGAGGTGGTTCGATCATCTTCAATGATAAGAATTTGCATATGGACACTCCCTGAAAACTTATTTTTTTATATATCATTTGAACATACTTTTAAGTTTGTGTTAAGCAAATATTAAAATAATATTTAAAAAAATTAAGTTGTTTAATTTAAATGATTATTTTTGCCTCTAAATATGATGGTTTTATTTTAATCCTTAGTAAAAAATTTGATATTTTCATAGAGTTAACATTTTTGTGTAAAATTTGAATTATATTTTCGTGATATTGAATTAGTTGTGACATTTTATGAATGATAAGAAAAATTTTGGATCTGAAGCACTTCCCTAGAACAAGGTAGTGCCATCATATTGCCTTTGATCGTTTACCATAACTCATTTAAATTTTAGAATTTTGTATGAAATTAATAGTGTCTATTTTTAACTAGAATTCGAAAATTATTTTAAATAATTAGGTTATTTCATTCAACATATTTTGCATATTATTTACTTTCTGGAAAAACATTTGGAAAAACCTCTAAAATTCTTTTAAGTTCTTTAATAAAAGCCGGTTGCATTCCCTTATAAAAATCAGTGTGCTTACGATGCGTGCTCGCACTCATATGTTGATTGCTCATGCGATTGTGCGCGCTGATTAAAATACCACTTTTTGTCTGTGTCATCTCAATTTGATCTTGAAAAGCCCGATCTTTAAATAAAGTGCGTAGGTCATTATCATTTAAATCTGTACTATTTTCTTTAATTGCCAGAGCAATTTCCTTGGCCCTTGAAGATAGTTCTAAAGAAGAAGAGCTCTGAGCTTGAATTGCTTCTCTCTCTTTTCTTAATAAAGCCATTTGACGCAAATTGGCTCGGACTTGTTTAATATTTCCTTTTTTATAAGAAAGTTCATCTTCAGTAATAGAGATTTCTTTTTCTTGATCTATCGTTAAAGTTTCTTTTGATTCACTTATATTTGGCTCATTTTGCTCTTCTTTTTGATCTTGCTTTAACTTTACCTTTACCTTACTCTTTGGCAGAGCAGAAGATGTTGTTTTTTCTGCTTCTGATGTGCTCAATTTTTCCTTGTTCTCTTTAGAATTGATTATATTTTCAAGAAATAAATATGGAATTTCTGTGGGAAGAAAGTCTTTAGTTTCTTGTAAAAGTTGTTCAAGTTGACGATCGTCTTCTTCTGTATCTAAGATCGTTTCATCCAAATATCCTTGTGCAACATTTAAGTAATGAGCAGCTTTTTCATTCTTTAAAACTTGTGCTTTTTCAAGCCAAAATAAAGCAGAATTTAAATATTCTGAGTTAACTTTATTAGATTCATAAAATTCGAGATAAAGTGTCGCAAGATATACCATAGAGGAGGAATAATTTTCATTTGCGGCTTGTTGAAGATATTGGATTGCAGGAGATTCATTAAGATTCTGTCCTTCAAAATCCTGCATTAATAAAACAGCTAAATTATGCATAGCGATCGGGTCCCCAAGATTTACTCCTTTCTTAAGCCATTCTAGAGCTTGCTTCTTATCAGAATTTTGTCCCTCAAATCCTTGATATAATAATGTACCCACATTACATATAGCAGCAACATGTCCTAAACTTGCTGCTTTTTCAAAAAGCTTTAATGCACGTTTCTTATCAGAACTTTGTCCTTCAAAATCTTGCATTAATAATGTACCCACAAGATACATAGCATCACGATGTCCAAGGTTTGCTGCTTTCTCATAATATTCTAGAGCCTGTTTTTTATCAGAACCTTGCCCCTCAAATCCTTGATATAATAGTGCGCCCACATTATAAGCAGCATTACTATGCCCAAGCTTTACTGCTTCCTTAAAAAACTTCAATGCTCGTTTCTTATTAGATTCTTGTTTATCTTCAGGATTTCGTCCTTCGAAACCATCCATTAATAATAAACCTGCACTATACATAGCATCAGAATGTCCTAAATTTGCTGCTTTTTCATAGTATTTCAGTGCCTGTTTTTTATCACAATCCTGTTCCTCGAATCCTTGTGCTAATAAGAAACCCACATTATATATATAAACGCTACTTCCTAAATCTCCTGCTTTTTGAAAATATTTAAATGCCGAGAGGAAATTAGTTAACCTATATTGTTCATTACCATAATCTTTTATGGAGTTTATATCATCTAAATCAGCTGCTGCTTTGACAATTGACCAATATAAAGTTTTATAAGAAGAAAGATGAGGAACTGTACTAAGGGTTTGATACAGACGAATCAACGGTAAAGCATAGCTTTGCTCGATATATTTATCACGAAAAGCCTCAATCTCACTTATCTTTCCTGGTATAAAACCTTTAGATTTCTTTTGCTGCTTCGTGGGAACAATCATAAGTTTTGAAAGTGTTAACGCGCAATTATTTTTATAATTTTTTTTTAAATAAGTTACAGCATCAGGATAACCAAGGTTTGCCGCCAAAAAATGATTTTTTGTTATTTCCGTTGTCGAGGATTTGCTTTCTTCAGCCTGCGTCCAATAGGCCCAAGCTTGCTTTTTCTCTAAACCAAATTGCAAAAGCTTTTTAGCTTCTTCTAGATTGGAAAGATCCAGCTTTCCACAGGGATAACGATAAAATTTATACAGTGCTTCTTGAGCTTTCGTGTTTCCATTTTTGCTTTCATCTTTAAGAATTGAAAAAAGTCCTAATTTTTTTTCTTCTTCTTTGGATAAAACTAAAGCAAGTTTAAGCTTATCCGTGTTAAGTACACGGGGTGAAAAGGAATATTTCCTTTCAAAATAATTTTCTTCATTTTCTGGGCAAGCTATATTTTTATCACTTGCTATAAGGGTTGTTGGGAATAAAGTCTGTATAGAAAGAGTAAGAGAAAAATAAGCAGCGGACAATGAGAGTTTTTCAATATTTTTATTCATGAAAATTATACCTTTTTTGTATATAAAAGTTTAAATAAGATTTTTATATTTGAATTTTATTAATAATTACTATCTAAATAAAATTAATATGACTTTTTGTCAATTTTATTTTTATAAATGAGAGCTATAGCTGTAATAAAAAATTTTTTCGCTCATTAAATTAACTCGACATTTAACCCAGAATCGGGCAAAACATTTGCAAACTTATTAAATTTGTATCTTTTTAAAAAGGTTATTTGTTTCGTGTTATCTCTTCTGACTTTTCCAGATCCTCGATTGAAAAATAAAGCGTCAAAGGTTGATCCTTGTGATCCTGAAAATAAAATCATTATTGAACAACTAAGGGCTGAAATACAGCAGTATCGCGCCTATGGGATGAACGCACCTATGTTTGGGATTGCAAAATCGATTGTTGTGTTGAATCCTCAAGCGTCTTCACCAGAGGAAAACAAAAGTATACCCGAAGTTCTTTTAAATCCAGAAATTATAGCAGCGTCTGGTGAAATGCAAAAAATTGAAGAGGGATCTCCTTGTTTTTATGGCATCAGTGCCGAAGTTTCTCGGCCTGCCAAAATTACCGTGCGCTATCAAGACGTAGAGGGAAACAGTTATGAGTTTGACGTCGAAGGTTTCAAAGCCACTGTGATTCAACATCAAATGGATCATTTGATGGGCAAAAACTTTTTAGATCATCTATCACCTTTGAAAAGAAATTTACTGTTGAAAAAAATGAGTCAAATTGCAAAACATGGAGATAACCATCATGTTCATGGCCCCAATTGCCATCATGATTAACGTCAAGATTTAAACTTAAAGAAAGACAATTTATATGACATTGCAGGGATATTACCGAGCACCAACAATTTATAAAGATTCCATTGTCTTTGTCTCTGAAGATGATCTTTGGATTACCTGTTTATCAGATAGCAACACAGTTGCACGACGACTTACATCTGGACTTGGTTTGGCCACGACACCCGTTTTTTCGCCCGATGGTTTGATGATTGCTTATGCAGGCAATGAAGAGGGAAGTTTAGAATTATATGTCATGCCCAGCCAAGGTGGTATTGCAAGACGCCTGACATTTTTTGGCGAAACCATCAATGTTATTGCCTGGACTGAACAAGGAATTATTTTTTCTTCCTCTGCTCGTGAGCCATTTGCGCGTGTTAACAGTCTTTGGTGTGTCTCTCCCGATGGCGGTGCCCCTGAGCGATTACCCATTGGTCCTGTAAATTTCATTAGTTATTCCGGAAAATCGTCTGTTATTCAACGTCATGGGTATCGTGAATATGGTTTTTGGAAACGATATCGTGGGGGGACAGCAGGAGAGCTTTGGATTGATCCTGAAGGAAATCACGATTATAAAAAATTAATCTGCCTCAAAAGCGATTTTTCTCGTCCCTTGTGGATTCAAGATCGCATTTATTTCGCATCCGATCATGAAGGTCATGGTAATCTTTATTCTTGTACCCCTGATGGACAAGATGTCAAAGCCCATACCTTTCACAAAGATTATTATGTGCGCAACCAATCAACCGATGGTGAAAAAATTGTATATCATGTCGGGGGCGATTTATTTGTTTACGATATTGCAAGTCAAAGAGAACAAAAGGTTGAATTTTCCTACTTCGGCGCGCGTCCTCAACGCAACCGCAAACATGTCAATACCACCCGTTATTTAAGCGACTATGCGCTGCATCCTCATGGCAGTCATTTGACCATTGCCGCCCGCGGTAAAGTATTCAGTTTTGCCAATTGGGAAGGGGCCATATTGCCGTTGGCAGAAGCCCATGGTGTGCGATATCGTCTGCCTCAATGGTTGTTTGATGGCGAGCGTGTTATTTTGGTGTCTGATCAAACCGGTCAAGATCAATTGGAGATTTATGACGCAGGGAACGGTAAGTTATTATCTTCATCAACTACGCCAGATCTTGGTCAAATTTTAGAGATTTTTGTAAGTCCTCATAAAGACGAATTGGTGTTAACCAACCACCGCAGTGAACTCATTTGGCTTGATTTAAAAACCTGGCAGCATCATCTGATTGAGCGTCATCCTTACGGCAAAATGCAAGGTGTGACTTGGTCTCCAGATGGCGAGTGGGTAGCCTATAGCTCGGCTGTGACACGGCGGACCACAGCCATTAAAATGTTTGAAGTGGCGAGCCAAAAAATAACGCAAGTGACACAACCTGTGTTGAAAGATATCTCGCCCGCTTTTGATCCTGAAGGTAAATATCTTTATTTCCTTTCTTTCAGACAATTTGAACCAGCGTGGGATTCTTTACATTTTGATTTAAGTTTCCCCCGGGGTATGCGCCCGTATTTGGTGACATTGCAAAAAGATTTGCCATCGCCTTTTATTACAAAAGCCCCTGATTTAGTAATCAAAGAGGAAGAAGAGAAAAAAGAAGAAAAGAAATCAAAGAAGAAAAATAAAGAACCTGAGAAAAAAGAAATCAAAAAAATTGTGATTGATTTTGATGGTATTGAAGATCGTATTCAAGCTTTTCCAGTCTCTGATGGCATTTATTCACAAATTGTGGGTGTCAAAGGTAAAGCTTTGTTTGTCAGCTGGCCAACGGAAGAAGAATCTGAAGAAAATGCTCAATCATCTAGTGAGCCAGATGATAGCGGATTTGTCGAAGCCTATGATTTTGAGGCCCAAAAACTTGAACCTTGGATTGAAAATGTGGCAGAAATTGAACTTTCAAGTGATGCACAATGGTTGGTTTATCGGTGCAGTCGTGGCCTGAAGGTTATTAAATCAGAGGAAAAACATGAAGATCGTGGTGAGGGTGATCAATTTGGTCGTAAATCTGGTTGGATTGATTTAAACCGCATTTGCGTCATTGTCGATCCAATTTCTGAATGGGAACAAATTTTTAAAGAAGCGTGGCGTCTGCAGCGGGATTATTTCTGGCGTGAAAATATGTCCAATGTCAATTGGCAAGAAATTTTTAATCGATATTTTAGATTGATTCCGCGTTTATCAACCCGAGGGGAGCTTTCTGATATCTTGTGGGAAATGCAAGGTGAATTAGGCACCTCTCATGCCTATGTCATTGGGGGTGATTTGCGCCGTCCGCCTTCTTGGACCCAAGGGTTGCTGGGGTGTGATTTTGTCTTTGACATTAAATATCAAGCTTATCGCATTACTTCTTTGATTAAAGGAGACATCTGGCGTGCTTCTTGTACATCACCTTTACAAAACCCAGGTTTAAATGTCAAAGAAGGCGACCTACTTTGGGAAATCAATAGCAAAGCTTTGAGTGTTGAGATGCCACCAGAGGCTTATTTGGTACAGCAAGCCGGTCATGAAGTCAGCTTAACAGTCAGTGATCCCGAAGGTAAAGATAAGCGCGTGATTGTTGTAAGGCCGATCGCCAGCCACGGGCGTGGTGTTTATCGGGATTGGGTTAATGCCAACCGTGCCTATGTGCATGAAAAAACCCAAGGCAAAGTGGGATATGTTCATATTCCAGATATGGGGCCACGTGGGTTTGCTGAATTTCATCGTGGATTTTTAAGTGAATGTGATCGCGATGGATTGATTGTCGATGTTCGGTTCAATGGCGGTGGTAATGTTTCGCCTTTACTACTTGAAAAATTAGCCCGCCGTCGTCTGGGTTATGATGCTTCACGTTGGTTTGATGTCATGCCCTATCCGGAAGATTCACCACTTGGGCCTATGGTTGCTTTAACCAATCAGTATGCAGGATCTGATGGTGATATGTTCTCCTATGCCTTTAAAGCCATGAAGTTGGGACCGCTTATTGGCAAGCGGACATGGGGTGGGGTGATTGGAATTTGGCCAAGACATGCTTTGATTGATGGGGGGCTTACAACGCAACCAGAATTTTCATTTTGGTTCAAAGACTTAGGATGGGGTATTGAAAACTACGGCGTCGATCCCGATATTGAAATTGATATAACGCCACAAGATTATGCTCAAAATCGAGATCCTCAACTCGATAGGTCCATTGAAGAAGTAGTCAAGATTATGAAGGATTATCCGGTGATCAATCCAGACATCGCCCGCCGAAAAGAGTAATATTTATAATTAGGGATATAGTTAGATATATCCCTAATTTTTTATTTTTAAGTTGCTGACAAAGAAACCATCATGCTGTTCAAAAAAAATTGGGAAAAAACAGAAGCGTCTGTTGTTGTATAGTTGAATGTGATTATGTTTTGACATACACAATTCTCTTTTCGTTAGGCAAACCAATATTTTAATATTCCTCTAATGACAAAACATAACCTTATTCAGCTATATCTCTCAATATTATTGAAGGTATGGTGAAACAAGCTTACCCGCAGAAAAAATTATTATCTTATAAAATAATTTCAGGGGGATGTGCCAATCTTAATATTAAAATTGATTTTGAAAAAGAAAATCATCCTTATCTTTTTAGAATTTATCTTCGTGATCCAAAGGCAAAATATCGTGAGCAAGAAATAGGAAAGTTATTTTCCAAAAAAATTCCAGTTCCATGCACTTATTATATTGGAACTTATAAAAATTATGATTTTGCCATCACAGAATTTATGTCTGGCATCACGCTGCGTGATCTTTTACTTTCTCAACAGCCTTATAATCTTGACAATATTATGTTTGACGTTGGCTCATGCCTTGCCAAAATATCAACTTATAGTTTATTAAAGCCAAAATTTTTATTAAAAAATTCAAATAAACCAGGAAATTTGTTAATTTTTATCCAACAATGTTTGAACCATGAAAATTTAGAAATTCATTTGGATTCTAAAACTATTCAAAAACTTTCTTTTTGTTTTAAACATTATCAGGCTGATTTATTAGAACTAGCAGACCACCATTTGGTTCATGGTGATTTTGATCCTGCCAATATTCTTGTAAATTACAAAGATGGTATTTGGCAAATATCGGCTATCTTAGATTGGGAATTTACTTTTATTGGATCCATGATGTGGGATATGGCCAATATGTTGCGTTATGCTCATTTAATGCCGCCTTCCTTCACATTATCTTTCATTCAAGGCATTGAAAGTCATGATGTTATGTTGCCACAAGATTGGCAAATCATCGTTTATTTGTTAAATTTAGTATCACTAATGGACTTGTCAATACGTACAGATCCTGATCAACGCCCCAAACAATGGTCAGATATTTGTTTGTTGATAGATTATTTTTTAACAAAATTGTCCTTTTAAAAACATGATTAAAATAATCAACGATGAAGTTTATCGTCCACGCGAAAGATGGACAGAGCAAGTTCATAAATTTCTTAATTTTTTGCATCAGCAAGGTTTTACAAATGTTCCTAAACCTATAAGGATCGAAAAAGATTTTGAAGTTGTGAGCTATGTCCCCGGTAAAACCTATGATGATTTATTATTAAAGTCAAAAGTATGCTTAATTTCATCTGCAAAATTATTGCGAGCTTATCACGATACCTCACAAAATTTTTTAAATGAAAATGATACTTTGTTAGAAAATTGGATGTTTCCTAGTAGCTATCCTCAAGAAGTCATTTGTCATAATGATTTTGCTCCCTATAATATTTGTTTTCAAGATGATGAAGCAATAGGCATAATTGATTTTGACACAGCACACCCTGGACCACGGATTTGGGATATTGCTTATGCGCTTTACCGATTTTCCCCTTTCACCAATTTTGAAGATGATAAGAAATTTGGTGACATTGACAGTCAAATTCGAAGGGCAAGCTTGTTTTGTAAGGTATATGGTCTTGATATAAAAGATCGATTTCAACTTGTGGATACAATGATTGAAAGACTTAATGTGTTGCATAATTTTTTACTGGAATCTGCCCATCAAGGGCATAAAAAATATCAGCTAAATATAAAAGAAGGCCATGATGTTCAATATTTAAACGATATTGAGTATATTGACTCTCATAAAAATATTATTCAAGATGCTTTTACAAAAAAATTTATAAGTGATTAAAATAATAAACAAAAAACATATTTTAAAGATTATGATAGGTAAAATAAGATGAGTTATCAACTTTCCTCAGAAATTTTAATTCAATCCTTAAAAGAATCATATATCGATTTAATCGTAAGCAATTTTGCTTTACACAATTGGCCTAAGCCAAGGTCAATCTTTGAAAAATATCTTGAAGAACAAGAACAGGGTCGTCGATTGATTTGGCTAGCTTATCAAAACGACAATGGTTCTCAATCACTTACAGGATATGTCACCTTAACTTGGCACTCACTTTATCCTATTTTTCAACAAGCAGGCATTCCTGAAATTATGGATTTAAATGTCTTGCCACCTTATCGCGGTCAAGGTATTGGGTCAAAGTTATTGCAAACAGCTGAAGATTGTGCCTGTCAAAAAGTAGACGAGGTCGGCATCGGTGTTGGTCTGTATTCAGGCTATGGCGCCGCACAAAGGCTTTATATTGCTCGCGGATATCAATCCAATGGGCAGGGAATTACATACAATTATCAAACAGTGAATTATGGTGATAAAGCTCCCCTTGATGATGACTTGATTCTGTGGTTAACGAAAAGATTAAAATCTTAAATAATCTAATTCTAAAACTTAATAACTGGCTCTGACTCCATTTTAAAATTATTTTTTTCAGGTTTGTTTTTAGATATACTTTTTTTCATATTGGCACGCTCAACGTTATTGACAATAGAATTGGCACGAAGATGGGCAATAACATTATCTAAATGATCAAGATCAAAAACCTCAAGGTCGATCGCAAATTCAATAAATAAATCGGTGCGATGAATAATTTTAAGATTTGTAATGGTCGCATTTTGTTTACTTAAAACTGAAGTAATAGAGGCCAAAGCCGACGTTTTATTGATGACTGTTATAGCTGATTGACGTAATGATTTGTCTTTGATATTTTGAGTGAATGAGTTACGGATATAGCATAGATTTAAGGGAACGTGTTCTGTTTTATATTGA
>JBPBPI010000185.1:0-22081 GCA_050954885.1 Janthinobacterium lividum | reverse complement strand
GGGGTATCCTTTTTGAGATTTAATACCCAAAATGATACTCCAATGTTTTCAATACTTTAAACTTTTTTACACGCCTCTTAAACATAACTCGGGTTAAAATATTGTTTTGGGATACTTGCACGATACTCTTTTGACGGTCTCCCCAATTGCGATAAGCTTGGGCCACAGTTTGATAATAATCGCCGAGTGTTTGTGGATCAGATTCGGCTTCAACACCTCCATTAGGAAAACCACTAAATTCCTTTTCTTGAGGAAACATTGAAAATTCTGTCTCATCGATGGCAAAAGCAGGCTGATATAATTCATTTACTTGCTCCAACCTATTTTCACCAAAAGCATAACTTTCAGTTGATATTCCAGTCACAAAAAGTGCCATGGATAAAGACAGTGTTAAAATTTTCATCGTTCTCTCCTTGAATTTAATTCATTGTGAGAGAGATGTATTAAGAATGGTTTAACTTTTTTATCAACTTGAGCAAAATTTTATGATATTTTTTCCATCAACTCTATAATCTTACGCGCGGCAATATCACTGGGATTGCCGCCATTTGGTGTGATAAGCTTACGAACTTTTTTCAGTTCTTTTTTCTGCTGACCTTTTATTTCATACAATAGAGCCTCAAGTATTTTTGGCGGTGTACAATTTTCTTGCAACAATTCAGGCACCACACGCCGCCCCAATAAAATATTAGTCAAGCAAACATAGGGCGTTAAAATCAAACGTCGAACAATAAAAATTGTGAGTGGATTGGCTTTATAAGCAATGACAGTTGGCGTCTCAGCTAATGCTAATTCTAAAGCTACAGTGCCAGATGCAGCCAGTGCCACATTGCTGGCCGCCATTGCCGCAATTTTTTCTTGCGTGTCTGTAACCATTAAAATAGGTAAATCATGAGGTGCTAAAAATTGACTTAAATGTTCTTTTAAATGAGGTACCACCGGCATAACCAATTGAAAATTTGAATAAAAAACTTTTAACTGCCGTATTACGTCCATAAATGTGGGTAACAATCGATCGACTTCACTGCGACGGCTGCCCGGCAATAAACAAATGAGAAGACTTGCTTCATCCAAATGATGTTTTTGACGAAATCCTAAACCCCGTTCAGGTGTGATATCCATCTCCACCAGGGGGTGACCCACAAAGGTCGTATTCAATCCTTCTTTTAAAAAATAAGGCGGCTCAAAGGGAAAAAGTGTTAGCAAATGATCATATAGTTGAGCAATCTTTTGGGCACGCTTCGGCCGCCATGCCCAAACTGTAGGTGCTGTGTAATGAACCAAAGGAATGCCATGACCACGCAAACGTTTGGCCAGGCGAAAGCAAAAACCAGGGGAATCAATCGTGACAACAATGTCGGGTTGTTTTCTTACTATATCTTGCTCTGTTTGTGCGAGTCTTTTAAAAATTTTGGGAATATGCGGAATAATTTCTACAATACCCATTAAAGATAGATCGCTCATGGGAAATAAACTTTGACAACCTTCAGCAGCCATGTCAGGACCACCAATGCCCGCAAAACTTAAATTGCCTTGTTTTTTCAAAGCCCGAATAAGATTTGCGCCCAGCAAGTCACCAGAAGATTCACCTGCCACAATATAAACAAGGCCAGCAATTGTCATAAGGGTTCAATGCCAATTAAAAAGATACCTTGTTGATCCGCTAAATCAATCATCTCGGTCAATTGATGAACAATAACACCATTGGCTTCAATGACAAGTCCTTTCAACCCTGTATCAGACATACGATGAAGGGTATTGAGGCCCACCGTCGGTCGATCGACCCGAATGTCTTGATTGGGTTTGACAACTTTAATTAAAATACCACCCTCACCTGCTCTCTTTAAATCCTTACAACGCATGATCAATTCGTCTGTGCCTTCGATGGCTTCAACACCCAATACGATGCCACCTTGAATAATAACGGCTTGCCCCACATCACACATACCTAATGCTTTGGCCACTTTGACCCCTTGCGCGATATCTAAAAGATTTCGTTCGTTGGGTTGATGTTTTCCCAAGACACCCATGGGTGCCAAAAGTTTTTGGCCGACAATTTCTTCTGCACTTCGGATCATAAATCCTTCTTGTTCCAAATTTTTTAGCACAAGCTGAAGAAGAGAATCGTCACCAAAGATGTGTCTGGCAGATTTAGCGAGCCATTTGGCCGCCAACGCATCGGGTTTTAGTTCAAACCAAGAAGGCCTTCGAAATCTACCTGCCAAGACCAACTCTTTGACATTCATATGTTTCAAATTTTCAATGGCTTCCCCTACTTTACCTAGAGTTGCTTTGAAATGAGGTAAATCTTGATAGGTTTCTGGATCTGTTTGACCTTCATAGGCCAAAATATAAAAAGATCTTTTTTGTGCCTGACACGCTTTAATGATATCCCGTGGCAAATTGCCACTGCCTGCAATAATGCCTAACCGAGGAAGATTACAAGGATTCATGGTCTTTGGGCATACAAAGGGCGCGGGTGGATTCAGCGCGGATAAAATCAATAATTTCTTGAATGCGATTGTGATTTAAAAATTTTTCTGAAGTGTGTTCAACACGTTCAGCCAAGGTATAATCTTTCGAGAACAAATTTTTATAGGCTTCTCTCATTTTGTCGATTTCTTCGCGTCCGACGCCACGTCTTTTCAGCCCCACCAAGTTTAAACCACTTAAACTGGCACGTTTGCCTTTGACTGAGCCATAAGGAATCACATCATGCTCAACACCACTCATGCCCCCGATGATGGCATGATGTCCAATACGAACAAATTGATGAATTGCAGAAAGTCCCCCAATGATGACATGATCTCCCACGATAACGTGTCCCGCAAGTGTCGCATTATTGGCCAAAATAACGTTATCGCCCACAATACAATCGTGGGCCACATGGCTTCCGGTCATCAACAGACAATGATTGCCTACTTCTGTTTTCATAATACCACCCTCAGTCCCGGGTTGAATCGTGACATATTCGCGGATCACCGTTGAATGACCAATATGAAGGGTTGAAGGTTCACCGTGATATTTTAAGTCTTGAGGCCAATGCCCAATTGAGCTAAAGGGAAAAATTTGACAGCAAGGACCAATTTTAGTACGTCCTGTAATACTGACATGAGACATTAAATTTGTCTCATCACCCAAATCAACTTCGTCATCAATGACACAATAGGGGCCAATTTTTACATCGTGTCCTATCTTAACTTTGTCACCAATAATTGCGGTGGGATGAATGAAAGACGAAGATGACATCACATATTATCCTTCAACGCCAATCATTGCTGTGAATGTCGCCTCTGCATACACAACACCATCCACCAAAGCTTCGCCTTTAAATTTCCAGATTGTTTTTCGGTTTTGAATTTTTTGAACACGCAGCTCTAAAACATCACCAGGCGTCACAGGTTTCCGAAATCTTGCGTTTTCGATCGACATAAAATAAACCCGTCGTTGATTTTTAAGATCTAACGTGTGACAAACCAAAACACCAGCTGTTTGTGCCAAGGCTTCCACAATTAAGACACCAGGCATAATGGGGAAATCTGGAAAATGACCTTGAAAAAAATTTTCGTTGATGGTGACATTTTTGTAACCAGTTGCCTGCTCGCCAGGAATAATTTTTTCCACGCGATCGACCAAAAGAAAGGGATAGCGATGAGGAATAAGGGCTGTGATCTCATCATATTTTAAAACAATATTGGTAGAGTCGGAATCTAGATTTAGCTTATCTGAAAGTTCCGCTGTTTTATTGTGCACGTTTGATCTCTTTCTGTTTTGAATTTGCTTTACTAAGTCGATTAAGGGTAGCTGTTTTGCGCATATATTCTTTAACAGGTAAGGCTGGACTTCCCAATACAACGTCACCCGGAGCAATATCTCGCATCACACCTGACTGCGCGCCAATTTGTGCACGATCACCAATTTTTAAATGACCAATGAGACCGGCTTGTCCTGCGATCACAACATGATCTCCTAAAATGGTGCTGCCTGCGATGCCCACTTGCGCCACCAAAACACAACCTTTCCCCAAGACCACATTATGAGCAATCATGACAAGGTTATCAAGACGAGATCCCCGACCAATAATTGTATCTCTTAAACTTCCACGATCAATTGTGCTGTTGGCACCAATTTCAACATAATCTTCAATCAACACACGACCTAGTTGAGGAATTGTTACAAAACCTTTTTCGTCCATGGCAAAACCAAAACCCGCCTGACCCACCCGAACACCAGGATACAGGGTGACATTTTGACCAATCAAAGCATGAGATATGGTGACATTCTGACCGATCCATGCATTGTCGCCAATGACGACACCTGCACCAATTGAGGTATGAGATCCAATGCGACAATTGTGACCGATTTTGGCATTTTCTTTAATTGTGACGCCGTATTCTAAAATCGTATCAAAACCAATTTCAGCTGTTGGATGAATTGCAGATTCCGTCATGGGTGACATATGACCTTCAGACATAGGATATAAAGCAATGAGAGCTAAAGCAAAACTACGCTGAGGTACATCAGAGATCAAAAGAGCTGTATGAGAAGGCGCATCTTCAATATCTTTGGGCGATACAAAGCAAACACCTGCTTTGGTTTTTTGAAAGGCTTCTTTATATTTTTTATTGTGAAAGAGACAAATATCAGAAGATGTGGCTTGCTCAAGGTCTGATACACTTTTAAAGGTTTGTTGTGACGTATAATGCTTAGGTTGATAAAGCTGTGATTTTGACACCTCTGCCAATTCTTGCAACGTTAAAGCACCGGAAGATTTATAAAAACGAGAGTCAATCACGATCACAACCTCATAAAAAATTTAAGAAAATTTTAACTCAATAGCCGGTAATTTCTGATCTAATTCTTTCAATATTTCTTCTGTAATTTCAAGTCCCTCTTCACGAAAGATGACAAAAGTTTTCGATACCACCAATTTATATTTATTTTTAACCGCCATATCTCGAACCAAGAGTAAAATTGTCTCTTGTATTTTTTCCATCGCCTGGCCAAAAGTTCGTTCGATTTGCTCACGCTTTTCGGTTGCTTGTTGATTCACTTCAGCAACTTTTGTATCAAATTCTTTACGCTTTGCGGCAAATTCTTGTTGTTTTATATCAAACTCATCAGGTTTTAAATTTTTCTGTTGATCAATTAATGATTTTTGCTGATCGATCAACACTTTTTCAAGAATAGTAAAATTTTCCTCGTGTTTTTTCATCTCTTCCTGAAATTTTAACCGATGTTCCTCAAGTTGTGCTTGGATTCCTTTTGCAGCCTTTGACTCATGTAATAATTTATCGGTATTTAAAATAGCGATGTCATAAAGAGCCGCTGGTTTTTCAAGTGTCACACTTACTGCTTCTTGCGCATATACTTTTTTTGGAACAAAAATGTAAGACACACCAAACAATAATGTTAAACCTATAATGCTTTTCATTTTTTTAAATGACATAAATCTAATCCCTATGATCTAAAAACGAGAGGAGAACCCGAACAAAATAATTTGAGTTCGGTCAGATTTCGCTTTGACAATCGGTTGTGCCACATCAATTTTAATGGGTCCCATCGGTGATTTCCAACGAATACCAAAGCCTACAGATGCACGTAGCGTTGGTTTATCAAAAACATCAGGTCCTGTAAATCGTGATCCCCAAACGCTTCCCGCTTCGGTAAACGCAGCCCCTTTAATATTAAATTCAGACGGCAGTCCAATAGGGAAAATGGCTTCAATACCGGTTGAATAAAACTTTTCCCCCCCTAAAGTATCACCTGTTTTGGTATCACGCGGCGTCACTCCACCAGGTTCGAATCCTCTTAAGGATTCCGCACCTAAAATATAACGATCGGCAATACGTGTTTTACGGCCCCAAAGTCCAAACATATAACCAGCGCGTCCCCATATGGACACAACAGTATCTTCCAAAACAGGATAGTAATAAGCCCCGCTTATTTGATTTTTCAAATAAGAAATGCTGCCCCCTAAGCCGGCTAAATCGTTACCAAGACGTAAGACATACCCTTGGGTTGGATTGATTTTACTATCCCGGCGATCGTAAGCAATTTCTTGAGAGATCGCAGAAAGTAATTTACGGCCTTTTTGCTCGAGGACATAAATCGATGCATTATCCCGAATGTTACTTACTTTATCGGTTTGAATACGGTATCCCCAAGATTGTGAAATATAATCACTGATTTGATAACCTAAACTGAGGCTGACACCCATAACTTCTTGGTCAAAAGCTGTATCTTGATATCGTTTGCGGTCTACACGAAAGATATCAAAGCCTGCTGCCAATTCACGTCCTAAGAAATAAGGTTCCGTAAAGCCAATGTCATATTCTTGACGGCGCTTTGATAGCGTCACACCAGCTCTGACATCTTGACCCTTACCACGGAAGTTATGCTCAGCGCCCCGGAAATCAATTAAAGGACCGTCGGTGCTTGAATATCCAGCCCCCACACTCAATTCACCCGTTGGCTCTTCTTCAACTGTATAATCAATATCAACCAAATCAGGCGCATTTCCTGGATTTTTTTGAACGGTTAATTTTTTGAAAAAGCCCAAATCTTTGATTCTTTTTTCAGAATCCTTTAAGATATTTGTGTTAAACGCATCTCCTTCATCAAATCGAATTTCACGACGAATCACTTCATCATCTGTTCGTTCGTTGCGCAAGATACGAATTTTATTGATATAAACCCGCGGGCCTTCTTGAACATTAAAGGTGATGTCAAGCTTACGGTCTGCTTCATTTTTCATGATTGTAGGTTGGATATCCACGAAGGCGTATCCCATGTTACCCAACACATCGCTTAAAGCAGTAATTGTTTTTTCAATGTCTTTACTGCTGTACCAATCACCTGAAGTAAACGTCAAAACGTTTCTTAAGGCATCGAGATCAATCTTTTTCAAAGTTGTGGTCAGGTCAATTTTCCCAATCTTATAACGCTCACCTTCTTGTAAGGTAAAGGTAATAAAAAATTCTTTTTGATCAGGCGTCAGCTCAGCCACGGCTGATTTAATTTGGAAATCAGCATAACCATGTTCTAGATAAAATTTACGAAGCAATTCACGGTCATAAACGAGACGATCAGGATCATAATTATCTTCTGATGTGAAAAAACGATACCAACGGGTCTCCTTGGTATGAATTGCCCCTTCAAGTTTACCATGGTCAAAATTTTTATTGCCAATGAAGAAAATTTGTCGAATGACAGTAGGATCACCCTCTTTGATATTAAAGACAACATCAACTCGATTTTGATCGCGTTTAATAATTTCCGGCGTCACGATTGCACTGAAATGTCCCTTAAGTCGGTAAATATCTTGAATGCGTTGGGTGTCTATACGCAGCCTTGACAACGTATAAGTGCGCCGAGGACGCAATTGCATTTCACCCTTTAGAACGTCATCTGTCAGAACGTCATTTCCCTCAATTTGAACTTGATTGACGATGGGATTTTCTTTGACTTTAATCACAAGGGTTGTCTGGTCTAAACGTAAGGCAGCATCTGCAAAAAATCCTGAATTATACAGATTTTTCAGGGCTTGATCCAATTGTTCATAGGTATAACTTTGACCAATTTTAAGATCGATCTGAGATAAAATTGTCTCGCGTTCAATTCGTGTATTACCTTCAATTTTGATATGTTGAAGGTTAAAGGATTCTACAGCCGCATCACTTTTGTTAATGAAAAAACTGGCACATAAAATAAATAACAGTAAAAAAGCTGAGTTTACATTTTTCACAGAACTGACCTCATTGAAAATTGTGTTTAATGTTCTAATTAAAGAATTTTTTAAAAAATTCAAATACTTTTAAATTTTGTAAATCGTTCCAAGTTGAAACAACCATCAAAGCGATGACAATCGCAAATCCAATACGATACCCCCACTCTTGTATTTTTTCAGGCACAGGGCGTCCTCGGATGGCTTCGATAAAATAAAAGAGTAGATGACCACCATCTAACATTGGAATTGGAAAAAGATTGATAAGGCCCAAATTAATCGATAGTAAAGCTGAAAGCCAAATCAAATCAACAAATCCTCTTTGCGCAATTTGTCCCGTGATTTTTGCAATTCCTAAAGGACCACTGAGGCCATCGGTTGATTGTTGTCCAATAATCATGTTTCCAATGGAAGAAACAGTTGTTGCACTAATATGATAAATTTCTGTAATGGCATAATAAAAAGCTGTCAGGGGCGAGCGTTTAACTTGATCAAAAGATGGTACAACACCAATGCGTCCCACTTTATTTCCTCCATCCCCAACAGCTTCAGGAATAGCTTTAAGGATGAGATTTTCATTGTTTCTTTGGATATTAAAGGTAACTTCTTTTCCAACATTTGCTTGAATAACTTTTTGCATGTCAACAAAGGTTTGAACCGGTTGATGATTCGCAGCGATCACCAAGTCTCCCCCTTGAAATCCACTGTGAAATGCGACACTGCCAAGCATAACTTGACCAATTTTAGCTTGATCTGACGGAATTTTTTGACCTGAAAAAATATATAGCAAGCCAAAGACAAGAATTGCGAAAAGATAATTGGCCGCAGGTCCTGCAGCTGAGATGGCAATACGTTGCCAAACAGTTTTATGATGGAGAGATCCTTCTTTTTCTTCATCGGTCATCGCCTCAATCATTTTGGTATCAGGCTGACTAGCGGCATTTAAATCGCTGGCCATTTTGACATATCCACCTAGTGGCACCAAGCTGAGCTTCCAACGTGTTCCTAGACGATCTGTCCAACCAAAAAGTTCAGCCCCAAAACCAATGGAAAAAACATCAACTTTAACTTTATTCCACCGGGCAGCCAAATAATGACCCAATTCATGGATAAAAACCAAAATCGACAACACCAAAATAAAGGGGACAATATTGTAATAAATATTATTTATCAAAGACATTTAGGATTTCCATCTTTCGGATCAATTTTTAATTCTTGAAGTGTAGGGATAGGGATCATTTCATGCAAGAAAATTAAGCATAAGTCTAGAAAAATCTTATCAATTACGATGAAATTTTAAAAATACCACATCTTATGATACCCGAAAGATCAAAATTCCACGTTAAAAGGTCAAAACCTGCTTTGCGCATGATACTGGTGACATCATCTTCTTGACCTTGACCAATTTCAAAATAAATTTGTGTCTTTAAATGACAAAAGGGGGTTAGTTGATCTGCAATTTGCGCGTAACATTCAAGACCATTCTCTCCGCCATCCAAGGCTTTTAACGGGTCGTATAATTTGACATCATCCGCCAGGGTTAGAATTTGTTTCAGCGGAATATAAGGGGGATTTGATACAATAACGTCAAAACATCCTTGCAATCCTTGGGTCCATGAGCCTTGCTGCCAAGACACGCGATCTTGCAGCCCAAATTTTTCAGAATTTTTCTGAGCAACTTTTAAAGCATTCAACGAAATATCTACGCCCAGCCCTTCTGCATAAGGATATTCTTGAAGTAGTGATAACAAAATACATCCTGATCCCGTTCCTAAGTCTAAAATTTTTAATTTTTGTTGGTGATCTTGATAATTTTTCAAAATTGTCTCAATGATCAATTCTGTTTCGGAACGAGGATCAAGAGTAGCTGGCGAAATGTCAAAAGGTAGACTCCAAAACTCACGCGACTTTAAAATGCGTGAGACAGGTTCATGTTGTTGGCGACGACGGATATACTGCTTGTAAAGGAGAACTTTATGGGACGTGACTTCTTGATCATCAGATATGATTAAATTTTCTGCTGTGCAATTTAAGGCATGTGCCAGTAGAAGACGAGCATCAACCCATCCTCTTGAAATACCAGTGTGTTTTAACGTATCTCGTCCCCACTGTAAAAGTTGATGAAGACTGCAAGAAGAAATCATACCGACGTTTTATTTCTTTCTAAAGGCATCCAACGTCACAACTTTGGCCATGACAGGTTCAACAGATGAATTAGCATGCTTATCTTTGGATTTTCCACGACTTTTTTTCTCGACAGCCGGTGGATCGACCGGTTCAAATTGTAAAATGTATTTAACCGATGGATCCAGAAAACTGACCATGGCAATAAATGGCACGATAAGGGTTTCTAGGCTATCGTTAAAGCTGAGGGTGACCTCAAACTTATGTTGATCAACTTTCAGATCCCAAAATTGATGTTGCAGTACCACTGTAATTTCTTCGGGATGTTTTTCCCGTAAATCTGATGGCATTGTCACATCTGAACGATTGGTTTGAAATGTTAAATAAAAATGATGTGCGCCTGTCAAACCGTCTTTACTGGTTTGTATTAACACATCCCGTAAAACACCTCTCAGGGCTTCTTGCACCATATGTTCGTAATCGAATTCTTTTTCCATCACGGTCTCTCTATCCTTACTTATAGCCTTATGATTCATCTTTACTATAAGACCAAACTCTTACAAAAAAATTAACGAACGATATTTTATTTCTGCTTGAGATAAAAACTTTGACATATTACGAGGGGCTTCTGTTGCCCGGCGCCCCTCAAACCGCGCTCATAACAAATTAAGCAGCTCTAGCAGCAATCGCTTCTAAAGGCTTGTTGTTATTCGCAGCAACAATATTATTGTTTGCTTTTACTTTTTTTAGCCCAATTAACGGCGGAACAATGCCGAGCAAAAATCTAACCTTTCAATGCACGTCGATCCTATTTCGCCCCCGTATATGGTGGAGGCGCCGGGTACCGCCCCCGGGTCCGCATCACCTATTGCGTTAGGTGTTTATCGCTATAGTCAATCGAAACTGACAACGCATTATACCGAATACTTTACAAAAAGGGAAGTTAACAAAAATCAATTTTTGATATGTTGGAAAATATTTTTAGGCTGCTGCTTTATTTTGTAATTTTATGCGAGTAACTCGTTTAACCAATTCGTCCAAATCTTGGAACACACGATCGCGAATGGCATCAATTTCAATTAAAATATTGTGACGTGATTTGGCATAGGTTTTAATTTGACATTGTGGGATTTTTTTACAAAAGGCTTCATCTTGTGAGGTATCCACCACAAAATCATCCTCAGCTTTGATAAGGGTAAGGGGTACAGATATTTTACTGATCTCGGTGGAACGATGAAGCCTGTCAAGAGATTTAAAAGATTCATGCACCCATTGATAGGTCGGACCTGCGGTGACAAAGGACATATGGGTCTTGTTGATATCCAATTGACGGCGGTAACGTGCCAAATCTGTGGTGCCCAATTTTTTGGGATTGATCGGTTGATTCATTTTGTAATCCCCATAACCAATGACATAATTTTGACCCATACCCAAAGAGGTTGCTGTGCTTACAATCAAACGCGCGAGCCAATTAGGATATGGATTTGAATTAATAGCAATCATTGGTGCCAAGACAAGGGCACCCGCCACTTGATTAAATTTTTGTTGAATATGGCGTAAAGCCAAATGACCGCCCATGGAAATACCCACAAATACCAGTGGCTTGGTCGTCTGAGGCTCAATAACTTTTTTTATGATATCATCTAAATCTTTAAGATAGGTATCATAGCTATCTATGTGAACCTTTTGTGAATTATCTGCAATTAACCGACTTGACCCGCCAGAGCCGCGCCAGTCAAAAGTCCAAACATCATAACCACGTTTTTGCAAATCTTGGATAAATTCTTCAAACTTTTCAATATAAGAAGACCGGCCCTGTAATAAAACCACGGTGACAGGTTGACCTTGAGATACTGTGCTTTGCCAATGAGCCACTCTTAATTTCGCCCCATCAGGCGTCGTCATCATCTGATAACTTGCGTGTGTCAAAGATATGGTGCTGAAAATCCAAACCAACATGCCGACGAGACGAAGATTTACGCAAGAAATTTTAAATTTTGACATTGACCGGTGACCATTTTTTATTATTTATGCCGCTCAGCCTATCAAAAGCAGCCACATAATGAAAGACTTATATAACTTTTAATACTTGAAAATAAATCTCAAGAATATTTATTAAGAATTTAACGACACACATAATTTTCTGTACTGATCCATAATATCGGGATATATTTACATAAAATAACAAGTATAAAATATAAAAAAATAAAATATTTAACTGCAATATCAAAGGCTTTGGACAAAATTTTATTTTAAGGACAAAAGATGAAGAAGATGTATTTACAACGCGTGATGAGTATTACTATTATAAATTGTCTTTTTCTTTGTGTTAGTTCTGTAAATTTTCAAAAATGCTGGGCAAGTCACAATCCGTCACCAAATCTATCCCTTAAAAATAATCCTTCTAACGCAAAGGCCAATAATTTGCTGAATCAGGCAAAGGCCCAAGCGGATCTTGGTTTGTTTCAAGAATCCATTCAAAATTGTGACACGGCTCTTGCGGTTCCTGGGATTGATAATGCGACAAGAGCCGATGCCCTGAGTCATCGCGGGGGAGCAAAAATTCATCTTGGCCGACTTCAAGACGGCATGCAAGATTGTAATGCGGCCCTTATGACACCTGGGGTGACAGGTCAAACAAAAGCCAATGCGTTGAAAAATCGAGGGGCTGCTCAGGAAAATTTGGGTCATTTTCAAGAGGCTATTCAGGACTACAATATGGCTCTTGCAACCGTTGGTATTGATAATCCAACAAGAGCAAGTGCCCTCAGTAATTCTGGCGCAACCAAAGCCCATCTGAGTCGCTATCAAGAAGCCATCCAAGATTGTAATGCATCCCTTGCCACATCTGGTATTAAAACTAATACCAAAGGTATGGCTTTCACCAACCGTGGTTTTGCCAAATCAAATCTTAAGCGTTATCAAGAAGCGATTCAGGATTTTAATACTGCCCTTAATGTGGTCGGGATCAGGGGAAACACAAAAAGCTTGGCTCTGATGAATCAAGGAGTTGCCAAAGGCAATCTTGGTCACGCTCAAGACGCCATGCGAGATTTCAATTGGGCTATCGCCATCCCCGGCATTGATTATCAAACTAGAAATCTTGCCCTTCATAATCGTGAACTTGCCAAAGCAGAACTTGGACAGAAGTAATATATCTTAAAAAAATTTATTACTTACCATCAATTATTATTAATCAGAATTTTATTTTATAAGAATGAAAGAAATGCAAATCATGAATTTTAAATCAATTTTTAGTATTGCTTTGCTGAACTACTCTTTTATTTATCTAGCCCACATAAATGCGCAAGAGAATCATGCTGACCAACAATCTTTCATCAAATTCAATCGTCAATAATAAATCAGAAAATCCAAGCGTAGATGAATTATTAAAACGCGGTAATGATAAATTTAATCAAGGTCATTTTCAAGAAGCTATTCAGGATTATAATGCTGTTATCATAATATCTGAAACCACAAATGATAAAAAAGCCGCGGTTCTTGTCAACCGTGCTGCTGCCAAAGCGAGCCTTGGTTATTTTCAAGAAGCCATTGAAGATTGCAATTCAGCTTTCGCTACATCTAATATTACCAATAATACCAAAGCTATGGCTTTAATATATCGTGCAAATATTAAAGATCTACTTGGAAATTTTCAAGAAGCAATTAAAGACTATGATGCTGTTCTCGCTATACCTAATATGGATGATACATTAAAAAAGAATGCTCTTCACAATCGTGCTACAATTATGATGTTTCAAGAACTAACTTTAAAATAGATTTTTTTGCTAGGTTTGATTTTGTTAAGGTGTAATTTTTAACAAAAATGTCAAACAATGTGTTTTTTCACTTGAATATAAACCATAAATTGGTTAGTACTCTGGAGATAAGTTTTTTATAAGCTTATTACGCGCCCGTAGCTCAATTGGATAGAGCATCTGACTACGGATCAGAAGGTTATGAGTTCGAATCTTTTCGGGCGCGCCATTATAAGTTATCTCATGAGTACAGCAAAAGCATTTCAAAATTAGACCGCTTGTTGCAATTGATCTTCCCAAGGAAACACAATCCATTGGTCTTGATCGATGGTCACCGCGTCATCTGGTTGACTTAGCGTATGACAGCCTTCAGGTTTAGCATACACAGCTGTGAAATATGCTTCTGGCAATCTTTTTTGAATCCAATGAAACGTCCGTCCGCTGTCGACCAAATCATCGATCACAATCAGTCCCTTACCATTGCCTTGAATTGATTTCATGACATTCATGTCGGCTGCTTCCTTGTCTTGGCTGTAACTGGCGATACAAATGGTATCGACCCAACGTAAATCCAGTTCCTGTGCCAAAATCGAAGCAGGCACCAATCCGCCTCGTGTAACAGCCACGAGACCCTGCCATTCTTGTCGTCCTTTTAATTTGGCCGAAAGAACTTTGGCGTCTTGGTGAATCTTGTCCCAACTGACATGAAAAAATTTGTCTTGCATCGCACTTTAATCTTTCAACTTAAAAGGTGTAAATTGTTACTGTAATCAGCTTGTTTGATGCCGTCCAGAGGGTATAATACTAAAACCTTATTTATTTAATTTAAAAAGAGAATCCATGATCATTGGCATCGGTACTGATTTGATTGAAATGACCAGAATTGATCGTCTGCTGTCACGTTGGGGAACACGTGCCTTGACGCGGCTCTTCACGCCTTTGGAAATTCAAAAAGGGACAGATCTTTCATCTTCAACACGTCATTTTGCTAAACGTTTTGCCGCCAAAGAAGCTTTGGTCAAAGCCCTTGGCCTGGGGTTTGTCCAAAAAATTACCTTTCAAGACATGGAAGTTTCCAACGATGCCTTGGGAAAGCCTAAATTATTTTTAAAAGGCGTGGCGGCTCAAAAACTAAATGCGCAACTTTTACCTGGCTTTGAATCACGCATTCATCTAAGTCTTTCAGACACCCAAGATCATGCGCTGGCTTTTGTTGTGATTGAACAAGTAGCGTTGGATACACTTAAACATGTTTGATATTTTATACCCTCTACCTTCTTTACAAGATACCCAAACGTTAGCACAGAAAATTGTCCAGTGTTTGCAACCTTGCGACGTAGTGTTGTTAAAAGGAGATCTAGGTGCCGGCAAGACAACCTTGGCTAAGAAAATTATTACCCTACTCAATCCAGAAATTACATCCATTCCCAGCCCCACCTTCACATTAAGTCAAACTTATGACACACCTAAAGGAGATGTTTGGCATTATGATCTATACCGTCTTAAAAGTTCCGAAGAAGTTTTAGAATTGGGCATCGACGAAGCGTTTGCGTCAGGTATTTGTTTGATCGAATGGCCTGAACGTTTAGGAAATTTACGGCTTCCCAGTGCGCTGCTTAAAATAAATCTTGTGATTATGGGACCTGATGATCAAAGACAAGCCGAGTTAACACTTTCAGAGTCTTGGCAGCAACGGTGGCCAGCATGACCTTGTTCACAGTATCCTATGCAGAAAATTTTTTACACGTCATTGCGCGTCATTTGTTATCAAAATCCGCGCATGATCCTTTGCATCTTAAAGATTACACCATTATTTTGCCATCAGAACGGGCATGCTCTCATTTGGAAAAGGAACTCTTGAGGCAAAGCAAATCTCAAACTTTAATTATGCCCAAAATTAAGGCTTTATCCCATTGGAGCCAAACACGTGACACCGATTTAAAAATATTGGCGCCCTTACAAAGGCATTTATTGCTGGCCAATCTTTTGCAAGATAAAACACCCTACCTTTGGCAAGAATGCTTGGCTTTATCGACCTCTTTGATGAAGTTACTGGACGAATTTTATATTGAAGAAATTTCCTTTGAAAAACTTGCAACTTTGGTGCCTGAAAATTTATCCCACCATTGGCAAGGCAGTTTGACTATTCTTAACATTCTTTTTCATGAATGGCCTCAACGTCTCAAGTCTTTAGGCTTGATTGAATCCTTAATCGCGCGTCATCAAGCCTTGAGCGAACAATGCAAATTTTGGCATGAATATCCACCGCAACATACGATCATTGCGGCAGGTATCATTGGCTCTGTCCCGCAAGTCGGCAGGTTTTTAAAATCGATCTTACATCTGCCTCAATCTGAGATCATTTTTATGGGGCTTGATCTGGAAATGTCTGAAGGTCAATGGCAAACAATGCCCTCATATCATCCTCAATTTGGACACCGACAGACTTTGGAGAGAATTATATGTACCAGGGATCAAATTCAAACGCTGTCAGATTTTTCTCAAAACGACCTTTTAAAAGATCAACAAACAACATTTTTCAAAGATTTATTTAACCTAGAGGGTCTTCAAAAATTTTCTCAAGCAGAGAATTTTGAGATGCCTATTTTAAAAAATATTCAGTTGATCGAGCCGTTATCGTTGCAAGAAGAGGCACGGCTCATTGCCCTGATGATTCGCCAAGGACTTGATCAACATACCGGCGATATTGCTTTGGTGACCCCCCATCGTGGTCTATGTGATCGTGTCACCGCTGAATTGCGTCGTTGGCAAATTATCCCTAATGATTCATACGGTCGGACTTTATATGAATCGCCAGAAGGATCTTTCTTGGCCCTCATTCTAAATGTGGTTTTTCAGCCCTTAAACACAGTGGCTATCCTGAGTCTACTCAAACATCCTTTGACGCGGTTGGGACGACTGCCTTTTAACTGCCGCAGGCTGACGCGTTTATTAGAGATCAAAAATTTCAGAACTTTAACACCCTTTGAGAAATTTGATGTTCAAAAGATTGACGATCCAGAATTATATGATTTTTATAAAAGCTTTCAAAGTGCCCTTTTACCTTTAAATCAAAATCTTCTTCGGTTGGAACAATGGGTTGATCGTCATCTCAAAACTTTTGAGCTTTTAACCCAAAATCCTGACGAATCAGCACAAGATATGATACTCAGGCCGATGGGACGAGAAATCACAGAATTGTTTGATCATTTTAAAAAGTTTTCGTCTCAGCAACTTTTTAATTTTGCGGAATACAGCTCGCTTCTGACCACGCATCTTCGATCTTTACGTTTGACGCAAAATTATGGCATGCATCCTCGGGTTCATTTTTTGGGTATTTTAGAAGCCCGTCTGTTGCGGTTTGATCTGCTTATTTTAGGCTCGATGAATGATATTCATTGGTCCCATAATGCGACACAAGATCCTTGGATGAGTTATGATATGAAGCAACGTTTGGGTATCCCAGACACTTGCTATTACAACGGATTGATTGCTGAAAACTGGCTAGGACTCATGCATTCTTCTAATATTATTTTAACAAGGTCTCAACGTGAAGCTGGAGCCAGTGTTCTTGAATCGCGCTGGCTTTTGCGCCTAAAAGCTCTTTTAAAAAGTCAAAATTTGTTATCACATTTAAATCCAGAGTTACCCTGGCAAAAGTGGTCCCAAGATCTAGATCGATCTTTGTTAAAAGATGAATTAGGAGCCCCATCGTCATCTTTGAAAATTCCTGTTCCTTGTCCGCCGGTTGCCCTTCGTCCTCGTCAACTATCGGTAACCGAAGTACAGCTTTGGCTACAAGATCCTTATGCACTTTATGCCAAAAAAATATTAAAACTAGCACCTTTACCTTTATTGGAAAAAGAAATTACCCCTGCTCTTTTCGGTATTGTTGTTCATCGTGCTTTGGAAGAATATGTGTCTTCTACGCCTGCTTATAAAACACGTGATCGTCTTTTGCATTATGGGCGTCAAGGATTTGGCCCCTTATACGACAATTTATTAATTCAAAATTTATGGTGGCCACGTTTTATCCGACTATGTGACTGGTTTCTCGAGGTCGAACAAAAACGGGCGTCCAATATTTATAAATCTTGGACTGAACTTAAAGGTCATCTTATGATCAACGCACCGGCCGGTCCTTTTATGCTACGTGCCAAAGCCGATCGCATCGATTTATATAAAGATCGATCTCATGAAATTATTGATTATAAAACGGGTACCCTGCCCTCGCGCAAAGAAGTAACACAAGGCACAGCTGTTCAATTACCCCTTGAAGGTGCAATTTCACTTCATGGCACGTGGGAGCGAATGTCAACATCACTTACACTCAGCGGGTTAAGTTTTTGGCAATTGAAAGGAAGCATGCCTGCCGGCGATATTGTGACTTTTTCTGAAGCCACTCTTTTAAGCGAAGAAGTTTTTGTTAGTTTATGTCAATTGGTTGCCTATTTTGATCTGCCGACCACGGCCTATCCTGCTCATCCTCAAGCCTCAAACGATTATAACCCTCTGGCACGTCGTCAAGAATGGCGCACGAGAGGCCCCTTATGACCATTTTAAATTTACAAAACCGATCTCAACAAGATCTAGACATTCAACAAGCCCTCGATCAGCAACAAGCCGCTGTC
Source organism: Janthinobacterium lividum (assembly GCA_050954885.1). Lineage (GTDB taxonomy): Bacteria > Pseudomonadota > Alphaproteobacteria > Caedimonadales > Caedimonadaceae > JBPBPI01. The sequence continues at coordinate 3,842 of JBPBPI010000185.1, read as the reverse complement.
AATCCTGAACAACATATTTGGGTGTCAGCCTCGGCGGGAACCGGTAAAACCAAAGTTTTAACCGATCGTATTCTTAGTTTGTTGCTCAATGGTGCGGACGCACGAAAAATACTTTGTCTCACCTTTACCAATGCGGCGGCGGCCGAGATGATGCAACGACTTTTAGATCGCCTGGGTCATTGGGCAAGCTGTTCAGATGCTTTACTTTCGCAAGATATTTATCGCCTCTTGGGTATTCCTGCCACACCCGATTTACAAGAACGCGCCCGCAAGCTTTTTGTAGAAATTCTTGAAATGCCCTACGGATTTCGCATTCAAACCATTCATAGCTTTTGTCAGGGCTTGTTGGCTTCTTTTCCTTTTGAAGCCAGCATCTCACTCAACACCAATATTTTAACCGATCATGCGCGTTTAGATTTATTGAATCAAGCGCAAGAGGCTGTTTTAAAAGAATCTTTACAAAATCAAGATCTGGCGGCTGCGATCAAAGTTTTAGCCGAACAGTTTCATTCTGAGACCTTTAAACAACTATGCGAAACCTTGGTTCAAAATCGTCTTAAGTTCATGCAAGTCTTAAGTTCAGGCCTTCAAACCGCGCGAGATCAAATTTTTGAGACATTAGAATTAGAGCGTGGTTTTTCTCTTTTAAATATCATTCAACAACAATGGGCAGATAATACAGTCTCTCAAGCATCACTTAAGCAAATGGGTCAACAGCTTCAAGAAGGATCTTCAACCGATCAAAAGCGCAGTGATGCCATTCTTGACTGGCTGAAGCATGATAAAGATGTTGAATCTTTTGAACGTTATGCTGGTCATTTTTTAACCCTTGAGGGCGAAATACGTCAGCGGCTCGTAACACAAACTTTGGTTAAAATTTATCCCAAACTTGATATCAAGCTTAGGCAAGAAGCTGACCTTGTTCAAAATGTTGTCCACAACCTTAGAAAACATAAAATTGCTGAAGTCTCTCAAGCGTTGCTTCAACTGGGCCACCAACTTTTAAGTCATTACGAAACTTTTAAAGTCGAGCACCAAGCCTTGGATTATGATGATTTGATTTTAAAAGCCAGCGATCTTTTGAACCATAATGATCTGGCCCTATGGGTTTTATATAAATTAGACGGCGGCATCGATCATCTTTTGGTTGATGAAGCTCAAGATACCAACACTTTACAATGGTCAATCATCAATGCTCTCACAGCAGAATTTTTTTCGGGTGAAGGCGTGAAAAGTCAATATCGAACTTTATTTGCTGTGGGTGACGGCAAACAATCTATCTATGGGTTTCAAGGCACTGATCCCAAAATCTTTTCGAGTATGCGTCATCATTTTTCGCGTCTTTTGCCTGCAAATCAAAATGCTTGGCAAAACTTAGATATGAATTTATCTTTCAGATCAACCGCCCCTATTTTAGAATTTGTTGATCATTTGTTTGCATCTCCTTCGATGCGTGCGGGTGTTTGTGAAGAACAGCATCTACAACATTTGTGTTTCAGAACTCATCATGCAGGGCACGTCGAATTATGGCCTCTGATTAAACCCGATGATTTATCTGAAGAGACGTCATCAGAATCTATACATCTTCAAACAGCACTAGCCCGTCGTATTGCTAATCAAATTGAAATGTGGCTGAGACAAGGTAAAATAATTCCTGCGCGCGCACGCGTCATACAAGAAGATGATATTTTAATTTTAGTGCGAAAGCGAACAGCTTTTGTTCCGGCTCTCATTCAAGCTTTAAAAGCAAAAGGCATTCCGGTCAGTGGATTGGACCGCCTTAAATTACTGGATCAATTGGCGATTCAAGATCTTATGGCTTTGGGAGAATTTTTACTTCTGCCGGAAGACGATTTTTCTTTAGCTTGTGTTTTAAAAAGTCCTTTGGGTGATTTAAATGAAGATGATTTATTTCATCTGGCCACCACGCGAGAATCCAAAAGTTTATGGGAGAGGTTGCGGGATCATCAGCATGAGTCTCCTTTCAAACAAGTTTACGCGCGACTTTCTAAACTTTTGGCTCAAGTCGATTTCTGCTCTCCTTTTACCCTTTACAGTGAAATTTTATTTGGTCATCGCGGCATGCAAAAAATGATTGCTCGATTTGGTGAAGAAGTTATTGATCCTTTGGAAGAATTTATCACCCTTACCCACACTTATCAAAATCAAGCCACCAATTCTTTACAAAGTTTTTTGCATTGGCTGCGTCAAAATAATATCGAAATTAAGCGCGATCTATCTCAAAAGGACACTGGTGAAATTAGGATTATGACCGTTCACGGTGCTAAAGGATTACAAGCCCCTATCGTCATTTTGGCAGATACCACCTCAAAGCCTATCTGGAAAGAATCTTTTTTATGGTCTGATTTAGATACATCAACTTTTTTATGGTCACCTTCAAAATCTCATGAAATTCCTGTGACAACCACTTTAAAAAATGAGATGAAAGTTTTACAAGATCAAGAATATCGTCGTCTTTTATATGTGGCGATCACGCGTGCAGAAGATCAACTTTATATTTGTGGCCATCACAACAATCAACGCTCTCTCGAGGGATCATGGTATCATATGATTGAAGATGCCATGAAGCACAAAGGTCAGAAAAAAAAATTAGATTTTGGCGAAGTCTATCAATGGTCAACGCTGACGTCTGACGCATCATCAAGTCTTACCATTATTACTGATTCTCTGGCGTCTGATGATATTATTCATCAATCACAAGAAATGCCAAATTGGATGTTTGAAGAAGCAAATCTTGAGACAAATAATTCTATTAAAATTGACTTTGACATCCAGGATAAAAGGCTAGATCGCGATGCTTTGACAATGTTAGCTCAGCATTCCAATGTTAAAAACTTTTTTATCCGTCCTTATTGTTCAAATATTTCCTTAACTGGATACATGGGCGAAAAACTATATTCTATCACCCTTGATTATTTAATGGTTTTAGATAGTGAAGTTTGGATTGTAGAACATATACATGCAACGACACCACAGTTGTCACGTAAGATAAAAAATCGATTAAATATTTACAAGCAACTCATTAAAAATCTTTATCCGACTTATCAAATTCGTGTTTGGATTTTATGGCTTGACGAATTTTCTTTTGAAGAAATAAATTTTGCATCATTATGAAAAATTTAAAATTAATTTTTAAAGGAACTATTGAGTGGAAAAACGTTTAAGTAAATTTATTTTTTTAACAATGTTATTTATTATCGAATTAAAGATGAATATAGCTCAATCGAGCAGCAGCATATTTGATATTGATCATAAAAAAAATTTTGCAGGTTGTGCTTTTCTAAAACCTTTTTCATTTGAATTTGTATTTGCAACACCTGTAAGTCACATTCAAATTCAAATTGAAAATGGAGAAGAAAATGAATTAATCGAAGTCAGAAAAGATCATTTATTGAGACCCGTTTGTTATAAAAATGACAGACGTTTTTGGCAAACATTATTTGAAAATTTTCTTAAACAAAATCCAGATGTCAAAGATGCTGACAAAAGCTTCAAAGATCAAACATGTTTTGCGATCAATTTTTCAGATAAACAAATTATTCAAGTAGGTAAATATCAATTAGAAATTTTTTGTTCTAACGAATTTAATAATGATGCATCACCTGATAAAAATATTCAAAATATTCAAAATTTCTCTTCAATTTCAGATTTTGCAATTTATTTTAATAATATTTTCAAAAGAACATTACTTGATTCTATTAATGCTGAAAATATGTGGAAACGTTTAGACAAACCCGAGTTATGCTTAAGGTTGTAGAGAAGGTTTATCGTGTCTAAGTTGATAATTGATCATCCCAGCAATAAGATGAGCAAAAGCGTTA
>JBPBPI010000184.1:0-2552 GCA_050954885.1 Janthinobacterium lividum | reverse complement strand
CTCGGGCCGCAGCCACCGCACCCGCCCCCGCTTCTCCTCCTCGGCCCGCTCGGCGTTCAACGCCACCAGCCGCCGCAGGATCTCCTCGTCACCCAGGTCCGCCGGCCACCCCGGGATCAGTACAGCGCAGGCGTGTTCGGAGCTTGCCGATGGTCGGGTGGCTTGAACTGCTGAATCCATGCCTCTGCGTGCGGTCGGCGATCCTGTCTGGCGGGCGGCCGTGCCGTTAAGATAGCGGCCATGCTGACCCGGCTGAAGGTTCACGGCTTCAAGAACCTGCTGGACGTGGACGTCTGGTTCGGACCGTTCACATGCGTCGCCGGCACGAACGGGGTGGGCAAATCGAATCTGTTCGACGCGATAACGTTCCTTCGTCGGCTCGCATCCGAGCCGTTGTTGGACGCGGCCCTGGCCGTCCGTGGCGATGACGCCGACGGCCGCCGGGGTGGCAACCTACAGAGCCTGTTTTTCCAGACGCCGACCGGCCCTCTAGACAGGATGAGATTCGAGGCCGAGATGATCGTGCCGCGCACGGCCACCGATCAGCTCGGACAAGAGGCCAAAGCGGCCTCGACCCTTCTGAGCTACACGATTGAGCTGAGGCTGATGGACGACGGGCACGGTCCTAGCCACCTGGAGGTCGAGCATGAAAGCCTTGAGTACATCGCGACCAGCAAGGCGCAGGCCGACAAACACGTTCCGTTCCTAAACGGCGGGAGAGACTGGAAGGACAGCTGGCTACTGACCAAAGCGGCGAAGGGGCGGCGGACAGGTGCCTCGCTGATCTCCACGACGGGCACCGGTCCGGGTCGGATCATCAACGTGTACCGGGAGGGTGGTCCTGGGCGGGAACAACAGCGGCTGGCGGCAACGCTACCGCGGACCGTCCTGTCGTCGGTCAACGCCGCAGAGGCGCCCACGGCCGTCGTGGCTCGTCAAGAGATGACCAACTGGCAGCTACTCCAATTCGAGCCCACGTCTCTCCGGTCGACCGATGACCTGAACATCCGTGGGCCGGTGCGGATCGACGAGGTTGGAAACCACATGCCTGCGGCCTTGAGCCGACTGATCGCCCGGCGAGCGGCCGACGGGCGGGTGCCCGACGTCCAAGCAACGATCGCCGGCCGGGTCGCCGAATTGGTTGACGACGTGCGGGGCATCCGGGTCGAGGAGGACGCGAAAAAGGAACTGCTGACCTTGTATGCCACGCTGCGGGACGGGACGGAGCATCCGGCGAGGTCGCTATCCGATGGGACGCTCAGGTTCCTCGCGCTGGCGATCATCCAGCAGTCCTCCCAGTCGGGCGGTCTGTTCTGCCTCGAGGAACCGGAGAATGGCATTCATCCCGAACGGGTCCCCCCCATGTTGGACCTACTTCAGGAGATCGCGACCGACTCGGACTCGCCAGTGGACGAGGACGACAACCCGCTGCGCCAGGTGATCGTCAACACCCATTCGCCCGAGGTCGTCATGCGTGTCCCCGATGACAGCCTGATCGTGGCCGAACGTCTCCCCGCCCGGGCCGGCGACCGACAGGTGTCTGCCGTACGTTTCGGTGCCTTGTCGGACACTTGGCGCACGGCACCCCGAGCCGGCGGTGCCGCGCCGCTGATGCCGCAGACTTCCAAAGCCCGGCTGCTCGGCTACCTGAATCCGATTTCCCGTTTGGAGTACGTCAAGCGGCAGAATGGCCACCACCGCCGAGTGCTGGACCGAGAGGACGTTCGCCAACTGTTTCTCTTTGACCTGAAGGACTGATGGATCGGCTACTCCGAGCCAAACTGCTGGCAGAAGGGACGTCAGATCGGGCGCTGCTGCCGATCATCAAGTTGACGCTGCAGGCTCATGTCGGGCCCTCAGTCCTCGTAGACGAGCCGGAGCTTGTAGATCACGCGCGACTCCGACCCAAGCACGACCAAGGCGACTGGGTGCGGTCGGCGGTCGCCGAATATCCGTGTGAACTCTTGTTCCTCCATCGCGATGCGGATACGGCGGGCCGGCCGAAGCGGCTAGACGAAATTGAAGCCCTGATCCGTGAGGCTGCGCTTCCACACACCGCCGACGTGACCGTCGTCCCCGTAGTCCCAGTTCGGACGATGGAGACCTGGCTGCTTGTCGATGAAGCCGCCATTCGTATTGCGGCGTCGAACGCGCGGGGGACGGCCCCCCTGGGACTACCTGCGGTAGGGAGTCTGGAACGGTTGGCCGACCCCAAATCGCTCCTGTCGGTCGCACTGCGAACGGCCAGTGGCCTACCACCAGGCCGGCTCAGACGCTTTCGGGAGTATGAGGCTCGCGGTCGGATTAGCGTCACACAACTCTCCGATCTACGCCGCCTGTCGGCATTTGCGAGTTTTGAGCAGGACGTCTCGAATGTATGCGCGGCGCGGGGGTGGTCGACCTGATCGGCACAGCGAATCGCACGGTGCCGCTGACCGACCCGCGTGCGGTTGTCACGGCGGCAGATCCGCCGGACGGACGGGGGCACCCCGACTCGGCCGAACTCGTCGGGTGACAGCGGGTGGCCCGCGGCCTACAACCGGCGTCTCACC
>JBPBPI010000183.1:0-4715 GCA_050954885.1 Janthinobacterium lividum | reverse complement strand
TATCGAATAGATTCATAAAACCCAGATGAGGAAGGAGGCTTCAGTTACAAAGAAGCTGTGCAACAAATGCAAGGAAAACAAGGCCAAATGTAAGTAGTGGAGGAATATATTACTAATAGATTGCTAATCTATTCTAGCCTGTCCACCATCCCTAAGAGCTCCATGTGAAGTCTGGGACAAATTTGAAGATAAAGAGGAGCCAGAACCCGAAGAAGAACAGCATGGAGAAGAAGGTATTAACAATGTATTGGTAATCAATTCCGGCTCTGAAGCTGCCAATGATGATGAAGAAGAAGAAGAAGAAGAAGGTATTAACAATGCATTGGTAATCTATTCTTGCTAAGGTGCTAACTCTTACATAGCTGAAGCTACTACTAATGCTGCAAATGCTGCTGAAGAAGAAGGTATTAGCAATACATTAGCAATGTATTAGTAATGCATTCCGGCTAATGTGTTAACTTTTATAGCTGAAGGAACTGGTAATGGAGAAGCTGTTCAAGACAATGATGAACCAGAGGTAGATGAGAATGGTGTGATTTGGTACAATCGAGGAACCATCAGTTGAGATTTCATTCTCAATACATTCAGAACACATTCTCAATGCATTACAAATGTAGCTTATACAGAACTTGCGGTGGTTTTTAAGGACATTGATTTTCTAATGCATTATTAATGCATTAGGCACATAGGCTAGAGATAAAGCAACTTTGCAATAGTATTACAATTTAAATCCAAAATTCCATACCAATTAATCAGAGATCAACTTGATTTTAAATAATATATTAGTAAGATTAAGTGCAAGGTAAAATATTACTCTAATTTATTAATAACGTATTAATAATGTATTACAGCTTAAAGAATTAATGGTGAAGGCTGTCCTAATGAATTCATAATGTATTAGGAATGCATTATTGTCATATTAATTTATTTATTTCCTGTAAATATTTAAAAAAAAAATCTAAAATATTGGATATTTAAATATTGAAAAATTCTTTAACTAAATAAGTGATGAATTTCTAGTAATCTTTAATAAATATTTATACCTTATCCAAAGTGTTATTTTCATTAGTTATAACTTACCTATAGGCTATAGCAGTTAAAGGTGTCAAGTTATATATATAGACAAATGAATTAATAATTCATTAGTAATTCATTGGTAGTTCATTAATGTGTATTCTACTTATCTACACTGTTTTGAATTCGATTCCTCATCTCTATCAACTCCAGCTCCTTCCTTTCTAAATCTGCTTCCATCAGTCTGTTTTCAATAGTTATTCGATGAACCTTTGCTCTTTCTTCCTCTAATTGGAGTTTTGCTCTCTCATTACTTAAACTACTACCTATATTATTATGAGTTATAGTTTGCCGTAGAGAAACTTGAGATCTATAATACATTAGTAATACATTACTAATACATTACTAATAAATTATTAATACATACCTTGATTTCTGTATCTCTGAACCCCTAGTATGTGCTCTAGAATTTGATGTAGATCGTGAACGACTTGAACTGCGAGAGTACCCAGATGATGAAGCTTGAGATAATATCTCAAGCTCATTATCTGGGTACTCTAGCCTGCCTCTTTCAATTTGGTCTTGTTTCCGCTTTTTATTTGCTAGAATACATTAGTAATACATTAGCAATTGATTATATATGCTTTAAGTATAGTATACCTTCTTTTGCTTCAGATAATGCAAAACGTGCGGATAGCCCATTTGCTCGATAGGAGTGGTTAACTCCATACTCCAACTTTCCATGATATTGATTAATATCTCGACGGTCAAGAATTGCACCACTGTAATACATTAGCAATATATTAGTAATATATTAATAATACCTTACTAGCTAACAGCTTTTAGCAATGATAATTGCTTTCCTAAGGTCTGGCTCTTATAGTGGGTTTGTTCAACAGCATTTGAGTGCCCACGTATTCGAATAAAGAGTGCCTTTGGCATTAATGAGCAATTTGGGTTAATACCTGCAGCAATTGAAGCTACTCTCTTATGTTTAGTCCAATTGACAACTGCTTCAGTTGAGTATTCAGACTCTAATAGATTAGCAAGATAGTAGTAATAGATTTAGAATATATTACATACCAATAAGTAGTTGGCAGAGCTGGAAGTAATCGTCTTTTGACTTCACATATAACAACTGCTTCATTCGTTGTTTTAATTCGTGAGAGCCGTTTGAACCTACAGCCTTTTCAATTCCACGCTTAAAGTGAATTGAACAATAGATGATAGCATTTTGAACATGCCATTGCCAAGGTCGATGGTTTAATAGAAGATCTTGTTCAAGCTCTGCCCAATAGTGTCCAAGCCCTAATATATTAGTAATAGATTCAGAATGTATTATAAATAGCTTACATACCTGCCATTTGCTTTGAATCCATATCCATAACTATACATCCAAAACCAGACCCATGAATATGCTGCCATTGTACTAGCTTTCCAGCCTGTTGACCAATAATTCGAAAGGCTTTCTGAAATAGAATAGTATACATCTCTGTACTCTCCCAGTTAACATAGGCTCGACAGAATGTCATCACTATTAATGTTAATATATTATAAATACATTACTAATACATTAGTGTACTTACCTTTGTTAACTTCAGGAATAAATGCAGCAAAGACTACCTCATTGATAGAAGAGTCCCGTATACGCTTGAAGGTCATGTCTACTTCTAGCGATTCTAAGTCTATTAGAATCTTAGAAGCCTCTTTATAGCAACAAATTGCTAGAAAATTCTCTGCATCAATATGAATTTCTTGGATGTACTGCTAATATATTAGCAATGTATTAGGAATATATTTATAATTCTTACTGAGTTTTCAGGATCTTGGTACTTCATTTGAAACTCATGCTGAAGTCCTGCTAGTTGTTGACCATAAGGATATAACAGCATTTGTTGCTTGCGTAAGACCAGACTAAGTTTATCTGTATTAACTAAACTCTTGTGTACTTCGCTTAAGCTCTTGCTATTAAACTTAGTACAGAAGTCGAATACTAAGGGATTCTTAAGGAGAGTAGCTGTAATCTATTAGTAATAGATTAGTAATAGATTGAGAATATAATTACAAGTTGTTAGCCCTGGGTCATTAATCTGTTGAATAACCCTGATTAGGCTATTTATAAGTTCGCTTGGTGTACGAGATGGTGGAGGTGGAGGATGAGTATGAATACCATGAGAAGTCCAGATTATATATGGAGTCTCCTTGATATTAAAAGGTCGGAAGAGCCGAAACATAACTGAACAGGTCTGGTTTACTAGCTTTCCACTTCCTTGAGGATGGTCAATCCCTTTGATATATTAGCAATATATTAATAATAGATTATAAATACTTTAGTAACACCTTACCACAGTACTTCCTCCGAGTTGATCTTTGCTCAACAATTGTACATTTCTCCTGCCTAGGTATATAGGTTGGTAGAAAGCGTTGTCGAAGAAATGGAATTTGTGTATATAGTGAAGTTGGCATAGGACGAAAGTAGTGTTTGTTTGACGGTAAGGTATGAATACACTGAACTGAGTATTGGTAGTTACCAGAGATAGTCTGTAATAGATTAGGAATATATTAGTAATATATTAGCAATAAATTAGGGATATAGAAATAGATTATATACTGGTGTACTGGATTGTACAAATCGATATGTACAGGTATCTGTGAAGTCTTTGCATGCTTTCTGATTCTCAAATTGAGTTTTGACAGATAGAAAAAAGCTATGGGAAATTAGTAATATATTCCTAATTAATTAGGAATGCATTACCTATTGGCTTCCCTCTCCTTGGAAGATTTCAGAAGTTTACTTCGGTGGTTAATAATATTCTCCCAATCCTTATCCTTCAATTGTGTATGAGTTAGATTCTTTATAATAGGATCAAGGTACTCGCAATGATTAACACCTGTACATATCCATGACAATCGTTCACAGTATGCCCTATTTAAAATAGGTAAATGGCAAGCCTTAGCACCATATGGTTTCGCCATACTATATTGAACCTAGGAATGCATTAGCAATCAATTCATAATATATTAGCAATCAATTGTATACATTGCCACACATAATATCAAGCTTCTCTTTTGTCATCCCAGATGTGTTTACAATATATGCAACACCTTCTTCTGCAGTCTCAGGGTACTCAGGCAAGTCTTCAACAACAAGTACTTTATTTACTCGTGTACCTCTATCAGCAATATCGTTGGTAATAAGTGTTGTTTCAGTCTAAATATATTAGTAATCTATTAAGAATACATTCAGAATACATTACCTCTTCAATTCCTTCACTTTCTATATTGCTTATTTCACGCTCTTCATGAATTCTTGCATCTTCATATTGAAGCAGGGGTTCTAGATCGAAATTTTGGTGCCATGGAGTGGTATTTAAGTCAATATTCAGAATTTCATCTGATTCAGATTCCATGTTTAATGAATTAGAAATGAATTAGGAATTAATTAGGTCGTGGTCATTTGGAGAATACTAAGGAGAGTAGAAGTTGCTTGGTTGTGGACACTGTATTTCAGTTGTTCGTTGAGCATACGTCCTATTGACGGGATAACGTCGGCTGACCCAGCTAGTGGCGGAGTAACCTCGGCTGACCCAGTCACGTGTGCTGACTAAAATCTCTCATACAACGTAGGTCAGCCGAGTTAATCCCAGCGGGTCAGCCGACCTACGTCCTGGGACTAGGCTACGTAGATATCACGTGATTAG
>JBPBPI010000182.1:0-16131 GCA_050954885.1 Janthinobacterium lividum | reverse complement strand
ATCCATTGAGGGAACTCCTGATGTTTAAGTCTCAAGAGTTTACCTCAATACTAATGATCTTTTTTAATTATCCTTAAACGCAACTCGGGTTAAAATAATAAATGATCTACGTTGTTTAGAAGAAACTTTAACCAAGATCAGAGCAGTTCATCCTCAATATTGGGAAAATAAGGTTATTTCCCACACCTATTGGCACAATATTTTAAACTATTTAAAGATGGATCCTGATCAAGTTCGTATTTTGAATGGCTGTGAACTCATCATACCGCTTATGTTATTGAATCGTGACTTTTTCACACGTATCACCGGCTTTGAAGCAAAAGATATTTTTAAGCAGGGAGTTGAAAATAAGCCTATATTTTCTTCTTACTCTGCTTTAATATTTAAAGGATATAAACGAAAGAATCTTTCTAAAGATACTCGTGAAATCTCAAGTTTTTTCTGGTACAGCCTAATTGGAAAAGTAATCGACTTACCCCAAGACTATTGGCCTTACATTAAAGGAAGTCAAATTACCGAGGTTTCTTTTACACGTGATAAAATCACTTCTGCACTTGCTCAAAAACTTGGTGACTCTCTTCAAGAAACTAAAGTTAATCGTGTTTTCTTACATGTAAATAAATTAGGGGATAAAGGTGTTATTTGTTTGATCAAGTCTCTTGAAGGGACATGTGTAAAAACTTTATGTATTCGTAGTGATAGAAAAATAACAGGAGAAAAATTTCAGGAACGCAGCAGCATTTTTACAAAAAAAAATATTGGGACTTTCGATCTATCATATAATAATTTTAATTCTAACTATTTGTATAACTTTGGTAAAATCTTTATAAACAGTCGCGTCCACACACTTAATTTAATAGGCTGTGATTTAAATTTTACAGGTGCTTATGATCTTATTAAAGGGCTTCAAGGAACACCCGTTTATACGCTCAACTTAAGTCAAAATAACATTGAAGATAAAGATTTAAATAATGACTTAAAAGATTTAGCATTGGCTTTAAAAGATACCAATATTCGTGTTACCGATTTTTCTAATAATAAAATTACACTTGGAGGAATCCATGAATTTTGTGACTTTTTTCTAACAAATATTGTAGAATATAAGTCATATTGGTTTAGTTTTGGCAAAATGGATCAAGAAAATCGCATTCAATTAGAAAAAGATTTACCTAATATAAATTTTGATCGTCAAGATTTAAAAAATAATATACCCAATAATGAGATCGACTTAATAAGGTTATTTTTATTTGATAGAGATATTTTTTAATATTTTTATTTTCAAATCCCTAAATTAAATCCTAATTTAAGGATTTGATTTTGTATCTTATTTATTTTTTTCTTTTTTTGTTCCATTTTTTATTTTTTGAAACATTTTTTGCAGGTTTTGTAGCAGTTTTTTGTTTAATACTTTCAATAACATTCACGGGTGTGGTTTGTTGTGCATCAATGGAGGCTTGCTCTTCACTAATTTGAACTTCATTTGCTATTTGTTGCGCTTGAACAAAATTAGAAATAAAACTCATTGTCAAATCTTGATTTTCTGGTAGCGAATGTGCAACTTTTCTCAAAACTTCAGAATTAATGGTAGATTTTAGTTTTACAACTTTTTGAGACGTTTGTTCTGTACCTTTTTCCAGACTATCTAATTCAAAAGATATTGAGTCATTTGAATTTTCTGTTGTAACAATTGGTTCAGTTACAGGTAAATTATTTTGCCCTTGAAGTACTTCTTGTTTTGATTTAACCAGTTCATAACCTGGATAATGTTGATTTAAAAATTCTTTATTATTATATTCGTTTTCAGATATTTCAACAATATCAGAACCAATTCCCAGGAGCCATCCACCCAAATATCCAATACGTCTAATAACAACTGTTTTTTCAAAAGGGTATTTGTCTTCCACTTTTTCAATGCTTGGCAAAGTCGCTAGAGGATTTTTTGTTTGTTCAGCGATTTCTAGGTCAGACTTTATTGGTTCAGAAACTTTTTCTTCAGGTGCTTTTGATGACCACCCAAAAGAGAACCAACCTGCTTTTTTAGATTCTTCAGTGGTGTTTGTCTTTATCTTTAAAGCTTCTACAGAAGGTTGACTTAAAATATTATCATTTTTTGAAACACCAACCATATCAATTATAGCAACAGTATGACTTTGAACCGAGGATTGTTCTGCTTCCGATTTAAAATTCTCAATATCAGTTGATGTTGCATTTGCAACCGTTGACAACATAACCATTGCTGTGGATATCACTAAATAAGGTTTTAAAGAATTGTGACGCATGATAGTCTCCGTAATATTTTATGATTGGAACTCATGTGATGAATGAGTTCTTCATAATCATAGTAAAATTAATAATTTGAAGAAAGAGAAAAAAGAGAATGTATTAACAAATAATTTTTAAAATATTAAATTATTTTAAAGAAAATAGTTTTTCTATTTTTAAAAACCCCAACGCCACCAGATAAGAACACTGATGCCCAGTTGAACGAGTGTCATCATGGTCTCGAGGGTTTTAAGATGAAGACGTTCAAGATCCGAGAGACTTTTAATAAATTCTTGGCGTCTGAAATATAGTTGACGTTGCAAAAACCAGACAGCAACCCCAAGTCCGATTACCAAAAAAAGCCAAAGCCACAAAGATATTTGAAACACAAATAAGAGCGTAAATCCCCATAAAAATATGCCAAAAAACATCAAAAGGCCACCATAATAGGTCGACCAAAAACCAAAGCTGTAACTGGGGAATGAGGCTTTTTTTAAGAGTAAATTTAAAAGGCGTGGGGCCACGTATTTAGAGATAACCAGTGAGTAAGATAAAATTGATAAAGCACCGGTCATGTACACCCAAACGCTGAAGGAATCCAAATTAAGATGATGATTCCAAGAATTTGTCTGACGGTCCACGGTTCGACTAACAACCGCCAGAGCACTGGCAAAGAACATACTACCGATCACGGGTGCGCCTGACCTGATGTGCAATTGATCAATTAAATATTGAACGCGTGAATTTGAAGATGTTGTCTCGCCTGGAAGTCGCATGAAAGGTGCCAACAAAATTAAAAATTTTTGACCCACAACGCTTTTTAAAAATTCACTAAATTGAGTATAAAGTTTTTTCATTGGATAATTTTTTGGGCCTCTTGATAACAATGGTTTAATTCATCATAAAGTTATTGAAAAAAATTTTCCATCATTCGTTTACGTATGTCTTTTTAACTTTAAGATACCACTGCCTGCTTATCTTAAGATTGACAAGTCTATATCTTTTAAGGTAGCCAATGATGACATAGAAAAATGATCAACACAATTCTAGAAGGACGCTTAAATCCATGGCCATGACCCTTGAAGAAATTGAAAAAATTTTAACCTCAGCACTTCCTGATGCCACAGTCACCCTTAAGGATTTGGCAGGTGATGGTGATCATTATCAAGCCACCATTATTTCTGAAAGTTTTCGTGGTTTGTCTAAAATTCAACAACACAAAATGGTATATGCTGCTTTTCAAGGTAAGATGGGCCTTGACCTTCATGCCCTTTCCTTGAACACTCAAACACCACCATCTGCCAAGGAGTAAATTACGATGTCATCTGTTTCAGATCAAATCAAAACCATTATTGACCAAAATCCCGTGGTTTTATTTATGAAGGGCGCCAAAAATCGCCCTCAATGTGGATTTTCAAGTTTTGTTGTCCAAGCCTTGAATAAATTAAGCGTCGACTATCATGATATCGATGTACTAACAGATCCCGATATTCGTCAAGGCATCAAAGATTTCAGCGATTGGCCCACCATTCCTCAGCTTTACATTCAAGGTGAATTTATGGGTGGTGCCGATATTGTGCGCGATATGATGCAAAACGATGAACTGAAAATCTTATTACAAGAAAAAGGTTTGATCGATCAAGTGTCATAGATAAAAAGATGATCAAAAAACTTCCAATTTGTGTCGATTTGGATGGCACACTTTTGCGCACTGATGTTTTATCAGAAGCTTTGATTGTCTATATTATTCGACATCCATGGCGTATTTTTAATGTCTTATTTTGGTTTGCAAAAGGCCGGTCTTATCTTAAGAAAAAAATTGCCGATATCATTGATTTAGATATCTCAGTGCTGCCGGTCAATCAGCAGATCGTTGATTTAAGTCATCAATACAAATCACAAGGTCATCAAATTTTGTTAGTGACTGCGGCACCACATAAATATGGCGTGAAAGCCGCGGCTCATTTTGATTTTTTTGATGATGTGATGACGAGCGTTGAAAATCGAAATTTAAGGTCTCAAGAAAAAGCCAAAGCCTTGACTCAAAGGTTTGGTGAAGGTCAATTTATTTACATGGGAAATTCAGCACATGACCTGCCAGTTTGGCGTCACGGCGACAAAATTATTGCGATCAATACGCCTTTTTGGGTTCTCAAAAAAGTTTTTACCTTAAATAAACCTTATGTTGTTTTGGAAGAAGGATTGTTAAAAGGACGCGAGATTTTTAATCTTATTTTTCAATATTCTTCTCATTCTAAATTATATAAATCTATTCCTTTGATCGTACTTGGTTTAATTTCAGTGGGTTGTTATTTTTGGACACACGATTTTTTATTATGGAATTTTGTGTCAAAAATATTGGCTTTGATCTTATTTTTGACTGTTTTAAAGATTAATTTATCTCTCAAAACTTTTGTTGATATTCGACATCATCAGACATTGTCAAACCAATCAAACATTGAACCAAAAACTTTCAACGATCCTTTGGCGCAAGCGTTAATCCAAGGAAATATTCCCCTTGGATTTATTATTCAACTTGATCTTGCTTGTGCGATGAGCATCCTTATTTTAATGTTCTGTTTTTAAAGGCGAATATCATGAGTCATGGCAAATCCCCAAAAAGATTCTAGCTTTTGCAAAAGAGATTTTAAACTTTTTAAATCTTGATCGCTGACGCCATTGTGCTTCATATTTGACGTATGTTGCATTAAAATTTTGTCAAAGCTTTCAAATAATTTAAGTCCCTTAGAGGATAATTTTATATGACTTGAGCGTTTATCATGAGTTGATTGAATTTGCGTTAAATAGCCATTTTCGACCATCTTTTTTAAGTTATAGGTGACATTTGACCCTAAATAATAACCGCGATTGGTGACCTCGCCTACGGTCAATTGATTTTCACCAATATTATAAAGAATAAAACATTGGACATTGCTGATATCGAGAATCTTCATCCGATCTAGTTCAACGCGTACAACTTCTAAGAACAGACGATGAAGACGTTCAATCGTCATAATGGCATCAAAATAAATTTCTTTCATAAGGTTTCTCCCTCATATAATAAGTATTCTTATTATTAGGATAATGCTTAATCTCTTAAATTTTAATTAAGATCAACATATTTTTTATTTAATTTTTATTTAAGAGTCAAAATGAATAATATCAGCCTCGATAATCCACCAAACAATAAACCAAATAAAAAGGGATATAAGCGTCGTCACCCACAATTTAAGCTTTAATTGAGGCTTTGCAGGGGCTTCAACCGCACATCCTGGAAGTGGTTGTGCCTCAGGATACACACCCCAAGGCAATATAGTGAATAACACAACCCACCAAATCATAACAAAGACGACGATACCTGAGACAACCCCCATATTATGTGTATGCTTTCTTTAAGAAATAAAATGAACCACAACCATCGGTTTTTTACCCCGTACGCTATTAACGTAACGCCTGCACGCAATGGAGATCACTTCTTTAACAGCTATTTCTGTAAATTGTATCTCACGCAGGGTGTTTGTCAAAGCCTCTGTTACCACGTCTTGTAAATTTTCAATCATCTCATCGACAATATCAGGCTCAAACACACCCACTTGTGTTACCACCGGCGTGCCGCGCAAATGTCCCCGTTTCATATCATAAGATAAAGAAACAAAGATAACACCTGAGGTCATCAAACGCGCTCGATCTCGCATTTGATTGCTGAATAAAGGCACAACTTTGGTACCATCGAGGGCCAGACGACCATTTGGCATCGTGTCCACAATTTCAGGTTCTTCTTTTGAAAGTTTGATCAGACTACCATTAAAAGGAACGATTGCATGGGGAATTCCACATTCATGTCCCAGGCGTGCTTGTTCACGCATATGCATAGTTTCGCCATGAACAGGAATTAAAATTTGTGGCCGAATCCATTCATACATTTTCTTAAGATCAGGACGCCCAGGATGGCCCGAGACATGAATACCTTCGATATCTTCAGCACCAACGACGTTTAGTCCAGCCTCAATTAATTCTTCTTGCATATCTCGAATGGCATCTTCATTGCCCGGAATCATGCGTGAGGAAAATAATACTGTATCACCGGCACTGAGTTTAAGATGGGGATGATCACCAGAGGCCAGACGTGCAAGGGCGGCCCGTGGCTCTCCTTGAGAACCTGTACAAATAATGACGGTTTCTTCGCGCTTTACCCTGCCCGCATCTTCATCTGTCAAAAACGCAGGGATATTTTTTAAATATCCGTTATCGCGGGCGGCTTGATCCATCCGAATCATAGAGCGACCCATCAATATGGCTTTGCGTCCGGCTTGTTGTGCCGCCAAGGCACAGGATTCAAGTCGTGCCACGTTGCTGGCAAAACAGGCGATGATCACACGTCCGAAATGAGGCCTGCTGACAAATTCAATTAACTTTTCTCGTACAGTAGACTCAGAGCCGGCATTTTCTTCGACAAAAACATTGGTAGAATCGCACACTAAGGCCAATACACCTTCATCGCCCAAGGCTTTTAACACATTTTCATCTACTTTTTCACCAATCAAAGGATTAGGATCAATTTTCCAATCTCCTGTATGGACCACAATTCCTGAGGGTGTCCGAATGGCCAACGCATTAGGCTCTGGAATAGAATGGGTCAAAGACAAAAATTGAACTTCAAAAGGATCTAGTGAAACCTTACCCCCGAGGTCAATTTCATGAACTTTGGCTTTTTGCGCCAGACCTACTTTTTTAAGCTTGTCACGGATCAATGTGGCCGTAAAAGGTGTTGCATAGATCGGGCATTGTAATTTCTCCCATAGATATGGTATCGCCCCAATATGATCTTCATGAGCATGGGTTATCACCAAACCTTTAAGCCGGTCTCGACGTTCAACGATATAGCTAGGATCGGGCATCATGATTTCAATACCCAAATCCTTGCCAAAGGTTACCCCTAAATCCACCATCAACCAGTGGTCTTGATAGCTATATAAATTAAGATTCATACCGATCTCGCCAGCCCCGCCTAGGGGAAGGAAAAAAAGATCCTGAGACAACTCAGAGCGCGTGTTTGTTTTAGACAACGTGATTATGTTCCTTTTAAGGTTGTTTTAAAGATAAGGGCCAAACCCTTCAGTGTTAAGTCAGAATCAATTTCTGTGATACCGGCACAATGTGGTGCCACAAGGTGTGCGTATCCACCGGTTGTAATAATTTTCAAAGATTTTATTTTATCAGAATCTTGTCGTATATTTAAATAATTTTGTTGTTGGAGTTGCAGAAGTATGCCTTCAACAAGACCAATATATCCCCAGAAAAGACCTGATTCCATGGCGCAGGTTGTATTGAGCCCCAAAGGCGAAACTGGTTTTTTAAACGCGATCTGCGGCAAATGTGTGGCCATCCGAGGAAGAGCCTGAGATACGATACCAACGCCGGGCGCAATGACAGTGCCACAAAAATCACCTTGATCGTTGATAACGCTAAAGGTTGTGGCGGTGCCAAAGCCAATCACAATCAACGGTCCTTGGTAAAAAGTATGGGCTGCAAATCCACTGACACGTAAATCAGCCCCAACTTCACCGGGGCTATCAACCAAAGCTTGTGAAGGATAAGACACCCCTGTCTCTCCCATAACCAAGGTCGGACATTTCAATATTTTATCACAAAAGTTTTTTAAATCAGACAGTATAAGGGGTGCCACACAAGATATTAAAATATTGGTCACTTTATTCAGTTGAGACAGTTGATTATCAAGGCTGACCTTCAACATTTTATTTCTGTTTATGTCATAGCGAAAGTCAGAGGTTGAAAAACGGCCTCGTTCAATAGGCATCATGATTTGATCTTTATTATTCAAATCAAAAATACCAAAACAGACTTCTGAATTTCCAACATCGATTGCAAGCAACATCAGTTTAGATCTTCCTCTAAAGCCATTGAGACGTCTCCTGTGCTGTAACTTTTTACTTCACCATTTAATAATTTTAAAACCAGGTTTCCTTGGCAATCTATACCTTGGAATAGACCTTGAATATTGCCTTTGTGTGTTTTGTGCAAAGATTTTAAATTAATTTTTTGATCCTTTAGCGCAGCGCGTTTCAGCCATGTTTCCCGAATATAGGTAAATCCTCGATCTTGCCAAACATCCCCCAATTTTTGAAATTTTGACACCAAAATTGATAACATCTCTTGAGGTGTTGGGACAATTTTCTGAAAGTTTGCCAAACACGTTGGTGGATAATTTCCCTCTTCAGGACATGAGGTAAGGTTGATCCCAATGCCGATGATCATAAAATCCTCACAGACTTCAAGTAAAATACCAGAAACTTTTTTGCCTTTTAATAAAATATCATTAGGCCATTTATACGTGAGAAAATCACAATTGGGAAGAAAACAATCGATGGTCTCGCCAACCGCAATTGTCGTGACAAATGTGAGTTCAGGCCAATTTTGTTGAGGTTTAGGAGGACGTATAATGAGAGAGCAAAATAAATTGCCGGAGTCAGAAATCCATTTCCGCCCATGACGTCCTCGTCCTTGAGTCTGAGATCTTGCTAAAATTACCTGTTTATCTTGCAAATGAAGACGCGCTTCATCCATGGTACTTGGGACTGTTTCATAGGAATTTAGAGTCCAACCTAAAGGCAAATCCACCAACATTTTATCAATCTATGAAAACAAAATAAAGGTAGCCTCTTGGGTCCAATCAATCAGCCAGCGATGTATAAAACTATAGGCAAGTAGAATGAACGCTGAGGCCAACATAACGCCATAGTTTTCTCGAAATAAGGTATTTTCAAAGGAATTTTTTGCCTCTAAAGCAGAAGAAACAACAGGTGTTGGTATATTATCAAAATACATTGTCTTAATAATTTTAAGATAATACCCTGCAGACACAACGCTCATTAAGACGGCGTAGACAACCAAATTATAATATCCTTGTTCTAAAGCTGTGTTAAAAATACCTAGCTTTGCAAAGAAGCCGCCGAGCGGGGGGATACCGGCAAGAGAAAACAAAAATACTGTCATGGCTGCTGCCATTAAAGGATGTTCCCGCGATAAATTTAAAAAGTCATGAATTGTTTCAACGAATTTACCATTTTTCTTAAGGTTGAGTAAGATTACAAAAATACCTAAAGTTGTGATCATATAAACAATTAAATAAATTAAAATATTATCGTATCCTGAAGATGTTCGGCTCAAAATGCCCATAAAGGCGTAACTCATGTGCGAAATAGCGCTATAGCCTAAAAGTCTTTTAATATTGGTTTGAAACAAGGCTCCGAAACTGCCAATTGTTAAAGACAGCCAAATTAAAAGCACCACAAAAACTTGGCTGGATTCAATTAAATTGACCGGAGCTTCACTAAAAAGTCGCATCAGCAAAGCAAACATGGCAACTTTGGGTGCTGTTGCGATCAGTGCGGTAACAGGAGTTGGACTGGATTGATAAACATCCGGCGCCCACATATGAAAAGGCACTAGCGCAAGCTTAAACACCAGTCCTGACAAAACCAAAATGAACCCAAAATTTAAAACATAAGACTGACTGAAATCATTATTTTGAAGAATAACAAACAAACTGTCCCATTCGGTGGTGCCGGTTAAGCCATATAAAAATGAGCTGCCGTATAAGATAAAAGCCGATGCCAGCGCGCCAAGAATAAAATATTTTACACTTCCTTCACTGATAGTGGGCGCGTCACGTTTAAAGCCGACTAAAATGTATAAAGCAAGACTTTGTAATTCCAGCCCCAAATACATAGCAATCAAATCGTTGGATGAAATCATGATCATCATGCCTAAGGTACACAAAAGCAGTAAAATTGGGTATTCAAACCGTCCTATATTGTCGCGCTCAAGGGGTTTGATGGTCATAATTAAAACAATTGCCGTTGTCACTAGAACAATGATTTTACAAAATCTTGTGAAGCTATTGCGTACAAATAAGCCATGAAAAGCCACTTCCGTTTGTCCTTCAGACAGGCCTATGACAAGAATAGCAATGCCCAAGATAACAAGGCTTAAGTAACTGAGGAGACGAAGACATTTATCGCCTTTAACGCTTCCAATTAACAGAAGAACCAACAAACAAAATCCCAAAAAGATTTCAACATATCCAGGGGCAAAGCCTGTTAAAAGAGAATTTTGAAAAGGCGACATGAGACGATTATGAATCCTCTGTTTTTATTAATTTTTCTTCAAAAAGATGAACATATTTTTCAATGGTTGATTTACTGACATCAAACACAAAATTGGGATAAATACCCAAAGTTATGACGGCCGCCGCCAAAGGAATTAAGGTTAATTTTTCGACCCGCGTTAAATCAGGTAATTTGTTAATTTCTTCTTTTTCTGCCTTACCAAAAAATACACGACGATACAGCCACAGACCATAGGCTGCACTTAAAATCATGCCCAAACTCAACACCAGTGCCATCCAACCTTGGATTTTAAAAGCCGCAACCATGACAAGAATTTCACCCACAAAACCGCTGGTCCCTGGCAGTCCAAGAGATCCAAAAATAAAGATCATCGATAAAATGGCAAATTTTGGCATTGCATGAACAACACCGCCATATCTGTAGATATCCCGACTATGAAGACGGTCGTAAAGAACGCCCACGCATAAAAATAATCCCCCTGAGACCAATCCGTGGCTGATCATTTGAAAGAGTGCCCCTTGAAGACCTTGTGTAGAAAATGTGAAAATACCAAAGGTAACAAATCCCATGTGTGCGATGGAAGAATAGGCCACAAGTTTTTTCATATCTGTTTGAACAAGGGCAACTAGGGATGCATAAACCACACCAATCAAACTCAAGACATAAATTAATGGAGCAAAAAATTGACAGGCTTCCGGAAACAAGGGCAATGAAAACCGCAAAAAGCCGTATCCGCCCATCTTTAACAAAATGGCTGCTAAAATAACAGATCCCGCGGTTGGCGCTTCAACATGGGCATCGGGCAACCAGGTGTGAACAGGCCACATGGGAATTTTAACGGCAAACGATATAAAGAAAGCGAGCCATAACCACTTTTGATAAATAACTGGCAAAACATGTTGTGTTGCCATATCAACATCTGTCGATTGAACTTGTTGATACAGCACCAAGATACCAACCAACATCAAAATAGACCCCAGTAACGTGTAAAGAAAAAATTTATAAGAGGCATAAATGCGACGCTCACCTCCCCAAATACCAATAATTAAATACATAGGGATCAAAACAGCTTCAAAGAAAAGATAAAATAAAATGAAATCAAGAGCACAAAATGTCCCTAACATCATGGTTTCTAAAATTAAAAAAGCAATCATGTATTCTTTGACACGCAGTTGTTTGGGCTGCCACGTTGATAAAATGGCAAGGGGTGTCAGAAATGCCGTCAACAACACAAACAAGATTGAAATACCGTCCACACCTACATGATAACTTGCTTTAAAATTTTCTAACCAACGATAGGATTCAACCAATTGAAAATCACTGGTATCAGGTTTAAAAAGTGAAAAATCAAAGCAAGCTAAACCTAAAACGGTCAGAGATGTTAACAAGGCAACAGATCGGATATTACGCTTAGCGGCCTCATTATTTTCTTGAATAAATAAAATGAAGAAAGCACCCACGAGTGGCAAGAAGATTGTCATACTAAGCCAAGGAAGTGCGTGCATTGATAACCTTTTATTGTTTATTTTAAGATTAAGAAACCGATAAGAATTGCCACACCCAACACCATGCCATAGGCATAAGTTGATAAATAACCTGTTTGCCAATGACTTATTCGAGATGATATTTTCAGAACATTATCACTGACACCATCAGGTCCCCATCCATCAATAATTTTTCGATCGAACGTTTGCCACAAACGATCACCAATTTTAAGAGCACGCTCGACGAAAATTTTTTGATACAATTCATCAAAATACCATTTGTTTAAAAAAAATCGGTAAAGTCCTGAGAATCTAGTGGCAATTTTTTTAGGCCATTGATTTTTATACAAATACAAAACATAGGCCAATGCGATACCTGATAGTGCCACCAAAGTTGGCAACCATTCAATAATTTCTGGAATTGCGTGAGACGCCTGTTGAGTAAAGATCAAAGACCCTTGCCAAAAATCTTTATTCATAAAATAAGGAAGGCCCCAATACCCTGAGAAAATAGCACCGATGGCCAACACAAACAAAGGAGCTACCATGATAAAACTTGATTCATGAACGTGACTCATGACCATCTCGCCTGCACGTGGTTTGCCATTAAAGGTTAAACATAAAAGACGCCAACTGTAGAAAGCTGTTAGAAAAGCGGCTCCGATGCCCAAAATATAAGCATAATCGCCTACCCAAGACTGCGCAAGCCACGCAGTTTCTAAGATAGCATCTTTAGAATAATATCCTGAAAAATAAGGAATTCCAGCAAGAGCCAAGCTGCCCACAATCATCAATACATAGGTCAAAGGAATAAGCCGCCAAATACCTCCCATGGCGCGCATGTCTTGTTCGTCCGACATCGAATGAATCACGGCACCTGCCCCTAAAAAAAGCAAGGCTTTAAAAAAAGCATGGGTCACCAAATGAAACATGGCAACATGATAGGCTGATAGACCACAGGCAAAAAACATATATCCTAATTGGCTACAGGTTGAATAAGCAATGACACGCTTGATATCATTTTGGGTCAAAGCAATAGTGCCTGCAAAAAAAGCTGTGGTTGCCCCCACAATTGTCATGAGTGTATTGACAGAAGGTGCCTGTTGGAAAAGGGGTGAACATTTAACGATAAGAAAGACACCTGCGGTTACCATAGTGGCTGCATGAATTAAAGCTGATACTGGCGTCGGCCCTTCCATCGCATCGGGCAGCCAGGTATGAAAACCGATTTGAGCAGATTTGCCCATAGCGCCCACCAGCAATAAAAAACAAATAACATCCAGTGATGAAAATGAATGATGAAACCAGGTGATTGTGTCGTTTGTCTTGTGAGGCACTTGAGCAAAAATTTCATTAAAATCTAAGGTATTAAAAGTTAAAAATATTGCCCCAATGCCTAAGACCAAGCCTGCATCTCCCACCCGATTTACCACAAACGCTTTAATAGCGGCAGCATTAGCAGATGGTTTGTTGTACCAAAATCCAATCAATAAATATGACGCAAGCCCAACGCCTTCCCAACCAAAAAAGAGTTGAATAAAATTTTTGGCTGTCACCAAGGCAAACATCATAAAGGTAAATAAGCTTAAATATCCCATAAAACGTTTAATCGAAGGATCTTGCTGCATATAGCCCAAAGAATAAAGATGAACCAGAAATGACACCAAAGAGACGACCATGATCATGACTACACTCAATGTATCGAAATGTAGCGACCATTTTACATCAAAATTACCTACCTGAATCCAAGTCATCAGCGGGGCATCAACCATGACACCTCTAAGGGCAACTTCTTGAAAAATAGTAAAACTGCATAACACACTGATGAACATCAAAGAACACGTTATAATTTTACTGTAAATATCTTTTTGACAAAATTGATTCAAGATGAAACCCAGTAAAGGCGCAAAGATTGCAAAATAGTAAGTCACGACTATCCCCTCATCTCGGTCATTTTTTGAATATCAATGGAATTATGATTGCGATGGAAGACAACCAGTAAGGCAAGACCAATGGCTACTTCTGCAGCCGCCACCGTTAAAATAAAAATGGTAAAAATTTGTCCTCTAAGGTCACCTAAGAACGACGAAAATGTCACCAAATTGATATTGACCGCAAGCAGGATTAACTCAAGAGAGAGCAACATCATGATCACGCTTTTACGTCCGCGAAATAGACCCAACAAGCCCAATAGAAAGATAATGAAACCGACGGACAGATAAGATTCAAGAGAGGGAATTGCCATTATTGTATCCCTTTTCCAATGGGCATGTTGTGAAGCTCAAGGGTATCTTCTTTACGACGTGCGATTTGATCTCGAACGTTTTGACGTCGCACCCCTTCTCTTTTACGATGGGTCAACACAATGGCACCAATCATTGCGGTCAGCAAAATCATGCCGGCTGTTTCAAATAGAAAAATATAATCGGTGTAAAGAACCCGACCGATCGCGCGTGTGTTGGTCACTCCCGGCAGATGGACAAGTGAGGTCGACGAATGCAACGTCAACGGTTTAGCATTGACCAAAACATAAGAGATTTCAGCCAAGATAATGGCACCCAAAATACCCCCTAGTGGAAGTGTTTTGATAAAAGAACTGCCCAAATTCCACAAAGATTTTTTAAGCGCATACCGAAAAACAGCCCAAGATAAAATAACACCGATCAGATCATTAATCCAAAATCCTTTTTGATTAACATGTATGTAAGATCCCTCAGGCAATATGGTTGATTTTATTAAAAGTTGTTCCAGGAAAGGTAAAACATAAATTGATGTCAGTCCTGCAATCAGCAGAAAGACAAAACCATAGCCAATAAATTTCAAACACAATTGTGCGCTTTCAACCATCAAGGGCCAAATATTTTTGGTACGTCCTTGCGTTGGTGTCACATTCATCATCATAACCACAAACAAAAACAATACAGCCACGGCGCCCACATACACAATGACCAAAAGCATGGCCAAAAGTTCAGCATTTAACAGGATAAAAAGTCCTGCTGCATTAAAAAACGCCAAGATAAGGTAGAGCACAGAATGCACCGGATTTCGGGCATAAGTTACCATAACACTTGATAAAACCAAGATGGATGAAAAAAGGTAAAAAATAATCTGCAACATCATCAGATGAGAAAACTCAAATTTATTATAAATTGTAGGCTATCATAGCAGCACCTCTTTCAAACGCCAACCATGTTATTATTCTTTTTTATAAGCTTTAAATCTTAAGAGTTAAAAGAAGAAGTTATGAATACCATGATCATAAAAAAGCAGTAGCTTTCTTCAATGATTATGATAAATAATTTTAAAAGGAGCCTCTATACTGTGCTTGGTGTACATTATAATATAGAAAAATTAACCTTTTAAATTTCCCGTAGCAAACGCAGAAATATAAATAGAATAAGAGAAGAACAAATGAACCAACAACTTACAAAAAGCGCAAAGTCTGTTCAAGAAGCCCTTAATGAAGCTGAACTCACGTGTAAGGTTTTAGAATTGCCAAACAGTACAAGAACAGCAGGTGATGCCGCTTTGAGTATCGGTTGCGATATTAGACAGATTGTAAAATCTCTTATTTTTAAAACTAAAAATACAGACAAACCAGTTCTGATATTGGCGTCAGGTCCAAATCAAGTATATGAGAAACAAATAGAGTTTGATATAGGCGAAAGTATTGTGAAAGCCAATGCGGATTTTGCAAGAGCCATCACAGGGTTTGCAATCGGTGGCATTCCGCCTATTGGACATAAAAACGCCATTGATTTAATTTACATAGATCAAGATTTGATAGCTCTTGATGAAGTATGGGCAGCTGCCGGAACCCCAAACGCTGTTTTTCGCATTAAAAGCAAAGATTTGGTCGATGTAACAAATGGTAAAGTTATTTCGATAAGTAATACTAAATAATAAAAAATTAATTTTTTTGTATTTTACATCTTAGTTTTTTTTTAGAAGTTGAAATGATTTAATTTGAATTATATTTAAAAATTTAGAAAATCTTAATTATGCACATCATAAATTAGTTGATTTACTAAAAATAATGATGTTATCATTTTTGAGTAAAATGATTATAAATAAAACAGGAAGGCTATTTTCAATGAACAAAAAATTTAATTATGGGGTATGTTTATTGACTTTGTTACTATAGCTGATTGCATATATAATTACTCAATGTTATAAATAGGGATGAGTTACGGATATAGTACAGATTTACGGTCTCGTGTTGTTGAGTATTTGTC
>JBPBPI010000181.1:0-3206 GCA_050954885.1 Janthinobacterium lividum | reverse complement strand
CGCAATTACCCATATAGAATTGTGGTCATCGAAGCTTTGTTGAGTGCGGAAAAAGTCTTACCGGAATGGCTGGTGAAAAGTGAATTGGAGATCGATGTCGGGAGGTTGATAAGGATGGGGTTGAGGTTTGGGAAGGTGGAAGAGACTGTGGGATGGACTATGGAGAAGCTAGAGAAGGTGAGTCCTTGAGCTGTGACGCAGGACATGGCTGTAACTAGGCTGATCGCATTCCCCTTGCAAATAAAGACCTCGGCAAAGGCAAACAATTCATACGTTCCATACACGATGCTCGATCAAATCTTGCTTGCATCGAAATCTGAGGATAAATCCTTGGACTCCTTGTCGAATAGCATGGCCAGCAGTAAGAGAGAAGGTTTGGTCCGAAAGGCAGACGAAATGAAAGCAACGGTAGAGAAAAGGATCGAGGGATTGAAGGCGATCAATGCATAATGATAGAAACACTATGTGTAGTGTATTAGGACAGCAGATATGAGGCTACGCCCAGACGGCCTCATTGTATAATTTATTTTGCGATAGCCTGGAAAAAGGAATACGACAAATGTTTCGCCGTTGCAAGACGTCCCTAATATAATGTTCGTTTCCGTGTAAACAACCCAGAGAACGTACTTCAACATTTCTCGAGATCCGCTCATTCGCCCAGTCAGGCCTTGTGAGGAATTGTTCGATTCGATATCTTGGTGAACATTCAATCAAACTATGATCGGCTCACCTGTGATGGAAGGTTGGTCCGATGTACAAGCTAGGTAAGTTGACCCCACCTGCGCTCGAGCTCTCCTACCAAAGTCTCTAATGAACCGTTTCTCTGATGTGATCTGCTCCTCCTACTACTTGATGTGCAACCTTCATCTCTTCTTGCAGGACGTTTACAAAATGGTACGCTATGGCTTCCCAGTACTGGGCCAATCTCAGCTAGCGTTTTGGGATCTGCCTTCTGATCTTTCGCTTGATGCTCGAATAGGGTCAACACCAAGTTGGCATCACGGGAGATTGAACCCATGAAGAATGTCATACAAGGTTTCAACAATGGCGTAAAGTTGATCCAGGTATGTCAATGCTCTCTTCCAACTCTTTGCCACATATGACCATGTGCTAATAGTATCATGATCATGGTCTCTTTCTATAGCTATTGGTGAGGGGATTCGCGTATTAAGCTTCTACATAAATGAGGCTGGATCTGATGTATCTATTGTGTTTTATAGGAGATCATGTCCGAAACTTCTCTCGGTAAGCCGAGTGAACTGTTTATGAAGACCATCTCTGACATCCGCTCATTCAACACACTCTCTCTCCCACTTCTCATATTATCACCTGAATTCCATTAGGCAAATATAACGCAGTACCTCGACATCGAGTTCAGAAAGCAGAAAACGCTACAAAGGCTTTGGAATTTATCAGGAGTCGGGATGTTAGACTCACAAACATTGGGAGTGAAGGTATGTCGATCCAGGAAGGGTAGAAGCTGAGAAAATGCATGGCCATTACGTAGAGCAGCCTGTTTACTGACTTTGGGGCATGCTACCATAGATATTGTCGATGGGAACCTCAAGCTGATTCTAGGCTTAGTGAGTGACTGTGGCCAGCCTAGCTATATCGCCCCCCCACAAACTCGATGAAACCACCTGGACGGTCTCTCACCGTTCTTCTTGACATCAATAGATATGGACCTTGATCCTTCGATTCACTATTTCCCATATCACTGATTCTGGATTGCAAGCTCGAGAAGCATTGTTATTATGGTGTCAGCGAAAGACCAAGGGATACCGGTACAAAGCGATCGTGAAAAGCTCGCTATCATCTACGGGAGATCAGGGTATCTCGGAAGGAGCTGAAGCACCAGAGGAACGAGAGGTTGAGATGGAGGTAGAGGTTAGGGACTTTAAGAAGGGTTTCGGAGATGGTCTAATACTGTGAGTCCTGAGATTGTGTCTGATTCGCTGCCGAGGTTCGCTATGGCTCAGTATTGCTCCGACCTGTCTTCATTGCAGATGTGCTCTTATCCATCGACATAGACCAGATTTGATCGATTGGGATGGACTAGACAAGGTAAGTAGCTTGGCGATCCCTTCTGTACATCTGGAAACCGATGTCCTTGAAAGCGTTTCGATTGTATTGAGTACTCATTACCTCATCATCATCAACAGAACGACGCCCAAGGGAATACCATGCTCGCTTTCCAGATTGCAAGTGAACAACTGGGAATACCTGTTAGTGTAGTGCTTTGGGATATCTCAGGGGACGATGAGTGCTCGTCATAATTGCTAACATATCTTTCCTGACACAGCAACTGCTCGAGGTGTCCGACCTGGTAGGCACTACCCCAGACGAAAGATCGGTGATCACATACGTTGCAGAATTCTTTCATGCCTTTTCGTCGATGGACAAGGTGGAGATTGTCACTCGACGGATCGAAAAGTTTACCGAGACTTTGAGCGGAATCGAGTGAGTCGCCTTGAGGTCTGGGATGAACTCGGTGCAAATGAAGCTGATTCGACCCGCTGTTTCCATCGTAACAGTTCCACCAGAGAAGAATATGAACGACGTCTCACATCTTTCATCCAATCCATCTCGAATCAAGTTGAAACATGGCACACATCGACTTTTACCCAAAGTTATCATGACGCCAAATCTCAATTAACCGAGTTTAATCTATACAAAAAAACGAGGAAAAGGGAATGGGCAAAGGAAAGACAGGAATTGGTCACTTTATATGGCAATATACAGACAAGGCAGAGAACGAATGGCTTGGCGGCTTATGAACCGGGGGAATCGTTCACGCCTGCAGTGAGTCAGGAAAGGCACCAGAAGGAGCTAGTCTTTGACAGAAGCTGACCATGGGAAACGTGTATTCATCGGATAGGGTCTAGATCAAGCTTGGCTATTATTGGGTAATGCAGAAATCAATCGGTCGAAAACGATTAACGGAAAGATCAAACAGTAAGTTCACCTTGAATAATGAATCAGCTCGGAGGCTTTGTTATCATGTATTGACTTGAGCCGATTTTTTCTACCAGGATTAAGCAAGTCCTTAGAGAACAATATGCCGAGGCTAGTAATTCCTTGAACGAGCGGATACGGGTATCTCAGAATCATATCGCTAGTTTATCCGGGTCACTTGATGTGAGTCATAAACGAAGATCTGACAATCCCATGCTACGTCGTAACTAATCGTTTACCTCGTTGCAATT
>JBPBPI010000180.1:0-4722 GCA_050954885.1 Janthinobacterium lividum | reverse complement strand
GCCCAATGGATGACCTGTTCCTTGGTGACTGTCTTGCGGCCGAGCACCGCCTTGCCACGCTCACCGGGCTGCACCTGGATGATCTTATGCTTGATGCCCAGCGCACCTAGGACGCCCGTGCAGATGCCAAAGCTGGTGGCGGCCCGTGCGTTCTGTGCCCCCGATGGTATCTCGGCCATGACAAGCGAAGCGCTTGCCGCCCACTCGAACATGGCCTGTGCGACGATGGTGGTGCGACGCAGATCGTCCGAGTTGACCCGCACCTGCTTGCCTTGCTCCTTCTCGGTCTGGATCAGCTCGATCTTCAGCACCTCGATGGCCTCGGTGTTCACGTCGATCCGAAGCAGCGCCAGACCTGTGTTGAGCAGGCCGGGATCGATGGCGAGAACGTCGATGGTATTCATCCGAACATACCCCAATTTGCAGGCGTGAAGACGGGCTCGGGGACTGCCACCGGATCCTCAGGAGCATCGATCACCTTCACCTCGACCCTGGCACCGATCGAAGCGCAGGCATCCACGTAGGCCATGCCCATCAGATTATGGAACATGGTGTTGAACGCTGGTTCGCCGATCATCTCGATGACGCGCTCGACGCTCGCCTCGAACATGAGACCGCGACTGCTGGCATCATCCCTGGTGGTGATGGCGCCAACCTGACACCCCAGAACAAGACCACCACCCCTTTGAGCGCGAACCTGCTGCCAGATTATGTTTGCGCCGCGATAAAGCGGGCGAGGAGAAAGACCATCTGGCTTGATGGTGCGTGTCTTGATGGCCTCTGCATAGGAAAGCTGCTCACGTTCGTTCAGCGCCTCCTGTATTGTCTTGGCAAGCGCCGTCCATGCTGCCTTGCCACCCAGACCCTTGCTCTCGCTCACCTTGTTTTCCTTTTCATCAACAACAACAACCTCGAAATGCGCCCACTCAGTCGAGTAAGCAGCACCACCGTCAATCTTTACACAGGCTGATCCATCGGCATTCGTTGATACAGTCTCGAATACCTGTCCGAGAAACTTCTTCCATTGAGATTTTCTGTTAGATCTGGTTGGAAAACCAATCAAACGAATCTTCGTGCCGACTGGCACAGTGAGTCCAGACGAAAGCCAATCGGGGCTGCGGGCATGACCAGTTGTTCGCAGCGCGCTCACAGCGCCAGCTCCGACACTCCATCCTTCTTCGTGATCGTCCACACGTTCGGGATGTAGTCGCGCAGATCGTTGTGACTGATCACCACCACCGTGCCGCTCGTCTTGGCACGCTCCTGGAACACCACCATCAGACGCTCCAGCCCAGCACTATCCAGCGCCGTGTCCACCTCGTCTGCGATGAACAGATCGATCGGCTTGGTAGCGCGCGACTTGACCAGATCCTGAAGCGCCAGCACGCACGCGATCCGAACCTTGCGCTTCTCGCCACCCGACAGGGAACGGAAGCCGCGCTCGCCCTTCTCGTGCTTCACATCGATGCTGAACTTCTCCTTCAGCTCCCCCTTGCTGTCGGGCGTCAGCGTGCTCCAGACCGCCGTGATCACCCCATCGGTCAGCGCGCTCAGATACTCGGCCGTTCGCACGTTCAGGAACGGCGTGACCTGATCCAGAATGTGAGCGCGCACCCCGGACGGGGAGAACACCAGTGCCGCAGTAGTGGCGACATGCAGCACTTCTACACGATCAACCTGAAAATCTTGCAGTTTGGTGAGATGGATCTTCAGATCAACCAACTCACGCTCGAACATCTCCTGTCTGGCAGTGTGTGGGTTGACCTCTGTATCCAGAGCGGCACGGTAGCCTTTCACCAGAAGAAGATTGTCCGAGCAGTTGAGAAGCGAGTCCGCTGCATGCTGCACCGCGTTCAATTCATCCTGGATGATCTTGCGCTTGGCCAGCGTGGCAGCGGGATCGCGCATTGTCGCGCTGTAGTCTGCCAGTTCCTTAGCAGCGGCATCCCTGGCAGCAGTAAGCGCTTCCAGCGCTTCGCTTGCGTCTTCTACCTCCCCCACGGCATCGCAGATGCGCCCCTCGGCAGCAGCGTGCGCGACCTTGATATGATCGTGCGTCATCTCCGTGCCGCACTCGTGGCAGGGCGTGCCGACGCGAGCGTGCAGGTCGTCGCGATGCGCTTCGCTCTTGTGAACCTTGAACTGAGCATCGCGCAGCTTGGATGCGCCAGCGGATAGCGCCCACTCGGCCTTGTTGTGCGCGCCAGTGAGCAGCGCACGCTCATTAGCCTCGGTAGCGATCGATGCCATAGCGCCATCGAACTTATTCAGTAGATCCTGCACGACAATCAACGGCCTCATACCGGCGACAAGAGCCGTTACTGAGACGACCAGACTTTCCTTCTTGGTAACCTCGTCGTCAGCCTTCTCGACGCGCCCTTTCCAGACGCTGAGACAGGTTGCTGCTGCATCCCTCTCGTTGAGGGCGCACAACTCCACCCCGGCAATCTTTATCTTGGCTAGGCTAATCGTCGTGTCAGCCGCTTCAACCTCAGCCTGCCGAACCTTCATCTTCGTTCGGGCGACCTCGTATGCCTTCTCCAGCACGTCGATACCGGCCGCGTTCTCGATGGTGAGCTTGAGCATCTTGTCGGTCATGAGTGGCAGATCGACCAGTTGCTCCTGACCCGCATAGATCGAGCCACGGAACACCTCTTCGGTGCAGCCCAGCACGCGCACGATCTCGGCCTGGGTCAGCTTAATCGTGCCCTTCGTGAGTGAGACGGGACCGCAGTCGAATACCAGCTTCTCATTTCCCTTCTTGCGCCCACGCATGACCTGATAAGACTGACCACCATCCTCGAATGTCACACTGCCGACAGCGCCCTTCGAGCCCTCCCGGATCACGTCGTCGCCCTGCACATCGCGTGCGGTCGTGCCGTAGAGTGTCCACATCAGCATATCGAGCAGCGAGGACTTGCCAGCACCATTGGACTTGGCAGCGCTGTCATCGGCATTGACACCGTGCAGATGCAGCAGGCCCTTGTCGTTCAGCGCGAAGTCAACCTCGCCCAGCGACAGGAAATCCTTACCATGAACCCGCGTGATCTTCATGCCGCGCACTCCTGCATGATTTCCTGACAGAGCTTGGCCACCTCTGCTGCGTGCTTCTTCTCGGTGCAGTAGGCCAGCACCGAGTCCGACAGGGACGACAGCGACTTCACCGTGACACCCTCGCGCTTGCTCTCGGCCGTGGCAGGGATCGACTGGATGCTGACACCCCTGGCGCCGGCCTTCGTCAGCAGCTCACGCCAGCTCGCCACCTCCTCGTTGGTCGCACTGCCGATGCGAGCGCGAACGTAGTGGCCATCCACGATCAGCGGGATGTCGTCGGGATCCTCAGTGCCATCCAGATCGATGAAGGACGGGGCGTGCGAGGCGTAGAACTGCTGAGTGGTGGGATGCACGATCCACCAGCCGGCTCGCGATCCCAGATCGGACCAGGTTTGATGGGTGGGTGCCCCGATAGAGACTACCTTGCCGCTCTCGAACTGCTTGGCGTTGTGGTAGTGCCCGCTGAACACCCGCTTGAAGCCGAGCCCTGCCAGATAGGCGGGCGTCAGGCCATGATCAGGCATCCCAGGCAGCACGCCATCGATGCCGGCATGCAGGATCAGATCGTGATCATCACCAAACGCACCACCGCGCGTGTCGATGAAGTTTTCCAGAGCCGCTTTAAGTTGAGCAGTGCCCTTGACCCATGGGAAGAGCACGAGATTGGACACACCAAAGCCAGGAGTGTGGTAGGTGAGGAACCCGTTGCCATCCAGCATCGCAACAGCACTGCCCAGCTCCTGACTGTCTTCGCTGGTAAGATCATGATTGCCAGCGATAGCTAAGAACTGAATGCCCTCGTTATACCAATGCGTGATGCAATCCTTGACGGGATTGAACACCTCTGGCTCGACGCTGCCACGCACATGAAACAGATCGCCCGCGATCACGACGGTATCACCGCCCTGATCGAGTGTCGCAGCGCAGCAGCGACTCAGCTCGTTCAGGATCTCCATGAGTCGAGTGTTGCGCCCCTTGCTATCGACCGAAGAGAAGGCAGACCACGCATGGCAATGCAGATCACTTATGAGCCCATAGGGAGCACTCATGGCGTAGTTCCCACCAGAGCAAAGTCTTCGTCTGGGATCACAGCCACACTGATATTAAAGATCGAAAAGCCCTCATACTCCGTAAGTAACCATTGAGCATAACGACCCTGCACTGCGTCAGGCCCGTCTGCTGCCAATTTCCACCCAGCCGTATTACGAATCTCGGTAGTCTGAATGTTGACTACAAACGTCACCCGCTTGAGCAATGCCGACACGAGATACATACGATACGGAGCACTCACTTACCGTTCCTTTCTAAGTAGTTAGTTAGTCTTACAGCGTGGCAGAGAGCGAGACAATGCCTTTGCGACAGGTGAAGTGCTGTATTCCCAGGAGACGCTGACGACTCCCGCCCCTGCCAATGCCCGTGTAGTCATGGATCTTGTAGAGCTTGCGATCAAAGTAACGGGACAGCGGAGCGAGGTATAGATCGCCAATGTCGATCACCCGAACGCCGATCAGCTTGAAACCACGGGCTCGAATACTGATGAGATGCACCTCGTCTATTGCCCAGGCGGCAATACCCTCTCGCATCGCGTCAGATATAGTGGGCTGACCACCCCGGAAGATTTCCCGATTGCGACGACGCGCCATGTAGAGCTTGTCGCCGTTATCGAGA
>JBPBPI010000179.1:0-5501 GCA_050954885.1 Janthinobacterium lividum | reverse complement strand
ATCTTGCCGCTTCTTGAACCATCGCGCCTAATAATAAATGCCTTGGCCCAAAAAGATGGTGCCAATATGTCCAGCCTCGTTCTCGTTGCAAGCGCGTCGTCTCGTTCCCCAACTCAATCGGCATGTCCGGCACGAGACCCCGTGCCTGCCAATCGCCTAGGTTCTCGCGGACGATCTCTGCAACCCGCTGCTCGCGCGCTAGGTCGTCCTCTGACACGCTGGCAAAGAAGGTTGTTTGTCGTCCCTCTTCAAGCGATCTCTTGGTAATCCACTGAATACAATACAGCCGCTCTTGCAGGATGTCGTCGACGCGCGGAGCGAACTCGCTTAGCTCCCAGTGCCTCAGCCGATTCCGATTTACGCCGTCCTCACCGCGATAATCGCCGCGTAACGTACGAATCGCCACTCCGGTATGGTCTGAGTTCATGGGATGCACGAGGCGTCCGTCGCGCACTGTTCCAGATTCAGCCTCGGCCATTGCCTCTGTCGAAACGCCTGTTCGAATTTCTATATGGTAGCGCTTCGCGTCGTGTTCCGGCACCAGCACTGCCACCACATTACGCGTCTTCGAGATCACCCAGGAGGGCGATATTGGAACCATCCATCCCGTGCGGGGGCAGCGTGTCTCTACACAATAAAGATACGCTTTCGCACGGTTACCCTCTGCGTCCTGCTCGATTCCGAGACGTATTATCTCCGCATCCACTTCCGCTGCGACACGCTTCTGTGCTGCCTCTATCTTCACCTGCCTCTCCGGCGGCGCACCAATGATATTGAACGCACCCCAGGTCAGCATGCAGGCTACTGGATTAAGGTCACTCGCATACACGTCGCAGCCAGTACGCGCTGCTTCAAATGGAATTGAGCCTCCGCCGCAGAACGTGTCCGCTACGCGCGGCCGATGACCGAACCGGGCGATACCGAGCTGCTCCACCAATGACGGAAGGCTTGCGACATCAGTGCCCAGATGGCGGTTCACCGCGGGCCATACCGACGCCAGAAGCTCGGTCTCGTTGCAGTCTCCCGGCCGGCGCACCAGCCGCAGCCGCGCGTTGTAAGGTAAAGTCGAAAACGCATCCGCCACCCGCGATTGTCGTTCCGGCTCGCCGAGGTCCGCGCGCCAGATCGTGCGGCGGCCGTTGTCCTCTGTTACCAGTGCGGCTTGTGCTGGGAACAGCCGGGCGAACTCGGCGGCACTGCCGTTATACCGCCGTCCAAAAGCAGCGTCGTCCATCGCCATGAGCTGCAGGAAGATGTCGAGATCGGCCGTCATATTGTCTGTCACCGGCAGCAAGCAGCCAAGCAATACGGCGCGCACCGGGAGAAGCGGCTTGCGCCCCTTCCAGTAGGAGCCGAGCGCGGTCAACGCTTGTCCAGCATTCGCCTTTCGCTCCTTATAAGACTCCGCCGAGAGCCGCCCGACCGGGAACTGCCGCTCAATGAAGGCCGGTGCGTCGCGCAGAGAGAACGGCGGGAGCCCCGGACGGGGCTCGACGACAGCGTGGTTCAAAATTCTATTCCGCGGCGGGCACGGGGGAGAACAGCAGGTCTGGCTCATCCTTATAGCGGCTGGCACGCCGCGACGGCGCCCTGTAAGCAGCATTCGGCCGCTTTTCCAACGTGCCGCGCCCGGTGACCGCGCCCAGATGGAATGCATCTTGGCGCGTGCCGAAGCACAGCGCCTGCCGCAACGCGCCGCGCCAGCCCAGCCCCGTCTGATGAGCCAAGCCCGTGCCGGCCGCGGTCATGGTATACAGCCACCACCGCTCCTCCGGCTTCAGCCCGAGCCAGTTGCGAACCGCAACTGGCACTTCCTCCGGCCGAACGTCCGGCGCCTCAATCGCCCAGAGCAGCACTAGCAGCTCTTTACCGAACAGGCGCTGCACGGCAGTCTCTTCCGCGCCCCAGCGCCCCGGCGCCTTGCCGTCCGCACGCAGCCGGCGGTTAAATTCAGCCCGTGCCTCGCCCGCGACTGCGTCCCACGCCGTCCGCGGCGCTTCGCAGCGCAGTACCGTCTCCGGCGCCCAGGATGGCTCACGCTCCGTCGGCGCGCGGCCGAACACCTCCGTCACCACCGCATGCGCGTCTCGCCCGCGGGTAAGGCGCACCAGGAAGGCGTGCTCGGCGTAGATATCGGGGCAGTCGAACTGAGCCGCGCCCGCTTTCGTGGCTTCGATGGTCATGGTCCTTGATCCCAGGTGACGCGGTCGAAATCCAGACCCGTCGCGTCGCAGAATACCTGAAAATCCCTACCCGACGGAAAGGCGATCAAGTCCAGCCGCAGCTTCAGCGTCGGTGCGGGCACAGCCAACAACCTGCGCAAAGCCTCCACTTGCGCCGCCAAATTGTCGGTCGGGATTCGGATCGCAGCACCGAAGCGCAGCGTGAGAAAGTCGGCCTCCGACCGGCCGCCGTTCAGCTCCACGGAGCCTCCGCGCACGGCAGCGCCCGATAGCTTGGTCAGGTGGTCAAGGGCGGCGGAGGCCGCGGCTGTGTCACGCGGCTCGAAACGCGAGGTCATCGTCACCGGCGTGTCAGGCTGCAACGGGTTGGTTGGTATGGGCGCGCGGCCACCCGGATCGCTCATGTTGGTGGCAAGCGAGGCGGTCTGTTCCTCGCTGAACCGCCCTTCCAGCTCGGCGACGACGCGCAGCCGCACCGCATCGGCAGGAGCGTCGATTTCCGTCTGGGGCATGACGGGGCCGACGCGCGGATCGGAGCCGTCAAAGGTGGCGCGGATGTTGGCAGCACGCGGCAGCGCCAGCAGCGCCACGCGATGCCCGTTGGAGATGCGCCGGACATCGGGCTTCACCCGCAACGGCGCGCGCCATTCGCAGACCGGGCCGGTGGCGGCATTGCCAGTGGAGTCGACCGCGAGCAGCCACACGGCCGGAGCCGCCGTTTCATACACCCGCCCGTCCAGTTTTGCGGCGCGGGCGGGGTCGGGCGGGCCGGCCTCGGAGACATAGACAGTGTCCGCATCCTCTGGCGTGATCTGGAGTTGGAAGCGGCCGCTCACGATCGGGTCAGGCGCGAAGTCGTCCTGCCGCGCGGCGACACGCGTGACGCGCTGCCATTTTCGGGCGACCAGCCCCTCTTGCTCGCGCCAGAAGCCGCGGTTCACGGCCTTCTTCACAAGATCGTCCAAGCCGCCCCGGGGCAGCCAGAACCATGCCGGGCGTACTGCGGCGTTGCGCCGCAGCGAGCCGGGCTGCACCGCATCAGCGTCGAACAGCAGGTCCTCCGCCTCCAGGCGAAGGTTCTCGAACTCCGCGTCGAATTTCTCTGCCGGTATCAGCTTGCCGCGCTTGGCTAGCGTCTCGACGATCTGCTGCTCGCCCGAATAATCGTTGCGATCGAACTCCATCCGGAAGTCGTCCACGCGGCGAAGCTGGCCGCGGATGGGGAAGACGATGGTTTTGAACGTCTCACGCAGCGCGCTGGTGAAGTTCGCAGCCTCGCGGCTTTGCACACCGTCCAGCTCCGCCATTTGCGGTGATTCGCGGCCGTGCTGGGCGCGCAGCCGCTCGGCGACTTTCTCGATGGCGCGCATTCGTCGGGCGCCGGCCTTCAGCGTGCCGACCGCGTTAG
Source organism: Janthinobacterium lividum (assembly GCA_050954885.1). Lineage (GTDB taxonomy): Bacteria > Pseudomonadota > Alphaproteobacteria > Caedimonadales > Caedimonadaceae > JBPBPI01. The sequence goes on along the minus strand of JBPBPI010000179.1, from coordinate 1,910 downwards.
GATCGGCAGTCAGCAGAAGCACCCGGTTCTGCAGGTCCTGCTTGGTCCACCAGTCATTGAACGCCGAGGGAATGCGGTCGGCCGGACATTCCAGCACAACCAGGGTGGGGCGCTCGTCGTCGAGCTGGATCTCGTCCAGCGCGGGTAGAATTGCCATCTTGTCCGAATAGAGGGCATTCGTGCGTGGCCGGAATACCTCTCGCAGCTTGTCACGCAACGTCTGGATCACCTGCTCGTCGGCGATGGCAGCGGCGATCTCGGTAATCTCGGCCGTGACGTTGGCGGTCTGCCCGAAGAACACACGCTGGTCGATGCCCTGGAACAGGTACCAAGCTTGGCCCTGCAGGCGCACCAGCGCGGTCTTGATCTCCGACACCTGCAGCAAGGGATCGACCAGGGTTTCGATCAATTCGCCATCGGTCAGGCCGCGCAACGGCGTCTCTGCCGTGGATAGCGACGACATCAGCAGCGTCTTGGCAGCAGCCGTTGCGGTATGGTTTCCGTCGTCGGCGTCAATCTTCTCGGCCAGCGCGTTGCCACGATCTGAAACGTCGCGCGCGATGGCGTTCCCATAGGCCGGGTTGATCTTGCGGATCTCCTCGATCGTGGCTTGGTCGTTAAAGTCCAGGTGCTGCAGGCCAACCAGGAAAGCGTTGTCGTCGCCGGCCAAGGCGCCGCGTACGGCCAGCCGGAGCAGGCGAATCAGCGCTCGCGTCTTCTGGTAGCCTCGGTTTTCGCTGAACCGGCCGACAATATCGCGGATGGACGGATGGAACGGGTAGGTTTCGCGGATGCGCTCGATGAAGCTCTCCGGTGTGGTGGGGATCGTGTCCACCCGCTTGGCCTTCTGTAACGCGGCGACATAGGCCTGGGCGATCTCGTCGATCCGCTCCTGGTTGGGCAGGCCGTCGAACAGGCGCTTGCGGACGATGGCGAACACCTCGCCGGTGTTCTGCTGCACCGGCGTGATCGCCTGGGCGTTGCGGTCGTAGTGCTTGGTCAGGCTTTCGACCAGGGTGCGGAGCTGACTAGAGCCGGACAGGTAGACGTCGTCCTTGAGGTTGGTCACCACGACGCAGGCGCGTGGGCAGCGTGGAAGGGCGTTGAACAGCCGCTCCAGCGCACCGATGGTCAGATCGCCCAGGGTAGACGCGCCGACCGGCTCGCCCTGAGCCATCTGCAGATAGCTGGGCAGCTCGTCCAACAGGATCAGCACCGGCTCGGTGCCCAGGATGGACACCCACTCGTCCACGCCGGGCGTCCGGGCGCCGTTCCGCCAGAACGGGGCCATCACCTCGGGATGGTCGAGCGCTGCCGCGATATGCCCCCAGAGCAGCGTTTCGGGGTTCTGGTGGCCGTTGAACACGACTAACTTGGCAGCACCGAAGCCGTTGCCGCTGGAAATCGTGGGTACAATCTCCCGCCGCAGCGCCGGGTCAATCGCCAGCAGCCCGAAGGCGATCAGGCTGTGGGTCTTGCCGCCGCCCATGGCCTGGGTGAGGTAAAATGCGCCGTCGTCGGTCTGGCCGGCTAGCCGGTCGAAGCCACGGCGGACCAGCAGTTCCAGCCCGGCAGTGAAGTAGTTGCGGCGGAAGAACTCGCGCCCATCGATGGTGCCGGTGGCGAGGGTATCGATCTGGGCCACCTGCTCGACCAGACTGTCGCTGGTGACCATGGCGCCGGGGGTGCAGAGCTGCTTGACGGTGGCAAGTGCCATGAACTCTTTCGAACCTCTGCTCAAAGTGCCGACATCACGCTTTCTCGTTAGGGCCTTAGCGGACTGTCGTCCAATGCCATACTTTCGCCGAGGATTGCGACTAGATGTCTACTTCGGCTGCAAAACCGCTACAAAGTATAACTTATTTGATGACTGCTCTGAGAATCTAATCAAGGCGCCTGTACTTCGGTTA
>JBPBPI010000178.1:0-4655 GCA_050954885.1 Janthinobacterium lividum | reverse complement strand
ATGGTGTTCGGCGTGCCGGGCGGCACGCTCTTGAACACGACGTCAGCATGCCAGCCGCCCAGCGGCGCGGCATAGATGATCAGGGCGTCGAGGTTCGCTGTTCGGGCATATTGTATCTGCGCCCTGCCGAGCGGGCTATGCTGCACGCCGTCAAAGGGCGTCTTCCGTGCCTCCGCGCGTGCCCAGGGCAGCAGCTGCCGCAGGCGGCGCCGGCCGTCTAGGAACACGTCCGAGCTAGCCATGCGGCGGCCCGTCGCTCCCCTGCTGCCGCGCGATCGCCTGCAGCTCGCGGGCGATGTCTGCCAGGCCGCGAGGCGCCGCCGCCGGCGCCTCAAGCGTCCGCAGGATGACGTGGAGCTCGCCCGGCACCTTGTAGGAGCCGGTCCAGTAGCTCGAGATTGACCGGAGGATGCTGGCCTCGGGCCGCGGGTCGCCCAGCTCGCGCAGCTTGCGCGCAAAGCCGGCCTGGGACAGTCCCAGGCGGCCTAGCGCCGCCTGGAAGTCGTCGGCTGTCATCCAGCTCATCAGTGATGTGCCCCCGCGCCCAGGATATAGCCGAACACACCGAACACCGCCGCGCAGGTGATCGCGACGGCGGAGACGACGGCGGCCATGACCTTCCATGGCTCGCCCCGCGTCTGCTCGGCCTTCAGCTCCGTGTCTGCCCGTAGGTTGTCCATCTTGGCCTTGTGCTCCTCGGCTTCCTGGGTCGGCGTCAGTGGCACGGCGCCCCTACCGCGCCCGGCGGTAGGAGGCGTCGATCGCGGCGTTGCGGTCCGCGATCAGCTGGCTCGTGGCGCGCAGGCACCGGGCCCGCTCGACCGCCTCGCCGTGCGTATCGAACGCGCCCATCCACTCGCCGTCGATCCGCAGCTCGTAAACCCGGGCGCTGCCGTCAAAGTCGATGCTCACGTTGTTGTAGTTCATGGTAATCTTCCCGCCTGCTGCTGCCGGCTCCCTGCCGGTAAAAGCAGATTGCGCGCAATCTTCCGATCAAGCAAGCGTTTTCCGCGCGTTTCGATACAGTTTACGCGCGATCGTCGGACCTTGGCGTTGATCGCTGCGTCTGGCAATGTTGCGCTGGCGCGGCCTTGTGGTTGCACGCCCATTGTCGGACCTCCCAGGTTCCGCGGGGGCCGCGCCGCTCCGGAGCTGTCGCCGCTCTAGGCGGCGATCCGCTGCCGGTCGACACGCCGCCGGCGCCGGCGGCCGTGCAGCCAGGCAATCTGCCGCAGGCTGTAGCCGACCAGAGCGCCGAAGACGCACAGAGCGACGATGCCGACCGTCTCGCTCAGCCGGTCGCCGCATGCTCGCCCTTGCAGGAAGAACACCGCCGAGCAGCTGGCATCGAGGAGGCAGCAGCCGGAGGCGGCGATCAGCTCGAACTCGCGATACGTCATCAGGCGTGACCGGCCGGGCCCGAGGCGGCGACGGGCTGCGCCAGGTTCACGGCGACGCCGCCGGCCGTCAGCTTCTCGGTCCAGGCATGACAGTCCCCCAGCCCGCCGGTGAAGCCGAGCAGCTCGGCGACCATCCAGGCTGCCGGAGGCGACGGCACACGGCCGTCGCGCTGCGCGCTCATGCTCATGTGCCGCACCGTTCCGGACGGGTGGTTGGTCTCAATCGAGAAGGTCACGAAGAAGGGCCACGGGCCGGGGATCATCACCGACTGTCGCTGCATCTGCTCGAGGTGCAGGCGCTTGCCTCGCGGCGTCTCGATCAGCTGCAGCAGCAGCTTGGCGTCGACCGGCGCCCGGCCGGCGACGGTCCGGAGGCGATGCAGCGCCGCGACCACCTCGGGCGAGATGATGAGCGGCGCCCCCGGCCTCGTGTCAGTCATCCACGGGTGCTCCCGAGCGGGCGATCCGCTGCATGTTCTGCTGCGCGAAGAACAGGTCGAGTGCTTCCTCGCCGACCCACTGCACCGTCTTCTGGTGCTGTGCCACCCACAGGTCGATGGCGATCTTCGCCTCACGCGGCAGCCACACCGTCATCTGCAGCTTGCCGGCCCGACCGTCCGACCTGGGCGTGCCGCCGGCCGCGGGCTTCGGCTTCGCGGCCCGGGTCGCCGCCTGTGTCTGCAGCTGCGTGTTCGACTGCGGCATCGCGAAGCTGGGCTTGACCACCATGTCAACGCGCTCCCGCGTCTACGAGATTACCTGTAAGCTCGTAGGCAGCTGCTGTCGTCCAGTCGTAGAGCTTCGCAATCTCCTGGCAGGCCGAGCCGCCGGGCTCGAACTCGCCGGCGACGTGCCCGCTCGGAACGCTGTGCTGCAGGGCCACGCGCTGATGCACCACCACCGGGCAGACGGTGCCGCCGTGATGCTCTACCGCCTTGATTGCGGCGAGCACCACCCGGCTGTGCTCGCGCGCCTCCCCATCCTGACCCGTCGCGAATCGCCGGCCGGTAGGCGCCTGGTTCAAGACCACCATCGCCGGCCGATTCGCGACAACGCACAGGTCGAGCGTCGTCGCAACCGCTTCCAAATCGAACTGCGACGGCCGGCAGGGGATCAGCACCAGGCTTGCCGACCTCGCGGCAGCCAGCGACACCGAGTCGGCGCTCGGTGCGGTGTCGAGGATCAGCAGGTCGAACAGCTCCTCGCGCGCGCCCTTGAGCACGCGCGGCAGGCTGGCCAGACTCTCGGCTGCGACCAGCGGCGTCAGCTCGATCCGGCGCTCGCCCCAGCGCAGGGCGTTGCCCTGCGGATCAAGGTCGACCAGCAGAACCTTGCGGCCGCGGCCTGCGGCTTCGGCCGCCAGATTGACCGCCAGCGTGGTTTTACCGGCGCCGCCCTTCTGACTGATGCATGCCCAGATATCCATTTTTCCGCTCCCGCGTGATTGCACAGGGACAGAGCTACACGGCGACGGGCTTACGTGTAAACCGCGCAACTGCAGGCAGGCGGAGGCGTGCCCGACGCCGGAGGCGGTATCGCGATCGCGTGTCGTCGGACGATCCGCAGCCGCAGCGATTTGCAATTTTTTGTGGAATGTAAAATTATTGCAACATGGCATACCGCCAGCACCGATCGCCCCGAAAGGCACCCGGATCACGAGACCCTAGAAAAGCCGAAGGCCGCTCCCACCAGGCAAGGTGAAAACGGCCAACGAACTCAGCGCAGTCCAGGGTCGGGTCAGGGATGTTGCAAGCCCGACTCTGCCACTGCGAATCTCAAAAAGCAACCCTAGGGCTGCACTGGGTTCCTGCGTCCTGCTTTCCTGCCGCCTGACGGGGCGTCCTCGGCGTGGAGCCGATGATGAGCGACGTCCTGAGACGCGCCGAAGCCGACCGCATCCGCGCTCACCTGCTGCAGCTGCTGCGCCGGCAGCTGATCGGGAAACCCGTCTACTGCCTGGCGATGGTCCTGCTGGACGGCAGCGGCCGGGAGTACGAGAAGGCGCTCACCCCCTGCATCGCCCTGACCTTGCTCGCCGAGCGCGCCAGCCAGTCGAAGCAGACCGTCGTGAACGGGCTCCGCACGCTCGAGCGCCTGCACCTGATTCAGCGGGTCAAGACGCGCATCCTCGCGGTCACGGCCCTCGGCGGCAGGATCTGGAAGCAGCTGACCAGCCGCTACCGCCTGCTGGCGATTTCACGCGAGTCCAGCAGGCGGACCGACTCAGGACCAGAAGTGAGAACAATCCTGATGAAAGCACCGGCGATCGAGGCAGGAAGGGCTCAGGAGGCGCCGAGGAACGGTCAACCGGACCTCCTCGCCCGCCGCCGCGAGGCTCTGGAAGTCGAGCGACGACGGCAGATGCTGCGAGGCAGGGGCGCGACCGACTAGGCCGACCGTCGCAGCACGCTCACCAGCTGCTTCGGGTGGAACGCCACGCCGGAGATATGTCTGGCTGTGCCCAGCGCGCGCAGCGTCAGCTCGACCCGGCCGCCCGCCGGCAGCGGCTCGCGCACCAGGCGAGCCATGCGGCCGTCCTCCAGGCGGATCACGTCGCCGACGCGCAGCAATGCCGCCAGCGCCTGAACGCTCGTCGCAGGTGCCGGCCGCGGCGCCGGCCGCTGTGGAGCCGCAAGCAGCTGCGCGACGGCCAGGGCCACGCCGGCATCGGCTTCCCCGAGGCACGAGAAGAACACCGACCCGAGCGCGTGCAGGACGTCGACCGCGGCTGCCCCCGGATGTCGCACAGCCCGGGTGCGCTCTACCACGCCCTCATGCTGAACCAGCCGGTCGTCGTGCATGACCTGATGCGCTGCAACGACACCGTCCTTGTAGCAGCGGATCACCAGCGCCGGTCGCCATCGTCGGGTGCGGCGGCGCGATCCACGGGCTGTCTCGGCGATGCGCCACTCGGGCACGAGGATCAGGGACCCTCGAACGGCCCGCGGATCGTCAGTGACGCAATCGAGTGTCGGCATGAGGTTCCTTCGAGCCGAGGGTCGGCAACACGCTGCGGCGCCGCGTCCGCCCTGCCAAGCGCCGCGACGCCGCCGGCGGCGAGAACGAGCAGCACGTCGCCGTGACAGGGCGCGTCGAGCGAGCACCAGCAGGCCAGATTGCGACCTTTCAGCCGATCGAGGTTGCGCATGATGTTGCTGCGCGCGGTGCCCTGCGCGGTCGTCGTCGTCTTGCTGCCGATGTGTGGGATGCCGATCATCAACTGACGGAACAGCGCGACGCACTCGGCCGCGGTGC
>JBPBPI010000177.1:0-6858 GCA_050954885.1 Janthinobacterium lividum | reverse complement strand
GGGGTATCCTTTTTGAGATTTAATACCCAAAATGATACTCCAATGTTTTCAATACTTTAAACTTTTTTACACGCCTCTTAAACATAACTCGGGTTAGAAAAAATAAATAAGAACAAATTTTAAGATGTATACATAAAAAAAGCCATGTTGATGTCAACATGGCTTCTTAAAAGTAAACTAATTGAAAAAATTAATTTGCTGGTGTCGTTGTTGTCTCAGTTTTGTGTGTTTCTTCAACTGTGACATTTGCATTTGGTGTTTCAGTCGTTGCGGGAGGTGTAACCACTGCTGTATCAGAAGTTGGCGCAGGTGTGACAACAACAGCGTCATGTGCTGGTGCAGGTACAACTACGGCTGCATCTGTCTTTGGTGCCTCATGATTTACTGTCGCTGCAGGCACTTCAATTACTTTGTCGCCTTCTTTTCTATCATCGCCACAACCAACCAAGGCCAATGATCCCATAACTAAACTTGCTGATACGAATTTATTAAATTCCATTTTTTACTCCATAAACATTAATATAAAATACACTCGAAATTATCATACTTTTTTCTTTGAATCAATGAGACATTAAAATCAAAAAAATCTTCCTCAAGTTGTCTTGAGGAAGAAAATATAATAAAATTATGCAGCAGGTGCTGCAGCAGGTGTTTTAACATCTGCCCCTACTTGAGGTGCAGGTGTTGCAGCTTGAGGCGCATTATCTGCCCCTATTGCCACAACCTTACCCTCGGCATCAAAACGCTCGATACTTGCTTTATCACGCAATTGATCGACCAATTTTTTCATTTGTTTTTGGAAAACCAAAGCGCCCAATTGATCTTTAACTTCTTCAAATGTTGGTGCTTTGACTTTACGACGATCTTCTAGTTTCAACACATGCCAGCCCATCGCGGATTTAACAGGAGCTTGTGTAAAGTCACCTGATTTCAAGGCAAAAGCTGCATCAGCAAAATCTTTATCCACTTGACCCTTGCGGATAAAACCTAAATCACCGCCTTCAGTGGCTGTTGATTTGTCAATGGATTGTTCGCGGGCCAACTTTTGAAAGTCTGCACCGCTCTTAAGGGCATCAATGGCTTTTTTGGCACTGGCTTCGTCTTTAAACATAATATGACGAATTTTAACTTCTGATTCATCTTTTGGAAATGTTTTTAAAAATTCAGCATATTCACCTTTAAGAGCCGCATCATTGACCAAAGGATTTAATTGTTTACCAATAAACGCTTGTAATAAAACTTGCTCTTTCATTTGATTTAGAGCGGTCACCACTTCTGGGTCTTTATCCAAGTTAGCTTTTTTTGCAGCTTCTGAAAGCAATTTAAAATCAATTGCTTGGTCACGCAAACTTGAAAATAATTTGTCTTTATTTTCTTCCTTAGCTTTTTTCAAAACTTCAGGTGGAAGACTTTTTTCAAATTTGTCTAGTTCTGTTTTACGAATTGCTTCACCGTTTACCTTGGCGATCACCACGTCTGAGCTGGTGGCAAAGGCGGGTGATAATAAAATTAAAGCTGTTGAAAGCGCTGTGCTTACAATTAACTTTCTGACCATGCTATTTTCCTTTCTGAAAATTTAATCACATTTTGTTAGGATATCGTACGTATAATCTGGTGGAAAGCAACAAAATAATTTATTTTTTACCTTCAGATCGTAAGGTGTATTGCTTTTAGAACACCATTTATCATAAAGTGGCACTAATTTTTTATTGCCTCAAACTCATTGGAGTCTATTGTCAGATGTTTACGTCTTTTTTACAAAAATTTTTTAGTTCTTCAAATGACCGATATGTCAAAAGTCTTCAGCCCCTTGTTAATGAAATTCGCAAAAAAGAAATTGATGTTGAAAATTTAAGTGATGATGACCTTAAAGCAAGGACCAATTGGTTAAAAGAACGATACCAAAAGGGTGAAACACTCGATCAACTTTTGCCCGATGCTTTTGCAACTGTCCGTGAAGCCTCAAAGCGTACTTTAAAAATGCGCCATTTTGATGTCCAAATGATGGGTGGCATTATTTTACATCGAGGTCTTGTGGTTGAAATGGCCACAGGAGAAGGTAAAACATTAATTGCGACCTTACCCGCTTATCTTAATGCCTTGAGCGGGAAAGGTGTTCATGTGGTCACAGTTAATGATTATTTGGCGCGCCGTGACTCGGCCGAGATGGGTAAAATCTTTACTTTTTTAGACCTTACAGTCGGTTGTATTTTGCATGAACTTGATGATCACGAACGACAAGTTGCTTATAATGCAGATATTACGTATGCCACAAACAATGAATTAGGCTTTGATTACTTGCGGGACAATATGAAATTTCGCTTAGATCAAATGGCCCAACGCGCTTTCAATTATGCCATCGTCGACGAAGTTGATAGTATTTTAATTGATGAAGCCCGGACGCCTTTAATCATTTCAGGACCTGCTGAAGATTCATCTGATTTGTATCAAAAGGTTAATCAAGTCATTCCGAATTTGACTGCTGAAGATTATGAAAAAGATGAAAAATCTAGATCTATCACCCTTACAGAAGTGGGATCACAAAAGGTTGAAGGCTTACTCGAACAAATGAGCCTTATTCAAGGCGGATCACTTTATGATATTCATAATATTTCTTTGGTTCATCACGTCAACCAAGCCTTAAAAGCCCACCAACTTTTTGCCAAAGATGTAGATTATATGGTAAAAGACGATAAAGTTGTCATCATCGATGAATTTACCGGAAGAATGATGGAAGGTCGACGTTATTCAGATGGCCTGCATCAAGCCTTAGAAGCCAAAGAAAATGTGACCATACAAATGGAAAATCAAACTTTGGCGTCCATTACTTTTCAAAATCTTTTCAGAATTTATCCAAAGTTATCCGGCATGACTGGAACCGCCAAAACAGAAGCGGCAGAACTTAATGACATTTATAAACTTGAAGTGATTCAGGTACCAACCAACTTGCCGATGATAAGAAAAGACTTGGACGATGAAGTCTACCGTACAGCCGATGAAAAATATCAAGCCATTGTTGATTTAATCCAAGAGTGTCAAACACAAAAGCAACCTGTTTTGGTAGGAACTGTCAGTATTGAAAAATCAGAATATCTTTCTGAACTTTTGAAAAAACATCAAATTCCTCATAAAGTTTTGAATGCACGTTTTCATGAGCAAGAAGCAGGCATTGTGGCCCAAGCAGGAAGATTAGGCGCGGTCACCATTGCCACAAACATGGCAGGACGAGGTACCGATATTAAGCTTGGGGGCAACGCACAAATTCAATTGGATCACGAAGCAGAACTTGCAAACATCACAGATGAATCTCAATATGCCCAATTAAAAAAACGCGTCTTTCAAGAAACAGCTGATACGGAAAAAGAAGTTTTAGCCGCTGGCGGGCTTTGTGTCATTGGCACAGAACGTCATGAAAGTCGTCGTATTGATAATCAATTGCGAGGCCGTGCAGGTCGTCAGGGAGATCCTGGAAAATCAAAATTTTTCTTATGTCTTGAAGATGATTTAATGCGTGTTTTCGGCTCGGACCGCCTGGATGGCATGTTACAAAAATTGGGTCTTAAACAAGGGGAAGCCATCACTCATCCTTGGATTAATAAAGCTTTGGAACGCGCACAACAAAAAGTTGAGGCACGTAATTATGACATTCGTAAAAATTTGTTAAAATATGACGATGTTATGAACGAACAACGAAAAGTAATTTACAAGCAACGTCATGATATTATGACAGCCGATGAAGAAGAGACACCTGATGCACAAAATACTCAAATTTTAGCTCAAGCAGATTTTTCTGAGAAGCATGATGCAAAAGCCTTGATGTTAGACATGCAAAACGAGGTTTTAGATGCGTGTCTAACACGTTTTGTACCTGAAGATGCTTATCCTGATCAGTGGGAGCTTAAAGGACTTCATGAAGAATGTTTGCGTATCTTTAATCTAGATTTGCCTATTGACGCTTGGGCCAAAGAAGAAGGTATTGCAAGTGCTGAACTTAGAGAGCGTATTTCTCAAGCCGTTGATGAAAAAATCAACGGTAAAGAAAAGCAATATGGCTCAAGCCTTATGAGAATGGCCGAAAAAAGTATTATGTTGCGTGTCATTGACCAAGTTTGGAAAGAACACCTTCATTCATTGGATTTTGTGCGTCAGGGAATTAATTTAAGAGCTTATGCGCAACGAGATCCTTTAAACGAATATAAACAAGAAGCTTTCACACTTTTTCAAGATATGTTGGGACGAATTCGTGAACAAGTCATTACCGCTGTTTGCCATGTAGAGCTTTATCAGCAATCTCCCGAAGAAGTTTTTAACGCGGCTTTAGAAGATATTGAAGAATCACAAAGACATTTATTTCAAGATCAAACCAATTCAATAGAAGATTACAACCAACCTTCAGAAATTTTAGATAAAATTAAAGAAGGTTTAAAAACAAAATCAAAAAAGTCAATTTCTGAGAAAAAATCAGAGGCTGCCAGAAAGCCGGCGTCTACAAAAAACTTAATAGCAACCAAACAACCAAAGGTCATAAAAAATTCAGTTGAGGATTCTCAAACATTAAAAAATCCAAAAACGATTAGGAAACCAACACCTGCTCATAAAAAAGTAGGTGTTCAAAGCGTTGATATCTCTGTTTTAAAAAATTCTGACCTAAACGATCCAAATTTATCTCGGAATTCACTTTGTCCTTGTGGATCAGGCAAAAGATACAAACATTGTCATGGTGCGCAATAAAAAAGAGATTATAATGCTAGAATTATAAATAACATATAAAATGTATTTACATTTTTAAACTTTACATTAGATAAAAATTTAATAAATATTTGCTTTTTATCTTTTTTAAAAATATTTTTTGCATAAAATTAAAGAAATATACACAGGAATAACTATATGAAAAAAAACAATTATACTATACTAATTATATTGACAATTCTGTTTTGCATTAATCCGTGTATAGGTTCAAATAAATTAGTCGATGATTTATTTGGAGACAAACAATTTAATGCGTCTGCACAAGCAAATGTAGAATTTAAAGGAAATTGGACAGATACTTTTTATCTTAAAAATGGTTCTTCATTTATAACTCATACACCTAAATATGTTTCATTAGACGGCTTTATGACTTCCAAAACTGCTATAACTTTGAAAAGTTCTTCGTATAATAATATGCCTTTATCTAAAGATGGATTTAATGTTCAAACAAATTCAAGTAAAGAAGAATTTTTAGAAGCTCTTATTAAATCTGGTATTTATGAAAAAAATTAAATATTTCTACCTAATAAATTTTATTTAGATGTATAGTTCAAGGGGTATAATGGTATAGATTTATCTTAAATCTTTCTGCCTCAGATTGCCAGCTTTTAAGAATAAAATCATAAGGTGTCAGTCCTTTTAACGTTTTAAGTCTTTTAGAAAAGTTGTAAGCACTAACAAAAGCATAAAGATGCTGGTTGAGTTCTTAGTACGTCTCATAATGGTATCTTTTAATCGTTGCCTCTTTTAATATGCGATTTGTCCATTTGTCCATTTGTCCATTTGTCCATTTGTCCAGGGATGGTTGATTTTGGTTAAGCGATGTTCAATTGTATTTTCATGACAAATACGGTTAAAGATATGTATCCAGGCATACTTATCAACTTTTCTATTGGTAGAATGAACGCCATTATCGATCAAAATGGTGTAAATTTTGGAGACATCTAACATTAAATAGACAAAAGTATAATAAAGTATGGAAAGAAGCAAATTGTCGTCGTCTTTTCATAATGACGAAGTTTTTTCGATGGGATTAAAATCAGGCGACTAAGGAGGTAGATAAAGAAGCTCAAAGCTCGCTTTTTCCAAAATTTGACGCGTGGCTTTCGTTTTGTGAAAGGCGTCATTATCCATGACAAGTGTTGCTTGAGAAAGCAGTTCTTTGATCAAATGATTTTTGATCCAACTAGAGAGCTTGTGTAGAAGTACGATATAAAACAGGGGCCAACAATCGAGATCCCGGCCTAGATTTATCTGCAATCGTATCCCCCTAGCTCGTTCGCCATGAACCTTATGTCCTTTGAAAGACCAGCTATGTGATCGATAGGTGGTGTGATTAAAACCTGTTTCATCGACATAGACGATCTTAGACTTCCCCTTAGTCTTGTGGACTTAATGTATTTTCTGAAGATAATCGATCCAAAGAGAAGTTTTTCTCTCGCCATGCTTGAGGCTTTTTTTTATAAGAGATCTTCATCTGACGCAGGGCATACCAAATGGCATTGTGATGAATCCTAAAATGAGCCGCACGTGTTCGCGCAAGAAAGCATCAGAATAGGCTTGGACATAAGCTTTAAGTGCTGTCCAATCCAATTTGCACCAACGAAAAGGACGAAGAGTCGGGCGGGGGCGAAGATTTTCGCGCTTGATCCAGTTAAAGACACAGCAAAGGTTGACTTGAAAGCGGCACGGCGCTTCAACTTTTGAAGCCCCTTGTTGAACAAACGTGATCACGCGTTGTCGAAGATCGATAGAATATGACTTGCGTTAATAACACTAAACATTCTCAATTATTTCAATGGTTCTAATTTAGAATGACAATAGATTATGTAAAAGTATAGAGAGGGAAACCTTTAAAAGTATACTCTAGAGAATTTATTGTAAGAACCATATGACTTAATAATGTGGCGTAGGGATATATCTCTAAATAAAAATTGTCATCATCTTTTCATAATGATGAAGCCTTCTTCAATAACTTATTAATCAGAATAATAGATTTTTACAAATAATGTAAATTAACCCGAGTTGCGTTTAAGGATTCAAATTAAGGATGCTTTCTAATGATGGCTTATCATCTCTGAGTTGGTAATTGATCAATCCGGCCATCAG
>JBPBPI010000176.1:0-2843 GCA_050954885.1 Janthinobacterium lividum | reverse complement strand
TGCCGAAAGTCACGCACAGGCCGGACTGGATGACATGCCCGCCAAGCCTGCTGCGAATGCGGTCCCGGGTCACTCTCCCAACGTGCACCCCACGTCGGACAATCCAGACGTCGCACCTGCAGTGCAAGAGCCTCGGGTGGAGAAAGCACCCGACCCTTCCGTGCTGCCGCATGTTTCCGCTCCCGTTTTGCCGGAGGAGGATGCCTGGCCGGATGCGCCGCCTGAGGTATCTGCGCCGCCTGTGGTCCCTGTTGTGGAGGATGTGTCCTCCGCCAGCCCGGATCTCGTCGTCATAACCCTCGAGGACGATCGCCTGAACCAGGCGTCCGGTCCGGAGATCGAGCTTGAGGTGGATCCTGATCCCAGCCGTCTTGAGCTGGCCGTCCTCGAAGAGCCCCAGACAGCCCCTGTGCTGCTCAGCACGCAGCAGCGCCGCCAGCTTCGTTCCGAGCAGATCATCTATGCCACGCTGCGCATGACGCCCAACCCGGCGATCGCCCCGGTTCCGGATGACGATGCCATCAACATCCGTGTTCCCGGGCAGATCGCGATGCGGGCGCGCTGCCTGCTGTCCGTCATCGCCTGGGCCTCTGGGTTTCGCTTGGAGCAAGAAGCTCGTGGGGGTGGCGTACCCCAGGAGCTGATCGAGGAGACCCTGGGCGAGGGCATGCAGCGCCGGCTGACCCGCATGGAGCAGCTGTTCCTGGAAACCGATCCGCCTGGCACCCGCGAGCGCCATGCCGTCGCCTGGCGTATCGAGGCCCTGGCCGTGCTGCTGCGGGTCATTGGGGTCATGCCCCGTTTGCCCTCGCCGGCCGAGGAGGTCAATCCCGAGACCGTCTTCAACCTGGCGTTCGAGGCCCTGATCCGGCGCAACGAAAAGCCTGGCCTGGCCCTGGGGGAGTCCGGCCTTCTGGACCTGCTGGATCTGTACCGCCGCCTGCATGGCCTCGTGCAGGAGAAGGGTCAGATCGGCATCCAGACGGATGTGCTGCGGGAGCGCCGGCACGCCCTGGAATGGCTGATTACAGAAGCTGATTCCAAGTCGCTGGCCTGGGATGAGGTGGATCTCGTGATCCCCATGCGTCCTGGTGCGTAATGGACATTTCCGACCCGCAGCCCTGGGACATGCCCCTGACCCCGGTGTCTTGCTGGAAATCTCTCGACGGATCGATTTACCCCATCGACCTGCTGTCGTCCGAGGATCTTGTGGCCGGCATCCAGGCCATGTGGCAAGATATTCCCGAATATCAGGCTGCGCTGGCCGAGTCGTTGCTCCGTAGCGGCCTGCGCTCCATGGAGGCCCGGCGCGTTCTGGACCGGCCTGGCCGTGCTCTCCTGCCCCTGGTTGCCCCGACCTGGGCACTCCTCGTCGATGAGGCCGAGCAACGGAAGGTATCTCCGGATCTGTTGGACGTGGTGGAGCCCCGTGACATTGAGGAAATCTCCGACGTGCTCGACCAGGTGCAGCGCACCGTGCCGACCCGCCCGCCGGCGCCCCTGGGGGATATCCTGCGCCATCGCGCGGCCCTGGTCCGGCGGGGGGACCCCTTGCTGCCGTGGGCCTGGGTCGATCTGTATCTGCGCATGGACGGGGTCAAGCTCGGCAAGCTCTTGCTGTATCCCCTGCACCACGAGGGATGGACGACCCCGCACCCCCTGGGGCGTGTCTTCGGTGTCTCTCGGGGCATGCTGCATATCCTGCGGCCCAGTGGGGCCTGCATGATCCTGTCGTCAGGCAATCCTGCGAAGCCGCCCGTGTATGAGGCTACGGACTTCGTATCCTATCTGCATGCCATCATGACGCTCAGCCTGTCGTTCAGGCCTAGTGAGCATCCGGCCCCCGCCCAATCGGGTTGAAGTTGTCCGGCAAGGGCGGCGTAATCGTTTGCGACGTTCCTGGCGGCACAATGATCGCGCGCCCCTTCTTGCGCATCAGGATCCATCCGTGGTCGAACCCCATCTGGTCGTAGTGATCGACGACATACTGGCCGTAGATGTGCCGAAACGCTGCGGTGGTCGGGCTGAAATCCAGCCCTCCCGGAGCCGTCCAGGCCAGGATGACCTCCACGTTCCCGAACATGTCCTCCTCCTTGGGGTGGTCCTTGATGCTGAACGTGCGGCTCGGGTCCATCCACGCCAGGGTTCCCTTCGGCGGAGGTGTTTGCAGCAGGTAGGGGAACGGGTTGGAGAAGTCGTCTTGCAGGATCAAGGCATGCTCCTCGTGGTACCCGCGCAGGAGGCGCAGCCCGTCATTGAGATGGTCCGGCAACGTGATGTGCGGCCCCATGGGGAACTGCAGTGTAAGGCGGCGGATGCCCGGGGCCGAGGAGTCCAGGGGGGTGACCTTGGTGGTCCAAACTCTTGGCGCATAGATCGCGAAGCATATGGCATCGTTGCACAGGTGCCAGGTACTGAAGATCAGGAAAGGCAGAAGGGTTACCACATACTTGACCCGTCCCCAGCCATGCACCTCACCAAAGCGTGTGCGGGGGGTATAGGCCATGAGGGCCGTATGGAACATGAGAAAGATGACCACTGCCATCAAGGGGGTGTTTTCGTGATCGTTGATGACCAGCCCCACGGTCGCCCCTACGACCAGCAGGGCCACGGGAGCATGGGTCAGAGACAGCCAACGGCTCCAGCTGCCCTCGCGCCGCAGAAAGGATCGCGCACTCCACACATCATAGGCACACATGATTACGAGCAACGCAATAACGGACGTCAGGAACACGAACTGCTGCATGTACATCATGCTAAGTTTGACGGTCATGCGCTGCAATATATTGGCTGATATCACCGAAGACCGGATAGCGTTGATATATCCATGGGACTGCAAAGGG
>JBPBPI010000175.1:0-2921 GCA_050954885.1 Janthinobacterium lividum | reverse complement strand
CTTGCATCGCCTTGCCGTCAAACTGGAGAGCTGCCTGCCCGGCTGTCTCGGCGTCTTTGAAAGAAACATATGCGAATCCCTTGTTCGTGTTGTTCCGCTGATCCTGTACGATATGTACCTAGTCCAACATGTTAGCCTCCGTAAAAACAACGTATGAACGACGTGTTGCAAGGTCAATGGATATCAGAAATGAGAAGCATCTACTAAAATTTTCTCCCTTAAGTTCACATCAAATGCAGAGCATAAGCTGTCCCTATCAAGGCTTCATCCTTTGGAATGGAAGGTCACGGTGACGAAATAGAACGGGAGTCGGCTCACCTCTTCGACCTTATTGGGGAATACCGTTGAGAAAGCCTTCCTCAGGTCTGATGCCTCGGTGGTGAATGGGAGATTACGGACGAATAAGCGCTTGCTCGGAAACGGCGTCGAACTGTCGTGCACCGCCTTCGATTCATCGGCTGGGTCTTCAGATTCTAGTTCTTGAGCGATATCGGCACTTAACGTTTGTTTCGTTTGTTTCGGATGGTCAGGCTGCACAGTGACTGCTGGCTCTTTCTCCTCAACAAGGTCAAGGAGCCTGCTGGTCTTTGATCTAAGCCAGTCATCGTCATCCGCTGGCGCCACTGATTCTAGCGGCACCTCGGACTCAGTGTCAATGGTCGCCGGGTTGTGAGTCGATCCAGCCACCTCTTGCAAAGGCTTTTCGAAATCCGACTCCTGGACCTCTCGGTTTTCTGATCCCTGCTCATTCTCCGGTGCGGCAGTAGTCGTCCACTGGTGCTGCCTGTCGTCAGACTGGCCTTCTTCTTGTCCCCGTTTGCGCTTCAGTCCATTTGTGGCCGAAGCTGATGGCGCTGCAGTGTTGGATCCAGTGGCGTTCCAAGCATTACTGCTGTCATCATTCGAGGATCTCGCGAAATTTCGCTTGCTAGATGGCCGTGCTTGTTGCCCGTCCCGTCGTTCAATATCTATGGGCCTTGCAGGTTCGACGTTGATCTTTGACATACGAATAAAGGTCTTGTTGAAGTACTTAATGGCCTTCTGAGCGTCTTCATGATCTTTCAATCCAACAAACCCAATACGTCGGCCTGGTAAGACATGCGCATCTGTGATTTGGTAGCGGGTAGCGAAATGCTTCCTCAAGTCTTCGCTGGTCAAATTGGGCGGTAGACCAGTGATGAAGACTCGGGTCTCATGTTGTTCAGTCTCTTCTGGAACCGACATCCTTGAGATTATTAGGGATGGTAGGTGTTTGGAGGACTCTGAGCGTCCAGCACTCGAGCGAAGAATCGAAAGTGGTGGGTTTGGTGTTTGCAGATAAATTTCTGGAAATAAATGCAGCGCCAAGTCCGCCGCAACTAACTAAACTACGCATTTCCAGGGTCTCATTGTCGATCAAGACAGCCGCCTTGACCCCATAAGTTTGTTGACCCCGTAATTGCATTGACGACGCCCTACAACCCCTCGAATAGATTGACTACTGCGATACTGAACAGTGATTGGAAGACCGCCAAATAACATTGCTTGACAGACATCGTACACTCAACATCAGTCAAGATGGCCGAGAAAGTAAAGGAGAAGCTCGAGGGTAAGTCAAACATTGTCCCGTGCCTATCGCATGAAGCGTACTAACATAGCGAACAGCTCAAATTAAGTCTGTTGACATGGTTAGTGATCCTACGGCGTCTCAGTTCCACTGTCGGCTACGTATTAACAGTTGTTCAGAGTGAGGATATGTCACAGGAGGCTGTTGAAGTTGGTAAGTTGGGACTTGCGCAGCTGCGCTCCAAGCGCGCGCATTGTTGTGCAACCCATGTCTAACGGCATATAGCACAAGAAGCAATGGAGAAATATACTGTCGAGAAAGTATGTGCTACCAATATACCGGCAAGTTAGTCGACGGGCTCATGTTGTTACAGGATATTGCGCAGTACATCAAGAAAGAGGTATAGCAACCTATTCCTACTCGGTCGATAAACATTGTCGACTGACCTCGGATGCCCATGCATAGTTCGATTCACGAAAGGGCGCAACGTGGCACTGCATAGTTGGAAGGAATTTCGGCAGTTTCGTTACGCATGGTACGTTGCTTCCCCTTGTCGTTTCTGACCTACACATGGATGGCTAACGCTGAGCCGTCGCGCAGAAACCAAGCACTTCATCTACTTCTATCTCGGCCATTGCGCAATACTATTGTTCAAGACTCAGTAAAGAGATGGGTTCTGCCCACCATCTATGCTATATAATGATTGTCTTGGGCTTTCTGTATGGGCTCCACCATCCTTGATCTGGCCATGTCTTGGCAGGCAAACAATTCAGTCATGGAGTTCAGATACGTCGAGTGAGTTAGGAGTGATGGCACTTTCAATTCATGCGATGGGAAATGGTAATAATAACAAGCGGTCAAACGAAAACATGGTTCATCTTTTCTTGGAGACTGCGATGACGGACGTCCGTCACGACCTCGGTCTCCTGTGTATCTAGATGTCTTTTCAGCGAGCGATCTAATGGCTTTAAACGTCAAAAATTCCTGTTTCCTCCCATACTGCCATGCTGATGACGCTGACACTGATGTCAAATGAAGATCTTTATCTCCCCTCGCGGCCGAACCCACGGATCTAAAGCGCTGCTATCTAGCATCCGAAAGAAATTCCAATAGACCTCCTCATCTTCCAACTGATCCTGATCGACGACCTCGATAATGGCCCCTGGCTCCTCTGGGAGTCCCAATTCCACTTTAAGCACCATGCTCGCTGATAGTGGATCGGCGAGGAATTTGAGAGCCACACCATCTCGCAGAATAGTATCTGATTTGAGCACACTTGCCATTGTGGCGCCTTCATAAATCAGGCCATATACCGAATGGTGAGCGTCCCAGCGGTAAGGGTTGCATAGATACGCAACGCCGTCTGACATGGAGG
>JBPBPI010000174.1:0-10696 GCA_050954885.1 Janthinobacterium lividum | reverse complement strand
ACGTGATGCTATCGCTATTGAAAAAGCCAGACTGGAAGATGCTGAGAAAAAAGGCATGGAAAAAGGCATGGAAAAAGGCATGGAAAAAGGCATGGAAAGAGGCATAGCGAAGGTAGCTCACTCTCTTTTACAAGAAGGCATGACAATTGAAATAGTATCTAAAGTTACAGGTCTTTCTGTAAATTATTTAGAAAATCTTTAAAACTAATTAAAAGAAACCTGAGCTTTGAATATTGTTAATGGCAGGTCCAAGCAAAACAATCAGCAAAGCAGGAAGTAGAAATAAAACCAAAGGTAATGTCAAATATGCTGGAAGTTTTGCGGCTTTCGCCTCAATTTCTAACATTTTTTGTTTACTAAATTCAACGGACATAATTCGAAGTGTATTGCCTAAGGGTGCGCCTTGCTCTTCAGCTTGAATAAGGCCACTAACCAAAACTTGAATAATTGGCATATCGACGCGTTGGCCCAAATTACGCAAAGCAATACTTCTTTCGGGCAGTATCGCGAGTTCAATAGATGTTTTACCAAATTCTTTACAAAGTTCTTTATTATATTTTCCCATTTCTTCTGCAATTTTTTCAAAACTTTTTTCAAGACCATAACCAGAGCGCGTACAAATTCCCATAAGATCGATTGCGTAAGAAAGACCCACACGAATTTTGCTATGCCTGCGTCCAATGATAAAGTTCATAATATATTCAAAAAATTTTAAAGAAATGAGAAGTATTACAAGCAAAATTATAATTTTGAGTAAAAAATTATCGTAAGCAAAATTTTCAACAAACGTTGTTAAAACCATATATACAGTGAATCCAATTAAAATTAATCCTATATTAATAGTGGATCCAATTAGAGGCGCATCTTGAGAATTCCAGCCTGCTTGTTCAAATTGCAATCGGTACTTGCGCGCTGCTTCTGCTGACATTTGTCGCAATACATCTTTAAGTCCAGATACCAAAAATCGACTAAACCACACTTCGTGTCGTAAAGACGTTGAATGATCAACAATTAAAGATTTTCCTTTCAGCACTTGTATCCGACGCTTTAAACTTTCATAAGCTTTTGTTTGTTCCATGTAAAAATACAGACCAATTAAGCAAGTAACTAAGAAAACAAGGAGCAAAATTTTAAGATATAAAACGGAATCGTTCATTATTTTATCCTCAAATTTTTATACGTATAAGATAACGAATGGATATAGCTGCAAATCCAATCAAGACAGCAGCAAGGGTAATTAACTTTTTACCAAAGGCATCATGACGAAAAAAATCCAAATATGAAGGATTTAATTGCATCATGATAAACCACAAAAAAACAGGTAAGCTGCCTAAAATATAACCGGTTACTTTTGCTTCTGCGGACAACACTTTAATTTTATTTCTAATTTCATTGGCTTTATTTAAACTTGTGATAATGTTATCAAGGATTTCTGACAAACTACCCCCTGCTTTTCGTTGAATGATAAGCGATGTGCTGAAAAAATAAAAATCAGATAAATCAATTCGATCTGCTGTTTGATGAAGTGCCTCATCAAAACTGATACCAAATTCAATTTGTTGAACAATACGTGCAAACTCTTGCTTTAAAGGAGCATTAACTTCTTTGATCACAACAAGAAAAGTTTTCTCAACTGAACTTCCGGCTTTAATACCACGCAGTATGATTTCTATCGCAAGAGGTAATTGTGTCATAATTTTATGTTTAAATTTGTTTTCTAAAAATCCTAAAATAAAATAAATGATTAAAACAGCCATCACCAAAGCATAAGGAATATTATAGGTATAATTAAAATCACCAATAATAGAGATACCTAAGACAATTACAAAACCTACAACTAAAGCGCCCCCAATCAGATGACCTAAATATCCTGTAATCCCTGCACGATAAAGTTTTAAGCGCAAAGCCATTTCAATAGAAGGACGATTTTTCAAAAAGCTGATAATTTTTTTTTCGAGTAGTGATCCTTGATTTTTTTTAAAAGCGAAATTTTCATCCCCTTCAAAAAGAGGATTATTTTTAACAGTTACTGCAAAAATACGATTCAATATTTTTTTGCGTTCTTCCATATATTTTAAAATTTTATTAATCACATAAGCAATAGCTAAGAATAACAAAGTAAAACACGAAATTAAGATAATTATCTGATTCATTTTAGCTTATTTCTTTTTCTATACTTTCCGTATCCGTTCTTAAAGCTTTATCCATATCAGCCTTCATACCAAAATGAATAAACTTTTCTTTAACATGAGGATCTTGCGTCAAACACGCAAAATGACCATTAATTTTACCATCTTCAGTTGTGGTATAATCGTATTTAAAAATATCTTGGGTTTTAATTTCACCGTTTTCAAGACCGGTAATTTCTGTAATTTGAGTGACACGACGTGAACCATCACGAAGACGGGCCACGTGAACAATAAGATCAACGGCATCTTTAATGTAACTTTTAATCACGATATTGGGTAGATCATGACCGGTCATTAAAACCATATTTTCAAGACGATTGATCGCCTCACGGGCGCTATTGGCATGAAGAGTTGACATGGATCCATCATGCCCTGTGTTCATGGCTTGCAACATATCAAAAGTTTCAGCACCTCGACACTCACCAACAATAATACGATCAGGCCGCATCCGGAGTGCATTTTTAACGAGGTCCTGAATATTGATCATGCCCTGCCCTTCTAAGTTAGCAGGTCGACTTTCAAGTCTTACAACATGAGGTTGCATTATTTTTAATTCAGCAGAATCTTCAATTGTGACAATGCGTTCATGAGAATCAATAAGTTCAGACAGCGCATTTAAAATGGTTGTCTTCCCTGCACCTGTGCCGCCTGAGACAATAATATTTAAGCGACACATCGAAGAAATTTTTAAAAAATTATACATTGCTTTTGATAAGCTATCATTTTCAGCAAGATCTTTTAAATAAATACGACGACGTGAAAACTTACGAATAGAAATTGATGTTCCCTCAAGAGCCAAGGGGGGAATGATGATATTGACACGACTGCCATCTTTTAAACGTGCATCGACCATGAAACTGGATTCATCAATTCGTCGTCCAATTTGATTGGCAATTCGTTGGGCAATTTGTAAAACGTGACGTTCATTTCGGAATTTAACATCGGTCAATATCAATTTACCAAAACGCTCAATGTAAACCGAGTCAAAGGCATTGACCATGATATCGTTAATGGTTGTATCCGCCAAAATAACTTCCAAAGGCCCAAGGCCCAACATATCATTGATAATTTCATCGGTGACATGTTGAAGTTCTTTATGATTAAGCTGGGCGCGACTTTCCTCAGTGTACTCAAAAATATAATGTTCAACTTCACGTTTAAGTTCATTCACAGGCATACGAGAGGCAGCCGCCAAATCAATATTTTTAAGCAATCGATCGAAGACGCGATCTTTAAAGTCTGTCAATTGCGGTGATTCAGAAAGTGTTCTTGTTTTATAAATTTCTTCCTGAGCAGACATGATAGGTACAATAACTGATTTATTTTCAGAATGAATCGCTTTCGCTTCGTTCTTATTTGTCTCTAGCGGCATGTTCGTCAATTTTTGTCCAAAATAGCTCATTTTTTCCTCTAGATTTTTCTTTTAAATCACTGTCTTTAAATATTTATAAAAGTTGTTAACAATTCCTTAAAATAAAAAACAGATGCAAAATTAATGACAAAATTTTATCAAATGTCGCCTAGGATGATTTTTTAAAAGGAAACCAATTGAAACGTGCAGTCTCTGTTTTAGTCTCACCCACGGGACGACCAATGATTTTAAAGGTTAATTGCTCAAGAGCCGAAATTAAAGCAGAAGAACCTTGAGAGGCCAATGGAACACCTTTTGTTAACGCTTGCAAAGGTTTCTGACCATCAAAAGGAATGATCAAATCAACTTTACGTTCAATTGCCTCTTCAAAATCTTCAAGTTGAATTTCACCACTTTTGTATTCACCTTGTTTGTTAACCACAACAATGACTTGTTGATCTGTGGTGCGATAGGTTTTAAAAACTTCAAGATATCTGTGGCAATCTTTTAAACTGACCAAAGATAAATCGGTCACCAATACAACAATGTTTGAATGTCCCAAAAGATTAAGATTGGTGCCATTGGCCATATAGCGCGGCAGATCAAAAATAGTATAATGAAAACTTTCAAGCATAAGTTGAATAATTGGTTCAAAGGCTTCTGGTTTAATTTTTTGTATGTCTTGCAAGGGGCTTTGGCCGCACATAATTAAAAAATGAGGCGTGTATTTAACCATGAAACGCTCAACCAATGTCTCGTCAATACGCTCAGGAGATTCTAAGATTTCTTGTAAGACCGAAGACGGCTCAATATCTAAAAATTGTGCAATGGTCCCCAGCTGAAGATCTGGGTCTAACAGACCAATCCGCTTTGAGTGTTTTTCAGCCATGAGCCAACCACAATTTGTCGCCAATGTGGTGACACCAACACCCCCACGTGTTCCGATGAAACTGATAATTTTTCCAAATTTAGAAAAGGCATTAGAGGTTGATCTATCTTGATTTTTAAAAACAATATTTTCAACACTTCGCACAATGTGATTGTTGGTCAGAGGCTTGACCAAATAATCTCGGATACCCAATTTAACTAATTCACGAAAAACACCTACATCATTGCGCATACCGATGACGATGACTTCGACACCGGGTTCGCATACTTCACTCACTTTGGTGATATCATTAATCGGCAAATCGGAATTTGAAATATCAATAATTAAGATTTGGGGAGATCGGTTTTCTTTTAGATATTTTATAACATCACGAATGGTGCCAACCATACCCTCGTACTTAAGATCATAATTTTTGTAAGAAATTTGTGATATAAGCGCTTCTGTTTCTTTATCAGCAACACAGGCAAATAATAAACCGGTTGTATGTGATTCTTGTGCAGCCATAAATTTCTACCCCCCTAAACCTGCGCCTGAAGACGATTCTATTTTTTCAACTTTAAGATTCTTAACCTTATCTGTTCTTAGACGTTCAATGGCATTGGTCGACAAAACAGGATCATTGCCGATTAAATCATGACCATGATGAAGATCACGCGGCTCTGCGACCATGGCCGCAAAATTAGATTCAGAAGTACATCCAAAATGAGATTCGCCCTCTGGCGGCACGCGGCCATCCATAATTTGGCGATCAAATCCTGGACACCTTATGGGTTTAATACAATAATAATAATAATAATCAACACCAACCCAAACACTTAAGTCTGAATCATATGTCGAAAGTTTAAGTTTACTGTCTTCTATAACTTCGATACGTTGTTGTTCAAAGCCATGTTTTTTCAATAATTTAACAATCCTTGCAATTCTTGGATCTGTCATTGGGTCTTGAAGTGTTTTTTGAAGCTTGCGCACCTTAAGACGAATATAAATATAATCTTTGGTTTTAGAAGACGCCAAATCGATGGCCTCTTTCAACTGCAATTGTGACTGATTTGAAATATTACCTTTCATACTGGTAAAAGGAATTTCAACATCAACAGTTTTCTGTTGTGCTTCTGCCCGCCAAGGCTTATGGGGATTTATGTCAC
The DNA here is from genome assembly GCA_050954885.1 of Janthinobacterium lividum. Classification (GTDB taxonomy): domain Bacteria; phylum Pseudomonadota; class Alphaproteobacteria; order Caedimonadales; family Caedimonadaceae; genus JBPBPI01. Next base: position 5,122 of record JBPBPI010000174.1, on the reverse strand, counting down.
GCTCAATATAGCATCCTGTTAAAGACAACACTAAAATACAGGCCGATATATGACGCAACAGGCTAGATTTAAAAAATTTTATCATTTATCTGTCCTTATTCCAAAACGGTGAAGCCAGCAGCACCCACAAATTCAACCGGTTGAGGCGTACCCACAAATCGTGTGCCGACGGCATTACCATCTTTCACGCGATTCAAGCGTTGATAGAAAAACATTTCTAAATTAGAAGCAAATTTTAAGGAATCTGTCGGTAATTTTAATTTTGTGGGGTCACTGACAGGTTCAATAATGTAAGGGGTGACAATGATCACCAATTCGCTTTTTTTATTTTTAAAAGATGACGAGCGAAATAAAGCACCAAAAATGGGAATATCAGCAAGTCCAGGTAATTCATTTAAGACACTGTCCATATTATTTTGAATAAGACCAGCAATCGCCAAACTTTGACCACTGCCCAATTGAACAGACGTCTCTGCACGGCGGGTTTTAATAGCAGGAACTGGTAAATAACTTTGTGTGGCTGTATTCAATGTAACATTAACAGAGTTACTTGTATCAATTTCACTGACTTCAGGTCTCACTTTTAGATGAATCAGGTTGTTAGAGGATACCGTTGGGGTGAAAGATAAATTGACACCATATTGTTTAAATTCGATGGTAATGTTTTGATCTTGGGGCACGGGATATGGGAATTCACCACCTGATAAGAAACTTGCAGTTTCGCCCGACAAAGCGATTAAATTTGGCTCGGCTAAAATACTTGCAAGATTTTCTTGGTTTAAAGCATCAATCAAGGATGTAAAATCCGAAACACCGTCATTGAATCGAAACCCAACACTGTTAGATGAAGAACCACTGGCAAAAATATTAAGGACTAACGGCTGAAACTGTTTGATTTAAAGGATTCGTGCCGGTTAAAACACCAAAGGTAAACTTACCCCCTGAACTGAACATCGATGACCAATTGATATTTAATTTATTCAATGCACTACGACTAACTTCAGCAATTTTAACCTTTAACAAAACTTGGGTCGGGTTGCTGATCGAGATGCTGTTAATGATTTGATCTTTAGGCCCCAAATATCTTTTGGTTATTTCTTCAATATTTTTAGCAATGATCGGAAACTTTACATTTCCCTGTATAACAATTCCTTGGGGAACTGAGAAAAAAGTGACGTTTTCACCGGGGAAATTTTGTTCGACAATTTTGTGTAACTCAGACAAATTATGGGTAACGGTCACATCCATTTTAACTGTAATTTTACCATCGCTATCGGTTGCAAATACGGTGGTGGTTCCCGGTGTTTTACCAAAAAGATAAGCAATGCTTGGTGTATTTAATTGAACATCGGCAACTTCAGGATTGGCTACAAAAATTTCTGTGGTATTTTGGCCCAAAGGTAGAACTTGTCCGCGACCCATTTCCAAAGTCGTAGAAGTATCACAATGAGCAGGTGATATCAGAAAACTCAGCATCATCAATTGACAGCCAATAAACCAAAAACTAAACCATTTCTTTTCCATAAACGTGACCACTTCCTGATTTAAAAATTATATTTATTTAATATTAACATCTGTGCGCTCTGATCCTCTGAAGACCGCAATATTACGATCTGGTTTTACAACAGGCGCAGGTGGCGGTGGCGTTAAATTCTCACTTTGTGGATATTCATCTTGGGCACTGTTTTGAGATCCAAAGACACTTCGCATACTGATAATGATAGCGTCTTTAGGAATTGCAACGGCTAGAAGTTCTGCTTGTTGTGGTGTCACTTCGAGTGTCAACGTTTTAGGCGATGTTAAATCTTTTCCAGCCGCTGATTTTTGGATTGTATCGTCGACCGCAAGCACACGTACTCCCCGAATAATGGTTTGACCCACAAAATTTTCATAATTTGCATTTGTCCCCACATTTTGAGATCTTTGAGGAATCACCACATCAATCAAATCACCGGGTGAAATCAAAGCTGGTGCATTAACAATTTTGGTATAGGGCACAGATACCGCGCGCATTCCGGGGCGAATGACCGCTGCCAAAATACTTTTGCCGTCTGTCTTGATAACGTTGCTCATATTGATTGGCTCGCCCTCTAAAATTGGGTAACGTGCCACGGATCCATCTAAACTTTTGATTTCGGCTTTATGTTCTTTGGTGATGTATTGAGGATTAATGGATAAGATGGGCCATTCTTTCCAAGCCAATTTATCAACTGTAATAGAATCACCTGGTTGAATGGCAGCAGGGGCCACCAAAATCATGGCGGTTTCAATTTTATGTTGATTATCGGAACTACTGCTGAGAATTTTGTAAAGAAGCACACCAAAGATGGCTAGCAATAAAGCAACCCCAAACACAATTGCTTTTTTAAATTTCATTTAAAGCCCCGTTTTATAAATATGATACGTTGACATAAGATTTCCGGCAAAAATAGCCACGCCGTAGGGAACCAAAGTTTTCAGCCAAGTTGTTCTTCTGACGTTTTCAAAAGGAAGATGAGGATATCCTTTAAAACCTTGTGTGGTTTCAGGTGTTGAATATTTTTTCTTCAAAAAATCAATTATTTTCAGTCTGGCATAATCAATTTGATCGTGACCCACAATAAAAATCAGTGCCAAAACGCCACCACTGAGGGCTACCAAAACAAGATAAGATGGAACATGACTTGGCTCGATCCACAAAATGCTGGCCGAGAGAAATTTAGCATCTCCCGCCCCCATAAGCTTGAGGACATACAAAAGATATCCTGCCAAAAGTGTGGTGATAAAAATCATGCCTGTCAAATGAAGATCAAGCGTTGAGTATTGTAAGCCTAGTTTTACAAAGCTTCCTAAAAAAATAAGACCAATGGCAAAATTAGGTATTCGATAAAACAAAATGTCGCACACGGCACCCAAAAAGCTAAGCCCTAAAAAACCAAGGTAACATAATGCAACCAAGGGTTTCTCCCTATTATATTTATAATTTTAATAAAATATATTTCATATTGACTAAAATTACAACAACCATTATTTTTCATAAAACGATGATTTCTTAAAGTCTTCTCGTCATGTCAATTTATTGACTTGACCAAATATAAAAAAAGATAAATCCACACCAATGGTTAAAAAAAATAATTTAATTGCTCATTTTCTTCTTTTGATACATCTAACAAGCTGTAGCCAAGATATGGAAAAATTTGATGATTTATCAGGTGCCGAATCTTTGTTTCGCCTTGGCGAAAATATGAAAAATTCAGGCGACCGCAGTTCAGCCATTAAGTTGTATCATCAAGCACTTGCCATCGATCCTGACTATCAAGCAGCCAATTTAAGTTTGGTCGATGCCTTAAAAGCTGATGGAAAATTTGAAGAATGTCGAAGCATTTTGGATAAACTTTTACTCAAAGATCCAGAAGACGAAAAAGTTTTAAATGCGTTGGGCAAAGTGGCAATTACTCAAAATGACGGTCCAGGATGCTTAAAAAGCTATCAACATTTAATCAAAAATCAACCTGAAAATCCTAATTTTTTAAATGGTTTGGCTATATGTCATGATATCTTACAACGGCATGATCAGGCACAAAATTATTATCAAAAAGCTATTAGATTGGCACCAGATAATTTAAATATTCAATCAAATTACGGCTTGTCACTGGCACTTGGCGGACATACCAGACAATCCATTGCTTTGCTCTCAAAATTGTCCCAAAGATCCAGATCCACTTTAAACATTAAGCATAATTTGGCAGTCGCTTATGGTATAGCTGGACAAACAGATAAAGCAAAACAATTGTTTGAAGCTGATTTAGATCCAGCAGCACTGGCGCAAAATATCAAGATATTAAATGCCTTCAATGCCTTCAATGCCTTCAATGCCTCGAAAAAACCTGTTACTTTAAAAGATAAATCTTTGTCAAATAGTGAAACTCAAGATCCGTCTAAGGATAAGGTTTTGTTGACCCCACCTCAACCAGCCAATGACATTATTAAAGAATCTCTTCCTCGATCTGAACCCACCAAAGATATCGCCAAGCCCGCGAAGAAGAAAAAGAAAAAAGTACAAACATCCACATCTAAAACAGAGCAAGTTAAAAAATGAATAAAATAAAATTTTTTATTTCAACCTTTCTTTTCTTTATTGTTTGTTCTTATCAGTCCATTTTAATAGCCTGTGAAATAGATGAATCAGAACAAAATCAAGTAGTTCAAAATTTTTCTCAAAAATTTGAAAATTTGCCAGCTGAACTGGTATCATCAATTTTTCAACTTTTAATAAAAAATTATACTATTGAGGATACTCAAGGATTAAATTGCTTATATCAATTAAGATTAACTTCAAAAAAAATCCAAGAGAACAGTGATAATATTCTTAAAAAATTTACTTTTCCTATTTTATTAACTTCTTCTAAAATAGAAGAATTAAAAAAGTTTTATTGATTCCTTATTTTGTAAAAAATTTAGATATATTTATTGATCGCAATTCATCTTCTACAATACATTTTCTCCCTGATGATTTTAAAAAATTATTAAATGATTCACTCGTTTATAATCAAAATATTAAACAGTATTTCATAATTAGAAATGCGCCAAACTGTTCTTGTCAAGAAAATGCTGAACAGGTAATTTTATTAGATTGGGAGTTTGGTTGGAATTTTGAAAATGGAGAACGTCAATATTGTGTTGAAAAAATTTCTGGAAATTGCTTTCCACAGATTTTCAAGAAAGATCCCAAAAATTTAACAGGATGGGGAAATCGTTTTCATTACAAAAAACAATCTTTTCTACATGAAACAAAACCTACTTCATTTTATACACCAGAGTTAAGGGTGAATCCTGTGATAATACAACGGTCAAGGGTAGATCCTGTAATAATACAACCTCCATTTTTACGCATAAAACATGAGGTGCTAAAAATGCCAGAATTTAAACATATAGAGCCCACATGGAATCAAGTCTCAAAACTTGAACCTTAAAAGTATTTATCCATATTTGTAGAAGTTGAACCAAAACAACTTAAAATTTTCAAATATCAAAATTTATTTTCTTCTATAGCTGATTGCATATATAATTACTCAATGTTATAAATAGGGATGAGTTACGGATATAGTACAGATTTACGGTCTCGTGTTGTTGAGTATTTGTC
>JBPBPI010000173.1:0-2855 GCA_050954885.1 Janthinobacterium lividum | reverse complement strand
GTGAGCAGAAGCAGCAGCTGTCACGAGCAACTGCCCAGATCTGCCCACAACAGAAGATCTGCCCGAAATCCAAGGGAACACGCCATACGTGTGGACTTGAGAAAACTCCCTAAAAGTGTACCGAGGAACGCTTTAATCCGCGGAGGTGTACGAGGCGTAAAACAATCCGGGGAAGGTGTACGGGTCCTCCAATTTGAGTCTCAGTCTACGCTGTGGGCAGTACACATAGCGCTTCCACTACGCGTCGACAGCTTTCGCCGTAGCCGTAGACGCATACCTGGTCTGGAACTCGCTCGGGACCTTCATAATGACCCTGCACCTCATATCATGTCGACCTTGATTGTGGGTCAGACCTTTGTTACAATTGATGATTTCAAACACCTTGTGGCACAAATACTATCGTCTTCCGGTCATAACATTCTCCAAGTCTACCGTAGAGGCCAGCCTCAGTCTGCTAAATACAAATGTGCTGCGCTAGACTGTCCTTGGGCTGCCCGAGTCTATAAAGCAAAAGACGGCGTACTTACATGTACAACCTTTGTCGATGAGCATACGTGCCTACCTGGTCACGCGATTGGACGAGGCATTCTTATCAACTCCAAACGAATCGCCGATCTGGTATGATAACATCATTGTTATGATAGCGATGCGACATAAACATTTTACTCATATATTGAAGCAGATTCGTGGCGATATTGTGCTACACTCCGATACCAAAACCTTGGACATCATTAAATTCGTTCAACAAAACCATGGTTTATCAATCAAGCCAACCTTAGCACGTTCTATTCGACAACATCTACTTGGCAACTCCACCATGTCCCAGCAAGCAGAGTACGGCCTCATCCCTGCGTATCTGCGTCAGGTCAATGAGCACGACCCAGGCGCTATAACAAATCTAGTTGTAGCTGACGAATACTTCAAGTCAGTATTTATCATGTTTAGTGCATGCATCAATCTTTATGCCAATGGGCGAAAGTTCATTGCATTGGATGGGACTCACTGCGTTTCCGCCTTCAAGCATACACTACTTCTCGCGGCTACTTTCGACAGTAATGATAAGTTGATAATCCTAGCTTGGGGCCTCGTGATTTCTGAATCAACGGAATCGTGGAACTGGTTCTTAAGCCATCTTAGACGAGGTTTACCAACCGCCAACTCGTATGACTCCGTGTTCATCAGCGATCGCGATAAAGGTCTCCTACGCGCTGTACAAGAGCAGTTTCCATTGGCACATCAAGCTTATTGTGTGTATCATCTTTCAAAAAACGTTCAACAACACGCAAGTACGAAAGCCGCAGCGGTTCGATCGATCTTTTGGGCAGCGGCTCGTGCACAGATGGAAGGCGATTATCTACGTGCAATGGAATTGATGAGAACTACTTCAGCATCCGCTCATGCGTATATTCTTGAAATCCCCGGGGGACCATCACGCTGGGCCACCTACGCATTTCCTGGTCGTCGCTTTGGCCACATAACGTCAAATCTCGCGGAGTGCGCAAACGCCGCACTAAAGACCCGACGACGACTACCGGCCCTTCACCTGCTGCATTCAATATATCAATATATTGCGCAGCACTTTGCAAAGCGGACCGAACAGGCTGCATCATGGGGAGTCCTGGTACCAGCCGCTGAACGAAGATTTACAGAAGCTTGTCTGGTTGGTCGATCATATTCGGTTGTGCAAGTTGGTGATCGTCGAGCGCTTGTAACACAGCCGGGCGGTAAGCAGCGAGGAGTACATTTGCCGTATGCAAGTCGAGCCGGAAGATGCGAGTGTCGAGAGTACCAGCTACAAATGATTCCATGTCGCCATGCTTGTGCCGCGGCAGTTCACTATCAGACCGATTGTTCTGCGTTAGTTCATCCGATGTATACAACAGCTAGCTATCGAAAGGGATATGACTACGCACTGCCGCTGTTGACTTTGAACGATCTTGAGCAGAGCAATGTCCGGGCGCCTTTGGAGACTCGCGATGGGCCAGGTAGACCGAAGGTAGAACGAGGTAAGCCAGGAGAAGGTGCGAAAAGGACTGCATCTGTTGAGACGTGTGTAGAATGTGGGTCTGGTGAACACGTTGTGGCAAACTGTAATCAAGAGTCAAGTAGATTGTTGGATTCGATACAACTTGATTTCAACGTACGAATATCTTGCGCTCCAGACCCTTTAGTTGGAAACGAACATACTCGTCCAGCTATTGTGTTTTCGAGACCGCTGATATTGCCGAGTATGTGATAGTGACGGAAAGGAAAAAAGAAGGGAAGTCGACTTGAGAGTGTATAGAGTTGTGTTGTCGAGTGACACTCCACGTAACCGGGACCCAGAATTTATGTATCAGTCGTCGCCAAAGGCCCAGTTTGTAAGATAAACAGGGGAGTACCTCAAGGTCTGATACCAAGAGGCCGCTGTTGAAAGCTATTTAATTTGCCTTGATGTATCAAACGCGCTAGTCAGCCGATGATCTCACAAAAGATCGCTTACTGGTAAGGTGTGATGGAGTGTGAGGAAAAAGAGAGAGGAAGAGGGCGGAAAGGCGGCACAAAGCCTTCTTATAGCCATGACTGACGTCAGCAGGCGAGTGCAATATTTGTTTGGGGACTGACGTCAGCATTTCAGTGACTGGAGCCATGTGACGGCGCACGCGTGTGCTGACATCAGATCCACTAGGCACTCAGCGCATGCAAGCGCTCTCTCGTACACCTTCCCCGGATTGTTTTACGCCTCGTACACCTCCGCGGATTAAAGCGTTCTTCGGTACACTTTTAGAGAGTTTTCTCGCAGTACCGATCATCACGACCAATTGGCACGATTTGGCCAAATGAGTGCAGTACCCACCCCTTCAGACGGGGGCCCC
>JBPBPI010000172.1:0-17022 GCA_050954885.1 Janthinobacterium lividum | reverse complement strand
CAATATAAAACAGAACACGTTCCCTTAAATCTATGCTATATCCGTAACTCATTCACTCAAAATATCAAAGACAAATCATTACGTCAATCAGCTATAGAGCACTGACGTTCACGGCCACGTGAATAGGGGGAATGCCGGCGTCTTGCCATTCTTTTAATTGACGACCCACTTCTTGTAAAACCCATGATCCCATGGCAATAATGTCACCGGTTTCTTCAGCCAATGGAATAAAATTATCGGGGCTAATGATGCCTTTGGTGGGGTGATTCCAGCGAATGAGGGCTTCTGCACTTTGGGATTTACCAGTTGCTAGATTAAAAATGGGTTGATAAAAAATACTGAACTGTTTTTGTTGTATGGCACGGTGAAGATCATTTTCTGCAGCCAATTTCTCAACCGCTTTATCAGTCATATAAGAGCCATAAAAATGAAAGCTTTTTTGTCCCTCGGCTTTGGCAGAGTACATAGCTGAGTCGGAATGTTTTAAAAGGGTCAAAGCATTATCACCATGTTCAGGGAAAAGACTGATGCCCATACTAATTGAAGAGGTAATTGTATGCTCATTAACTTTAAAAGGAATGTCAAAGACTGCCATACAACGCTGAATGATGGGGAAAATATCTTCTTTTTCTTGAATTTCTGGCAAAACCAACACAAATTCATCACCTCCCAAACGGGCCAATGTGTCGGTTTCACGAATTGTTCCGCTCAAACGTTGGGCGACGGAATTTAACAAAATATCACCTGCTTCATGGCCCAAGCTATCGTTAACACCTTTAAATCGATTCAGATCAAATAAGGCAATGGCTACTTTTGAATGGCGGCGTTTAGCAAATTTAATACTTTCATTAATACGGTCCAAAAGAAGATTTCGGTTGGGAAGATTGGTCAAACTATCATGAGTTGCTTGATAGACAAGCTGTTGTTCCATATGTTTGCGTGCTGTGATATCGCGAAAGCTGAAAACACGACCAATGATTTTGCGACCCATTTTTTGAGGAATGGAATACCTTTCAAAAATACGTCCATCTTTAAATTCAATTTCATCAAGACAATCGGTCTGAGGCGCATTATAAAGAAATTTAAGTTTTTCGACAAAACCCTCAGGATTGGCTACTTGTTTCAGTACATATCCAATGGCTTTGGTGTCGCCTTTATTTGAAAGAACTTTATTGGGAATTTTCCACATTTTGCGAAATTTTTGATTGTAACTGGTGATGGTGCCTTGATCGTTAACCACAAGAATACCGTCTGCTGTTGATTCTAGAGTTGCTTGAAGAATTGAAAGTGATTCTTTTAAAGAGTCAGTTTGGCAGGTTTCAGATTTCACTTTCATGTGTTACAGTGTCTTTAATTTAATGGTATTGAAATCATCATGCTTGTTGTGTGTTAAAATTTTCTTAAATCTTGCACCGACATTTCAAAAAGTTTTTATACAAAATTTTTAAGGTTATATATGAAACGTTTTTCTTTCTTGCTTTTCATCAGTATCTTGTTTGGCTCTATCAACGCCAATGACACCACAGCCACGGTGGCCGCAGGGGCTATTGAATACACCAAATCACCACATATCAGTATGGATTCAGAAGTTTTAAAAATTTCACCCGAGCAAATCGATATTGATTACGAATTTACCAATCATTCTTCTCAAGAAATTACCTCTCAAGTGGTTTTTCCTTTGCCTAAATCTCCAGTGACTTTGGGCGATACATTCTTAATTTTCCCAAGTTGGGATGATCTTTTTATAGCGTATAATTTTATTGATCAAATTACAGAAGCTGCCAAATTACCGCCTGAAGAATTTTTTAATCATTACAGATCTTTAAATGGTCAAGTAAAATATAATGCTTTTTCAAATTTCAAGCTAACTGTTGATGGAGTCGAACATTCTTATAACTTTCAGCCTCATGCGATTCACGCAGATGGTCGAGATATAACATCGTTGCTGCTTGCTAATGACATTCCGCTGTCTGCAGCCTTTGTCGAAGGATTTATGGGAGAAGGGCACTTAATCTATCGAGATCCGGAACTCAAAACAAAGCTTCGAAAGTTAGGATTGCTAAACGATAAAGATAGAATACAGTGGCAACTGCAAATAAATTATGTTTGGAGGCAAACTTTCCCATCTCAAAAAACTATTCATGTTACTCACAGTTATCGTCCTCATCCGGGCCAGCATTGGTTTACGGGTAAAATTGGGGGATCTATAAAAGATATTAAGTTGTCTCATCGAGATGAAATCAGGCCCAACCAGCCTGAAGTTAAAGAGATCAAAAATTATTGTCCGACCAAAGCCGATATTGTGGCAATTGAAGCAATGTTTGCGCCAGAAAATATACCCAAAAGCGAACACAAAATGGATGAAGTGTATTATCGCGCCAGAGAAGTACGGTATATTTTAACAACAGGTACCAATTGGAAAGGGCCCATCAAAAAATTTCGTTTAGAAATTGTGCCGCCTTCACCATCCACTATTGTGCTGACTTGTTTTCCAAAGCCGCTTCAAAAAAATGATCAAGGTATTTATATTGTGGAACTTGAAAATTTTACACCTGAATCCGATTTAAAAATTCTATTTGTCGATCCTAGCTGGAGGTGAAAAATAGATACACGTAGAATTTAATAATGAATACGGCAAGCTAGAATTCTTACTTTTTCTGATGTTACTTGATAAACAAGACGATGTTCTTGATCAAGACGACGTGACCAACATCCTGTCAGAGCATGTTTTAAGGCTTCAGGCTTGCCTGTGCCTTCAAAAGGTGTTTTTAAAACTTCTTCGACAAGTTTTAAAATTTTTTCAGCGATTTAACGATTGAAGCCGCAATATTTTAATCTTTAAAAAGAGATTCGATATCAGGATTTTCTTTTAAATAGAATTTATTTCTATAAGGTGCGTCTTGAATCAATAAATCTTCTAATTGTTTTGGAATTTTTGATAATTGCCGCAAGCATTCAAGATTATTTTCGATTTTTATAATCGATTTGTTTTGTCTTTCGAGCGCTTTGACCATCTTTGATTGTCGATTTTTTGACATTGATTTATGGCGAAGTTTGTCTTGGATATCCAAGGCTTTTATTTGATGGGTTCGTTTTTTTTGACCTTGAATTTCTAAAAGCTCTGAAATCGCTATATCAGATAAAGATGTCATCATCATATCTGAAAATATTTCCATCAGTTGATCTGCTGCTTGAATGTTTTGCTGACCAAAAGTTAAATAATATGTCTTTTCATATGAATAATATTTAATATCGGGACTGCGACCTGTGCTAAAGCCATCGACATTATTGGGCTGCAAGCATGTCACCATAAAGCCCGGACTGTTATAAGCCACAAGAATCCTTAAAAAGTCAGCCTCTAACTTCACAATTTGATCATAAGCTTGGCTTAAAGAGGGAATGGCATAATTGGCTTCTTTAAAAGATGATTTTGGTTGGTTGATCAATTGTTCCAAGGTATGCAATCCTAAGAAAGCTTCAAGATTATTTTTTAGCGTATCTTGATTTGTTTTAAAATCTATCTCATCTTTTGGCGTAATGTTAAAAGGAGCAAAAGTTACCAACTTTTTTATAGCATTTTGGCAATCTCTTCTTAAATTATCATCCCAAGAATTCTTGTATCCTTCTAAAAGCCACTTTAATGATTTAGTAAAATTTCGATTGGTACCTTCTCCATTACAATACATGGCACCAAGACTAAATTGAGCAATAGCAAATCCTTGAAGGGCTGCTTTTTGATACCACGCAAAAGATTTTTTTAAATCTTTGCTGGCGCCATGTCCATCTCTATACAACACACCAAGGTTATATTGCGCTTCAGCATGATCCTGAAAGGCTGCTTTTTCAAACCATGTCAAAGCTTGTATCGGATTTTTATCAACACTTTCTCCTTTATAATACATAGCGCCAAGGTTACATTGAGCTTTGGCATGTCCTTGAATGGCTGATTTTTCAAGCCACTCAAAAGCCAGGTCTAAATTTTTGTCAACACCTTCTCCATCATGATACATAGCGCCAACGTTGTATTGAGCATTGGCATACCCTTGAAGGGCAGCTCTCTTATACCATTTAAGTGCTTTTATTAGATCTTTATAGACACCTTGTCCATTAAAATACATTCTCGCAACGCTTGCTTGAGCAGCTGCATGTCCTTGACGAGCGACGTCTTTATACAATTCAAAAGCTATGACTAAATTTTGGTCAACACCCTGTCCATATTCAAAGGCAATACCAAGATTGTACGTAGCCGGTGCATAGTTTTTAAGACTTGCTTTTCTAAACCACGTAAGAGCTATTTTTAAATCTTGATCAACACCTTTCCCAATGCGGTACATAAGACCAAGATTATTTTGGGCCTGGGGGGTTATTGATGATTTTTCTCCCTTGTTTTTTGCCTCTTTTAAGCTTCGATTAAAATTTTCAGAATCATTTGGAAATAAAAATAAAATTAAAGCAACCCAGCTATCAAACAGTTCATTGTCACTACTTATAGTGGATTCAAAATAAGTTAGATCTGCTGTTGGTATTGCTTTGATATGATTTCTATCAATTTCAGTTAAATACACTCCTTCTTTAATCTTTTTAAGTGTATCAATGATGAGGTCAAAGCTTGAGTCTTTTTTGAAGTTTTTTAACTCATCAAAATATTTTTGGTCATCTATTAAAGGAATCTCTGACGCTTGACCCTTACTTATTAAGCAAATAAATATTGCGAAAACAGAGAACCATTTATGTAAATTTTTCATGAAAAATTTTACGCCCAAAGCTTATTGTATAATTTTTACTTATTTAAGGGCATTGTTTGATAAAGGTCTAGGATCGATCATAAATTTTTCATACAAATGGGTGTCGGCTGGATTGACGCTTGGAGCTTTTTCGGCAATGTCATCTTCGTTGTCAACAATGGTGACTTTCAGGAAAATAACCAATTCGGATACCCGTCTTTCGTCTTCCTGAGATTTGGCCAAATGACCGACCAAGGGCACATCCATCAGCCCCGGCACGCCCGATTGATCGTTCCGGGCAAACTCTTCCATGAGACCCCCCATGACCACGGTTCCCCCCGATTTGACATGGACCAAGGAATCAAAAACACGACCTTGAACTTGAGGCACATAAGAATTTTGGGTCTCTTTGGACACGATGGCGACCGCCGGATCGGCTTTTTCGCTGACCACGCGGGAGATGGTAAGTTTCAACGAAAGGGTGACCGAGCCATCTTCTGAATTGATTGAGGGCTGAACCACCATTACTAAACCAATGGGGACCGTTTGAATTTTGCTTGAGATAGATTCGTGTTCACGCGAAAAATTATAGCCATAGTCCCGGTTATAATCGATCGTAAAGTAAACAAAATTGGTCGCCACTTCCATAAAGCCTGGTTCATTGTTCATGGCACTCAATCGGGGACTCGAAAGAGTGCGCACACTGCCAAATTTGTTCATCAAAGACACCAGTTCCGTCAGTTGTTTGCCACTGCCACCTAAAGTGAAAACATCACGGGCCGGAGTTGCTTTTTTATCAAGTCTTCCAGGTTTAATTAAATCACCAAAGGGCGCTTGAAGGATAAAATCGCCTTTGAGTAAATTCCAATTGATGCCGGTTTGAAACTCGTCATCTAAAATAACTTCGACAATTTTGGCTTCAATCAACACCTGGCTTGAGGTTGACAAGCGTAACATATGCAGAAATTGCTCGACTTGACGTTGTTGTGCCTGGGTTGCATGAATTGAAATAATGCCAGCCTGTTTATGGATTGAAAAGGTAGATTTGACATCTTCACCATCAAAATTATTTTTTAAAATCGTCGATAGGGTGTGTTCAAGTTCTTGCCAAAAATCATTTTTAGTTTCGCCGGTTAAAACGGTATTTGAGCCACTGTTACCGCCGGTTCCTTGTCCGTCACCCCCTTGATCAGATCCATTTAAAATATCGTTGGTGACCGAAATTTGATTTTTGTTTTCTCTCTTTAAAGATAAGAATTGGACATTATAATTTTGTAAGTAAGGTTGGTCCGGCTCAATGCGTAAAATACCATTATCTAGTCGGTAACGAAGTCGATTGATGGAACATAGCTCGCGGATGACATCGATCACGGGACGATTGATGACTTGCAATGCGGCCCCTCCTTTAACCGCAGGATCAACCGATAGATCAATTTTGGCCTGACGCGCAATTTGAAAAAATACATCTTTAAGGGGTGCAGATTCTGTGATTGAAAGGGTCACTGGGGTCTCAAAAGATTTAGGGTGTAAATCTGGAACTTTGGGTGTGATAATTTTTCTAGGGCGAGGGGGTGTTGGAAGGGCGGGCTTCAGCAAGTTTTGTGTAATCTCTTGCCGCGTCATTTTGGTAACCGGATCATGTTTGATATCATGTTCAATGTCCCATGTCCGACAAGACATTAAAAGTGCAAGACTTAGAAAACTAAGCCTTTGAAAAAATGTATAGATCAAAGTTCACCTTGGATTTTGAGATTTGATGGGTGACCGTACAAAAAAATTTCAACAATTGCCAGTTAAAATTCCACTTAGGAAAAATTATCTTTTGAAAATTGACATCTTTGACATATAATAAGTTTACAAAACAATCATTAATATAAAATATTTTTGTAAAACTTTGTAGTCAAAAACTTAATTTTGTGGCAATATTCTTTTTTTTAAATGACCCAAATTTTTTTTTGAAATTAATGCTTTTTTTGATTCCTGCACTTCTTGGTTTTATAGCACTATATGATTTTCGACATCACCGAATTCCAAATTATCTAGTCTATATTTTCTTAATATTAAGCACGATACATTTGGAAACATGGCATGTCAAAACAACTTTGATTTGGGGTATTGGATTTGTTTGTTTAAAATTAATCATGGAAAGATTTTTAAACCGTCCGGCTTTGGGATGGGGCGATATTAAATTGATGATGGTGATGGGTTTGTGGCTACCCTTGGAGATGATGCCCGTCTTTTTAATATATATTGGCGTCTTGGGAATGCTAATGGGCATATTTTATAAAATATTTTGGAAAAAAGATGTTTTTCCCTTTGCACCTGCCTTGATTTTAGGCTTTCTTTGGACCATAAAAAACATGTATCTAAATTGATAAAGGTTAAGACAAAATGGCAATACTCAGCGGACCTAGCCTGGAACCTGTTTCTAAAAAAATTGAAAAAATAGTCATATTATTTCATGGCTATGGCGCATCAGGCGATGATCTTTTATCTTTGGCAGATGAATGGCAAAAAGATATGCCTGATACTTTATTTCTTTTACCCCATGCGCCCACGATGATGACACAAAATGGGGGATATCAGTGGTTCGATCTGCCGGATGTCAGTTATCAAACATTGCTCAATAATATTGGACCTATTTTGCCGATTCTTCAAAATTATATAGATCAAGTTATCGAAAAATATCAAGTTTCTGAGCAAGATATAGCTCTCGTTGGCTTTTCTCAAGGCAGTATGATAGCAATTGCCACGGCTTTAATACGAACGCATTCCCTGGCTGCTGTCTTATCCTATTCAGGTGCCTTTGTGCTGCCTGAGTCCTATGATATTAACAAAGATGTTCCTGTTCTATTGATTCATGGTGATTTTGATCAAGTGGTGCCCATCATGTATCAAGACATGTCCCAAAAAGCATTGGTGATGAGAGGGGTTTCCGTTAACACATATATATGTAAGAATATAGGACATGGGATAAATCAGGAAGGCATTCAGGTAGGTCAAGATTTTTTATGTCAAAATCTTGGCGTATCTCAACATAAAAACAATCTCAACACATAAAGGGAGAAATGCAAATCATGTCGCGTGCTAAAATTACATTGGTTGGAGCTGGAAATATCGGGGGAACCCTTGCTCATTTACTTGCTTTGAAACGATTGGGTGATATCACACTTTTGGATGTAAGTGACGGTATTCCCCAAGGCAAAGCCCTTGATCTTATCCAATCCATGCCCATTGACGGCATCGATGCTTGTATCAAAGGGTCCACCAACAATGCAGATCTTAAAGGATCGGATGTTGTGATTGTAACTGCAGGACTTGCTCGAAAGCCAGGCATGAGCCGAGACGATTTATTGCTGACCAATGCCGGCATTATCTCTCAAGTGGCTGAAAATATTCGCACCTATTGTCCTGAAGCCTTTGTCATTGTCGTCACCAATCCCTTAGATGCCATGGTTTGGGTGATGCGCGATGTCAGTGGGTTGCCGGCTGAACGTGTGGTCGGTATGGCAGGCATTTTAGATTCGTCACGTTTTCGGTACTTTTTAGCCCAAGAATTTAATGTCTCGGTTGAAGATGTCTTTGCGATGGTGATGGGCGGGCATGGTGATTCAATGGTGCCATTGATTCGATATTCAACCATTGGCGGTGTTCCTTTGCCTGAGATGATTGAGCAAGGAAAAATCACTCAAGAACGTATTGACCAAATTGTAGACCGGACGCGTAATGGTGGGGGCGAAATTGTTGCTCTGCTAAAATCAGGCTCTGCTTATTATGCACCTGCGGCTTCAGCTGTGTGTATGGTTGAATCTTACCTTTACAACAAGCGACGTATTTTATCTTGTGCTGCTTGGCTGACAGGACAATATGGACGCCGTGATATTTATTTAGGTGTGCCGGTCATCATCGGTCAAAATGGCGTTGAGGACGTGATTGAAGTTAAGCTCAATGCAGAGGAACAAAAAATGTTTGATGTGTCTGCAGATGCGGTCCAAAGCTTGCTTGATCAATTAAAGAAATTACAATCTCAAAGACAAGTTGGATAAATCAAACTTTTAAAAATTTGTCTGATTTATGAGGTATAGGAAACAAAAATGAAGATTCATGAATATCAAGCAAAAGCTTTATTGCAAAAATTTGGCGTTCCCGTGGCTTTGGGTAGTGTCGCCTATACACCAGAAGAAGCCCGAAAAGTGGCCACCGTTCTTCAAGGTGAACGATGGGCGGTGAAGGCACAAATTCATGCGGGCGGTCGCGGCAAAGGCGGCGGTATTAAGATTGCAAAATCTTTGGATGAGGTTGAACAATACGCTGAAAAAATGTTGGGAAGTCTTTTGGTAACGCCGCAAACCAGTCCAGAGGGTCAAAGGGTGGGACGCGTCTATATTGAAAAAGCGGCCGCTATTGCTCATGAACTTTATTTAAGTCTATTGGTTGACCGCGCAACGGGTCGTATCATGATTGTCTTTTCGCCTGCAGGTGGCATGGATATTGAAGAAGTGGCCGCCAAAACGCCTCATAAGATTCACACACTGACCATTGATCCTCAGGTGGATTTTCAACCCTTTCATGGCCGTAAATTAGCCTATGGTGCAGAACTCACCGGAAAAATTTCTGGAAAAATTGGTCAGGTAATTGGTGATATTTATCGCGCCTTTAAAGAGCTTGATGCCAGTTTAATCGAAATTAATCCTTTGATTATTACCTCAGAGGGGGACGTCATGGCGTTGGATGCCAAAATGACCTTTGATGAAAATGCTTTGTATCGGCATTCAGCTTTGGAAGAGTTAAGAGATTTAGATGAGGAAGAACCCACAGAAATTGAAGCCACACGTCATTCTCTCAGTTATATCAAATTAGACGGCAATATTGGTTGTTTGGTCAACGGTGCAGGACTCGCCATGGCAACCATGGATGTGATTAAACTACACGGTGGAGAGCCTGCTAACTTTTTGGATGTCGGCGGGGGTGCCCCGCGAGAACGTGTCACGATGGCCCTAAAATTGATTTTATCTGATCCTCATGTTAAAGGCATTTTGGTCAATATCTTTGGGGGTATTATGCGCTGTGATATTATTGCAGAGGGAATCGTGGCTGCCGCTCATGAGGTCGGCATCAATGTCCCTTTGGTGGTTCGTTTAGAAGGAACTAATGTGGAACAAGGTCGAAAGATTTTGGCAAATTCAGGTTTATCAATTATCAATGCTGATAATTTAAAACAAGCTGCTCAATCTATTGTAAATGCTGTTCAGGAGGCCGCTTAATGTCAGTTTTGGTCGATCACAACACACGGGTTATTTGTCAAGGTTTTACTGGTATGCAAGGTACCTTTCATGCAGAACAGACATTGGCTTATGGCACCAAAATGGTGGGCGGTGTCACCCCAGGTAAGGGGGGCACCCATCATATTGGCTTGCCTGTGTTCAACACGGTGGAAGAAGCCATCACAAAAACCAAAGCAACTGCCAGTGTTATCTATGTGCCGCCTGCTTATGCAGCTGATGCGATTTTAGAAGCTATCGATGCCAAAGTGCCTTTGGTTGTGTGCATCACAGAGGGAATTCCGGTCATTGACATGGTGCGGGTTAAACGTGCCTTACAAGGCTCAAAAACCAGATTGATTGGCCCCAATTGTCCTGGAGTGATCACACCCAATCAATGTAAAATTGGCATTATGCCAGGTCATATTCATAGACCAGGAAACATCGGTATTGTTTCGCGATCTGGGACATTAACCTATGAGGCAGTCTGGCAAACCACCCAGGTAGGTCTTGGTCAATCGACCTGTATTGGCATTGGCGGTGATCCGATCCCGGGTACCAGTTTTGTTGATTGTCTTAAAATGTTTTGGGATGATCCTCAAACTGAAGGCATTATTTTGATCGGTGAAATTGGCGGTGGTGCCGAAGAAGAAGCGGCTGACTTTATTAAAAGTACCACGCAAAAAAAACCTGTGGTCGGATTCATTGCAGGCACAACGGCCCCTGCTGGCAAGCGTATGGGACATGCTGGCGCTATTGTCTCCGGTGGATTGGGCACCGCACGCCATAAAATTGAGGCGCTGCGTTCGGTGGGTGCTTTTGTGGTTGATTCGCCGTCAGATATGGGGATAAAAATGTCAGAAGTGTTAAAACATGGCTTAAAATTTTCGCCGACAACTTAAAATATTATGAAGACAAGAGGAAATTTAATCGAGAAAAATATGACTCAAAAATCATCAGAATCTTTCTTTGTGTTTGGGACCAATGCAGATTTTGTGGAAGGACTTTATGAATCTTATCTGCAAAATCCAACCTCTGTTGATGAAAGCTGGCAACACTATTTTGCCAATTTAGGACCTGGAAATTTACAAAGTGTTCAAGAATCGATTCAAGCACGCCAGCCGATATGGGAACATCAAAAGACGCAAACATCATCTGTTTCACCGAATTCATCAACGTCAAATATGTCCTTGGCAGAACCTAAATCTTCTGCAACCTATGATGCGGGACCTGAGATAAAACAATCTGTTGAAGATACCAAAAAGACAGATGGCAATCCTGCCGGAGCGTCCCAAGCGGTATTAGATTCTATCCGTGTTTTACAATTAATTCGGGCCTACCGTGTGCGCGGTCATTTAAAAGCCCAGCTTGATCCTCTAGGGCTTGCCCACGGGAAACAATGTGAAGAATTGGACCCTGCCTATTATGGTTTCGGCCCGCAAGATTTTGATCGACCTATTTTTGTTGGTGGTGCTTTGGGGTATGCGCAAGCCACTCTTCATCAGATTTTGACATCTTTACATCAATATTATTGTGGATCTATGGGCTTTGAATATATGCATATCCAAAGCCCTGAAGAAAAAAATTGGATTGAACAACAAATTGAAGCCTATCCAGGATCGGTGCCACTGGCACAACGTCAAGCCGCCTTGTATGCTTTAGGGCGCGCGACAACCTTTGAAAAATTCTTACAAACTAAGTTCCCGGGGGCCAAAAGATTTGGCCTCGAAGGGGGAGAATCCATGATTCCCGCTTTGGAAATCATTCTTTCTTTATCTGGTAAGTTTGGGGTACGTGAAGTGGTCTTAGGTATGGCGCATCGTGGTCGCTTGAATGTGTTGACCAATATTATGGGCAAGCCAGCACGGTCAATTTTAAGTAAATTTCAAGGCAATGAAGAAGACGATGAAACCCAAGTTCAAGGCTCAGGCGACGTTAAATATCATCTAGGGTGTTCAGGAGATCGAGATTTTGATGGCACCATCATGCATCTCTCTCTGACGTCCAATCCATCTCATCTAGAAGCGGTTGATCCTGTGGTCATCGGCAAGGTGCGCGCCAAACAAAAACGTCGTCATGATGTGCGCCGCGTAGAAGTTTTAGGACTTTTGATTCATGGGGATGCGTCTTTAGCGGGACAAGGGCTTGTGGCTGAGACGTTGGATTTTTCAGACCTCCGCGGTTATAAAACCGGTGGTACCATCCATTTTGTCATCAACAACCAAATTGGATTTACAACGTCCCCGCAGTATTCTCGCTCCTCTGCCTATTGCACGGATGTTGCCAAGAAAATTCAGGCCCCCATTTTTCATGTCAATGGTGATGATGTCGATGCTGTGATTTATGTCTCGCAGATGGCCGCCAATTACCGGGCAAAATTCCAACGGGATGTTTTTGTCGATCTGGTTTGTTATCGTCGTTTTGGTCACAACGAGATGGACGAGCCAAGTTTTACGCAACCTTTGATGTACAAAGCCATCCGCACGCGTCCCTCTGTTTTTCAACTCTATGGTGATCGACTCATTCAAGAAAAGGTAATTGATTCATCTTTAATTGAAAACATGAGTCAAAACCTCGAGCAAGAATGGCAACAAGAATTTACGCTGGCTCAAGACTATCGCAATGATAAGGATGATTGGTTGGAAGGTGCCTGGGTGGGTCTACAAAGTCGGTATGATCCTTGGGCGCCTTTATCGACCGGTATCGATGCTAAAATTTTAAATGAAATCGGATCGACGCTTGTCAGGCTGCCCGAAAACTTTGCACTACATCCTCGACTGACGCGTCTTATTGATGCACGAAAAGAGATGTTAAACACGCAATCAAATATTGATTGGGCCACAGCCGAAGCCTTGGCCTTTGGTTCATTGTTGATGGAAAGTTATTCGGTACGCCTCAGTGGTCAAGATTCAGGACGCGGCACGTTTTCTCAACGTCACGCCGTTTTATACGATCAAGAAACCGGTCAGTCATTTATTCCTTTGAACAATGTCCATGTGGCGCAAGCAGAAATAGAGGTGGTCGATAGCTCTCTATCCGAAACCGGTGTTTTGGGGTTTGAACATGGCTACAGTTTGGCAGATCCCAATTCCTTGGTATTGTGGGAAGCACAATTTGGTGACTTCGCCAACGGTGCCCAGGTAATTGTTGATCAATTTATTTCAGCGGGAGAGGCCAAATGGTTGCGCCTGTCAGGCCTGGTCATGCTTTTACCTCACGGTTATGAAGGCCAAGGGCCCGAACATTCTTCAGCGCGTCTTGAGCGCTATCTTCAGTTGTGTTCTGAAAACAATATGCAAGTGGCCAACTGTTCAACACCTGCCAATTACTTTCATATTTTACGCCGACAAATGAAGGGGCAAAACCGCAAGCCGCTCATTCTTATGACGCCCAAATCTTTGCTGCGTCATCGTTTGGCAGTCTCTTCCATGAACGATATGGCAGCCGGTACTGCTTTTGCGCCAGTTCTTGGTGAAGTGTCGACACTCGCAAATCCCGATCAAATTCGACGCGTTATTTTATGTTCCGGCAAAGTGTATTACGATCTGTATGAGAGACGCGAAAAAGCTGGTATTCAAGATATTGCCATTTTGCGACTTGAACAATTTTATCCGTTTCCAGAAGACGTTTTGAAATATCATCTTTCTTTTTACATGCAAGCCGAAATTATTTGGTGTCAGGAAGAGCCGGCCAACATGGGAGCCTGGAACTTTCTAGACCGCAAATTAGAAGATGTTTTAAGATCTCTTGGCGGTGCTTATCTAAGGCCCAGTTATGTGGGACGGCCAGCTGCGGCATCGACCGCCACAGGGTTGCATGAACGTCATGAAAAAGAACAGAAATTATTGGTCGATCAAGCATTAAAATTGGCTATATGAGAAAAATATGAGGATATAATGTCACATCAATTGGTTGTTCCTGCCCTGGGCGAATCTGTATCTGAAGCCACTGTGGCACGCTGGCTGAAAAAAGTTGGGGACATGGTTAAAATGGATGATCCCTTGATTGAGTTAGAGACAGATAAGGTGACCTTAGAAGTCAATGCGCCCCAAGCTGGTATCCTTGAACAGATTACAGCAGATCAAGGAACGATTGTACAAGTGGGTCAAGCTTTGGGGTCTATTGGCGAAGGTCAAGCTCAAAATCAAGGACCAAGTCCAGCCGCTGAACAAGTTCAAAATTCACAGCAAAATCAAGGGCCTGTTCAACAAGCGGAAGTCTCTAACCCGTTATCTAATCAGGGACCTTCTCAAGCGACACCTGCCATATCAGGCTCTTTTTCTTATGGTCCTGCGGCACCTCAAAATGCCGCAAATACACCTAGTTACGTGCCAAGTCCGCCAACTTATACGGCCTATGGACCGCCTCAGCCAGCCAATGCTCCTTCATCAAATGCTTATTATCAGCCAGCACCTCCCCCTCAACATACATCGATGTTACAAGAAACACCGTCCCAGGTTTCTTATCAAGCTTCGACGCCGGAAGATTCTCAAAAGGCACCCATTTTATCACCAGCGGCACGGAAGATGGCGGCTGAAAATCAAATATCACCCCAAGATATTCAAGGGAGCGGCCGCGCGGGGCGTGTGACCAAACAAGATGTTCAACACTATGTTCAACACCCTGAACACTCATCTACACCATCATCACCTCAACCTCAACCTGAGAATCAAGTGTCACAACCGCAAGGACAACCACCTGCGCCTGTGCCGTCTGTTCCTCAAGTGACATCGATGCCGTCTCGTCAGATTCAAATGACACAAGTGGCACAACCGGAAGAGCGCGTTCGCATGACTCGTTTAAGACAACGAATTGCAGAACGCTTAAAAGAAGCCCAAAATACGGCCGCTATGCTGACAACCTTTAACGAAATAGACATGTCACATGTGATGGCAACCCGAGAAAGTTACCGCGAAAAATTTGAAAAGAGATTTGGTATAAAACTAGGTTTTATGAGCTTTTTTGTCAAAGCTGCGGTTTCTGCTCTTAAAGAGATTCCATCGGTCAATGCTGAAATTGAAGACGATTATATCGTCTATAAAAATCATTATGATATTGGTGTGGCGGTGTCTGCCCCCCAAGGATTGGTGGTGCCCGTTGTGCGCGATGCCGATCATCTCAATTTTGCTGAAATTGAAAATTCAATCAGTCAATTAAGTGAAAAAGCACGCACCGGTAAATTAAGTATGAGCGATTTAAGTGGCGGTACCTTTACCATTACCAATGGCGGTGTTTTTGGCTCACTCATGTCCACACCTATTTTAAATCCGCCACAATCCGGCATTTTGGGCATGCATAAAATTCAAAAACGCCCTGTGGCAATAGATGATCGTGTGGAAATTCGACCAATGATGTATGTGGCGTTAACTTATGATCATCGTATTATCGATGGCAGAGAAGCTGTTACCTTCTTGGTGCGGATTAAAGAAAATATTGAAGATCCACAACGTATTTTGTTGGGTATATAATTTATGGATAACCTCTCATTTGATGTCATTGTGATTGGTGCAGGACCCGCGGGTTATGTGGCCGCCATCAAAGCAGCTCAACTCGGGTTAAAAGTTGCTTGTGTTGATAAACGAGGCGCACCCGGGGGGACATGTCTTAATGTTGGCTGTATCCCGTCCAAAGTCTTACTCAATTCTACCCATAAATTACATGAAGCCCAAACCAAATTTGCCGATCATGGTATTGATGTTGAATCGGTCACTTTTGATTTGTCACGCATGATGAAGCGCAAAGAAAAGATCGTTGCCGAATTTACTCAAGGCGTTAATTTTTTATTCAAAAAGAACAATGTGACTTTCTTCCAAGGTGGTGCTGCTTTTCTATCCCCTACATCGTTAAAAGTTGTGATGAACGACGGTCAGAAAAAAGAACTTTCAGCCCAAAAAATCGTTATTGCCACAGGATCAGCGCCGATTCTCTTGCCCGGTGTGACCATTGATGAAAAAATCATTGTGACATCAACCGGTGCCCTTTCTTTAGGTCAAGTGCCTAAAAATTTGGTGATCATTGGTGGGGGCTATATTGGCTTAGAGATTGGCTCGGTGTGGCAACGTCTAGGATCTCAAGTGACGGTTGTTGAATATCAAGAAACCATCGTGCCTCAAATGGACCGTGAAGTGGCAGCCTTATTTTTAAGATCTTTGAAAATAAGTGGCATCAATTTTAAATTAAGCACCAAAGTTTTAAATGTAAAGCTTGAGGGTGAGGGCGCGGTTGTTGAGATCGAATCACTTCAGGATCAAAAGATCGATCACTTGAGGGCTGATGTGGTGCTTCTATCCATGGGCCGTAAAGCGTTCACAGAAGGACTTGATCTTGAGCACGCGGGTCTTCAAGCAGATGCCCGCGGCATGATTGACATTAACGATCAATTTCAAACCAAAGTATCTTCAATTTATGCCATCGGTGATGTGGTGCGCGGCCCTATGTTGGCTCATAAAGGCGAAGAAGAGGGTGTGGCGGTGGCTGAAATTATTGCTGGTCAAAAGCCCCATGTTAATTACGATACCATCCCTGCCATTGTCTATACTCATCCTGAAATTGCCACGGTTGGTAAAACCGAAGAACAGCTTAAAGCCGCCAGCATTGATTATAAAATTGGCAAGTTCCCTTTTATAGCCAACAGTCGTGCCAAAGTTAATGGAGACATCGAAGGATTTGTTAAAATTCTGTCAGACCGTACGACTGATGAAGTTTTGGGCGTACACATTATCCATGCCGAAGCTGGATCTTTGATTGCCGAAGCGGTGATTGCCATGGAATATCGGGCTTCTGCTGAAGATATTGCCCGCACCTGTCATGCCCATCCTACTGTCAGCGAAGCGGTTAAAGAAGCTGCCATGGCCGCCAGTGGAAAAGCCATTCATATTTGAATAAAACTTTTAAATATTTATAAATTTGTATGAATATTCGTTTTTTCTTTTTTATATGTATAGCTAATTGACATATTAATTACCCATATTGATTAATTGTTGATCAAGGTTTTCTAAGAAGTTGGGGTGTTTGTATTTTTCTTTTCTTAAACAAGC
>JBPBPI010000171.1:0-2860 GCA_050954885.1 Janthinobacterium lividum | reverse complement strand
GCGGACACCATCCGAACATATGCTGCGTACGGCGTACTCCTGAACATGTCTGGGATTACGCGGGGAAGGACGGCGACGTCCTTTACGAGACTGCCCCGCGACCAACGCCATCGCGATCTAAAAGATCTCGCGAAGAAGATTGGGCGATCATCCGCGCTGCCCCAACTCGAGACGACTTTTTTACGAAAGGCTACGAGCTTGCTACACGAGACTTCGTGCTTTTTGGAAGCGCCTGCAAGTCTTACGCCGATGACACCTACAATCCAAAGAAGCCTGTTTACTCAGCGACTGCTGGAAGTAGAATCCTCTGGGAAACCATCCCAGAAATCCGACGCTTTGTTGTGGAAAGCCTACGAGACCCTTGGGACATCGTCCCCAACAAAACGCAAGAGGAACTTGATATCATCCGATCCCCTCCGACGGGTGAGCGAGTAAAATCGCTCATAGTCTACGGGGACACGCGGTTGGGGAAAACCGAATTGGTGAGAGCGTTGGGATCTCACTGTTATTTTGGTGGCATGTTCGACCTACAGGACTTCACGGACCACAGTGACGTACACTTCGCTCTGTTCGATGACATCGATGACATCTCGTTCGTTCCGCTGTACAAGTTCTGGCTGGGCGCGCAGAAAGAATTCGTCACCACTGACAAATACAAACACAAAATGAGGATCAGCTGGGGCAGACCCTCAGTTTGGGTTGCCAACAAATCACTGCTCGAATACCGCAACAAACGTGGCGATTCTTCAGTTGACGTTGACTGGTTACTTGCAAATTGTTACATACAGTGCGTAGATACAAAGGTAGTTGAATTCAACTAGGGGTCTTTGAACGAAAGCTCAAATGTCATCGCCATAGCGTCGATGCCAATAGAAGGGTCCTGCGAACCCTCCCTCCATATGACAAAGTAATAGTCTCCACCCTTGACCCCCGCGATGGCGGTAGGTAGGGGATAGTCCCAGTGACTGTCCTTAATAGGTATATACCCAGTCACACACTTCGAGTTCGTGGGCAACATTGCCGAAGAGGAGGGGTTCGACACCACGTTGGCGTTCTCTCGTGACAAACAGGGTGACTGTGACCAGGACCCAGATTTGCACACCTGCCACTCCTGGCGGTTCCACCTCATACACGAGGAAAAATCGCCGACTGGCAAAGCGCCGTTTGGTCCTCCGGCACCAACAAGTGGACCCTGAGACAACGGCACAAACAACGAAAGCGAGTTCGTAGAGCTGATTGCGGGCGTAGTGTTTGCCGAGGTCAAACTCGTGCCCTTGTTCCTCAGCATGGCCCACTTGTACGTGGCGCCAATGCTAGGCAACGTCTGGTTATGCTCAATCGCAAACCGGAAGCCGATCGGATTGATCCTCTGCCCCTTCCTGTATCCAGGAGTATTGGTGTTTCCGACCTGTGCCATAGAGCACACAGGCCAAATAAAACAGTTGTTGGTCAAGGTGCATCTCGTGGTTGTGGTTGAAGCTGAATAGGCAGCACTCTGATTGAGCCCACTGAGATTGTACCCTGACGTGGTGAGGTTTGAAAGCAAAGTGCTCATGTAAACACCACTCTGGGAGTACACAGTCTCCTGCGACTTAGACTCCACCTTCTTCACCGCAGCCACAAGGGCTCGGTTAAAAGAAGGTGTGGCTCCATAATTGGAAGCCTTCTTCTTGGCACGGTAAGTGGCGCCTATGCCAGCTGGCTTCTTCTTGCCTTTCTTGACGTAAGGCATATCGTAAGCAGCTAAAGACGCTCGAGTTCGACTAAGGCCTCGTGACAGCAAGTACGAATTGTATTGATTACGAGAATCAATCTCCTTGCGGCTGACGGCGTGCTGTCTGGCCAAGTCGATCGCTTGTCTCCTCCTAACGCTTCGCTCAAGAGTAACGGCCTCGTCCTCAATGTCGTCCGAGACCCACTCAAGTTTACGTTTGTTGGGAATCGCGTGCCGCGATGAAGTCATTCAGGAATGGACGTGTCAGGAGTCCGGCCAAACGGAAAGCGCGGATAACGCGACTTTATATTTTCTGCGGAGCTCACGTGCCTTGGCTGCAGCGGCCTAACAGCCGGATGTGCCGGATAGACGCGTTGCTCCTCCTGATGCGGAGTCGACGCTCTGGGCACAGGTCTCAACTGCATTAGCAAATTGTTGAGGAGCTGAATCTCCCGTGTCGCCTCGCCGACGTCCCGGTAGGATTGCGCTATTGACTGTTGGAGGGTCTCAACCCTCGCTAGCAAGTAAATGACTGAACCGCTGACGTCGGACATCGCTGGATTCAGTAAATGATGGGGATTTGCGGCATTTTTAAATGCCTCAACGCAGGGGTAGCGGCAGCGGGAGCCCGCCCACGGGCTTGTCGTGGCTCCCACTAATGCCTCAACCCCTGACGAGTGGGAGGACGCCCGCGTGCTTGGCGTTACTCCCACTCCCAAAGGAAAACCGTATAACATTATAGTGACGGTTTTCCTTGGGAGCGCCGGCCCATAAATGGGGGCCCCCCCTCTCACAATCATGCTCAAAAATGGACATCGGCTTCGACGACTCTCCTAGGAGCTCCATTGAATCTATTTCAAATATATCTGATCTTATTGACGATGCCTCCTGTTATGACTCAGAAAGCCCGTTGTTTGTGCCAGCCTCTCCAACGCTGCCACCTTTGTCGCAACCACAAGTGGTGCGTGGATTGCGACCAGAAGAAAGCCCTCTGCGAGAACTGCCTCCCCAAGAACCGAGTGGGGATGGATGCATCCCCGGCCAGCTCCAGGACGCTGTCACCAAGCCCGGAAAGCGACTCGGAACCGGAACTTTTCGTCTCTCGACATCAAGAGTTCTCCTTACGTATTCTCAGGTGCCCGACGG
>JBPBPI010000170.1:0-5054 GCA_050954885.1 Janthinobacterium lividum | reverse complement strand
GAGAAATCAAACTCAAGCAATTTTTAAATGCAGCGACAGATTATAAAGTAACATAAATTCTTAAGGCGCGTTTCGTACCTTTGCAACGACGAACCCAAAAGTAGAAACAGTCAAAAGACATCTGTGTCTCGTGGTCAGTCAGAAAGCGAGGCCAAACGCGCCTTAATGCTACCCCAAGAGTTGAAACAACTGGCTTTTAACGAGGAGATTGTCTTGCTGAATGGTGAAAATCCCATTCGTTGCGGGAAAGCTCTCTATTTTAAGGATCGGTATTTCATGGATAAACTCATCACGTTATCGCCCACATTGCAAAAGCACGCCAGTAGAACAAGCCTTCCCAGCCAACAAAACTTAATCTTGGCTTTAAGCCAAGGTGAGCTTGCGGTTCAATTTGATGACAAGAGTGAGGTCAACTATGATTAAACTATTGATTGCTGTTGTTTGTGTTTTGGTTGTGGGGTGTTCGTCTGCACCACAACCCCCACAAGTCTCTTTGACAGAGGATGTTGATCCGATCAATTTCCTCTCAACAGCACCCCCTCATGCTAACAGCGTGATCACCTCAACATTGCCATCAAAAGGATGGCGAAAACAACTTGTGTATCCCGTGGATCATCGACGTCCTTCGCCTGAGTTCTTCTACGTGATCGCCCATGCCGATCAAATCATTACTACGATCAAACCACCTTCTATCAATGTTGTTTTTAACAAGCTACAAGCAGACTTGAGAAAATATGGTATTGCAACACCCGTTGAATTGTTGGTGGTTGAGAATAGTGATCAACAGCCTCAAGTCATTTTGGATTGCGTGAAATTTTCTAATGAAGAAAACTTTTAAAGAGAAGACTTGAGTTGCTCAACAGAAAGTCCGATTAATTCAGCAACTTCTTGAACCCGCATACCTTGTTGTATCAATTTGTTGGCAATCGCCTGTTTTTCTTCCAACAATCTTTGTTCGCCTTTAGCCATACCAATTTGCTCACCTTCATTTCTCGCAGTCTCCATGATATCAAGATCATCCATGAGGCCAATCTTCGCTCTTTCATAAGCCAGCCGCTCATCCCGTGTCCACGTATGCTTTTCTAGGATATCATAGGCCTGTTTTACAGCGTCTGGCGCATCCTCGGGTGCTTCTCTCATCTCTGGTGCATGTTTCATCATATAGATCCAATGATCTTCATCTGTTATCAACTCTTCTAATGTTTTTGTGAACTTTGGTAACTCGACAAAGGCATAAGACATGTCATTCAAATAGCTGGTTTGTGTCTCTTGTTCGATATTCTGGTGATAGCTAAGGTACCTGACTTGTTCAGGAAATACCGTATGGTTCAATAAGCTGAGCAATGTCACAGGCTTCAGCTGAAGATAGTTACCCGCATTCTCCAATTGGTTCGCATAGAGATGGGCTACATAATATTGGGCACGCCGAATATAATTACTCATATATTTATTCTGCACCTCGATGATGTATTTGAATCCTCGATGATCGGTACACAGCACATCCAGGATCGACTTCTTTGATTCAGCTGTCATGGGCAGTTGTTCTGTTGGTAAAAACTCAATTGACTGAATTTGCCGATCGCCTGTTAACCGCAAAGTAGAATTGAGAAAGCTCAAGGTCAAAGCTTCATGCTGGAAGACTTTTTTAAACGCCACATCATTCCGCGGATTAAAGAAACGAGCTTCATAGTCTTGTGGCTTATGTTTTTGCAAATCAATAATGTCGGTCATCGTTCATTCTCTCAGGTCAGTTTTGTTTCTTCATTATAAGATATTATATCAGTGTTTAAAGCCATTAATTGTTTGACCTTATAAATTGTGCCTCTTGATATGTCTAACTCTCTGGCAATTTGCGTGGGTCTTTTACCTTCTCGTAAATGCTGTCTAATCTTATTTTGACATATAGAAGGCGGTCTACCTTTGTAAATTCCCTTACTTTTAGCAGCGGCAATCCCGTCAGCTTGGCGTTCGCGCCGCAGATTTGTCTCAAACTCAGCAAAGACACCCAACATGTCAAAGAACGCTTTCCCCGTTGCTGTAGACGTGTCGACAGGTTGTTCTAGAGCGATGAGGTGCGCCCCTTTTGTTTTAAGTCGATCGACGATAAGCTGTAAATCTCTCAAAGAGCGGGCAAGTCTATCGATGCGCGTGACAACCAGATACTCATCCTTGTGAATGAACTCTAAAATCGTATTGAGCTCTTTTCGATCTGTCAGCGTGGTGCCACTTTTTTGCTCACTGCGGATAATGTCACAATTTGCGGCTTTAAGTGCTATCATCTGGGAATCCAGATTTTGTTCGACCGTTGATGTTCGTGCGTAGCCGATTTTGGTCATAAAGTGTTTCTTTTAAGTGTGCTCTGCATAATTTATGTATATTAACAACAATGTTACCTAAAATAAACACTTATTTGATGTAATTCTGTTCGTTAAGTATTGTCCTATTTGGGTGTACCCGTAATATAAAATACTGTTATAACAATGTTGATTAAATAACTGTTTTACGGTTACTTTTTCTAGACTTGCAACCTATGTATGTCAGTTTTGGATTAGAAAATTAAATTTGATAGCAAGTTTGTTAATTTTGAAGCAGTAAGCGAGGAGTGTTGAGATGAGATGAACAACAGCATTGGCCAATAATCAATGTCTGATATGTTCAAGCTCAAACCCATTTTTTAACACATGAAAGACAGATTCAATCACACCTCTTTTGCGTAGCAGGATTTTTTCCATCCAAAACATGAGCTTTGATTTTATGATCTTCCATCTTTCACATTTTAGAGATGTTTTAAACTTTTAATTTCGGGAAACGAATACTAAAGGAGTAAGTTTTTCATTTGAAAAGTCATATTCTCCTAGCATGTTAATATGCGCTTACGACATGGCGGAATAGGTTGAAATTGCTTTCATAAAAGCTTTCATATATTCAATTAGAAAGTTTTTCGACAATAGAGATAAATGCGCTATCAACTACTGTAGGATGTATAGCCTCATGCTTTTTTATATCCCTTAAAATGTTCAGCAATGTATCACTGGATTTTTTCCAGTTTGAGTTACCAGATTTATTTTCAAGTATAAGAGATAGAACATCAGCATACTCTTCTTCCTTTAAGAATTCCAAATGCGGATCAATATTCAATTTTGAAAGTTTCATTTCATTACAAATATCTAAAATTTCTGTTTTTCTGATATTACCTCCTGTATACAAACTTTGAGCTACTCTATTTGTTAAATAATCAACCTCAGTACTGGATGCAAAAGAGCTGTATCCTATTATGGAAAAACCTAGCATTAGTAATATACTTTTATACATTTTTTAATCCTCAATATTTTATTTTTTAAAAAACCAATTAGATTCATTTCTAACATACTCACATAACTCTTTATACTCAGATAATTTATCTTCAAGTTTTTCTTTTACGTGATCCTGAAACAATCCTGAATTTTGAACTAATTCTGGAGGACGAGATAACTCTTCCTCATTAAATTTTTTTTCAAATAATAATTTATATTGAGATAAGTCTTTGAGAAAAGTCAATCCTGGTTCTAAGGTAGAATATGCTCTTACCTCTATTAAAGCATGACCGTTAGAGCTGTTCATATCTAATGCTCCCATAGAATTGGAACTTCTCTCAGGAGTAGGAGGAGGAGACATTATATCGACTTTATAATAATTATTTATATCATATACTCTTTTATCTTCATCTATAATTGAATCAAACCAATTTGACAACGTTATACGAGATACAGCTTCAGGATCAGGATGATAAGTTCTAAGTTTGAAAGCTTCTTCTTTAAGACCTTCTTTACGATTATTAAAAAAGGTATTAAAATCTTTTTTATTTTCCTCATCTAAAGTATCATAAAGCATGGAAAAAGGAACCCGAGACATTATGCCTAAGTATGGTTTCAATCCATTTTCATTAGACATACCCTCTTTATCATTAAACAGTGAATGCCAATAAAATAGAAACATCTGAATTAAACCTTTTGCTTTATTTTGGCGTAAAGCAGAAAATTCTTGAGCTATATTTTCTTTAAAATATTTTGCAACAGTTTCACTTTTTATTATACTCCTATAAGTCTTGAAAAGAAATTTATCCTTGAAAGTAGGATTAGGTTTATTTATTTTATTTTTATATTCCTCAAAATTTGACTCTTTCAGACCAATTGTTGGATCTAAATCATCAACAAAAGGCTTAATATCTTTATGTTTTAAGTTTGAAAGATGTTGAAAAACTCTTGGAATTTCCTCTAAAGGCAATTGGTATGATATTTGTAATCTCACAGTAGGTATTATTGTAAAATTTGGATCCTTTAATGTTATTTCAAATTTTCCTTTCTTTTTTTGAGGTATGATTTGATAATCAGTAGGTCCAGTTATTTTATTCAAATATGATTCTTCTATAGATAAGACTTTATCTCTTGCTTCTTGATTAATATCATTAAGTATTAAACTAATAACTGAGGACAGCCTATTTATTTGATCATAATTATAACCATCTATAGTTCTTATTTCTAAATTTTTTCCAAATTTAGTATATCGTGGATCATTGTCAAAAGTTCTATCAGGGGTATCTTCTTCTAAACAAAACAGTGCTATTTTATTATTTTTAAGGCTAAAAGGAAAATCTATTCCTGGTACAGAAGATTTAATTTTTATTGAGGAAGTTTCAACTTCAATGCCCATAAGAAAATATTCCTCACTAGCATAACAGTCTCCAAAAGAATTAAGAAAAAATAATAAGCTTAAAAACTTGATAAACATTGTTTAACTAACCTATAATATTTATTATGTCTTATAATATACACAAGATAGTAGATTATAAAATATTAAATAAATGTGCTTTTTAAACAATTCTTTAATCATTTAAAAGTTGCGACACAATCATATGATCAGCTTCTTAATTACCTACAAAAACAGATATCCTTATGAGTATACTTAAATAAGCCTAACTTAACCCGAGTTGCGTTTAAGGATTCAAATTAAGGATGCTTTCTAATGATGGCTTATCATCTCTGAGTTGGTAATTGATCAATCCGGCCATCAGATGA
>JBPBPI010000169.1:0-11788 GCA_050954885.1 Janthinobacterium lividum | reverse complement strand
GCAACTGTTGCAAAGACTTTCTTTGCGCGTCTGACAACCCGTTCACTTGCTCGACGCGATCCATGATGAGCTGAAGGTTCATTCGCAGCGCCTTGAACGTGCCGCCCACGAGCGCCGTGACTTTCGATGTAGACCAAAGATCTCCCTCCAGTTCTTGCACCTTGAGCCGCGCGGCTTCGCCGTTCCAGTAGAGCTGCGACAGGTTCGGCGGAAGCTGGTTCGCGGCCATGGAACGGATCTTGGAGCTGATCTGCTCTTCGGTCAAACGACACAACGCCGGCGCAGCATCCTTGATGTGCCAGACCGGAACCTTGCGGCCTGTCGGATTATCCGACATGCCGTGCGGCACCACGTTCTCCAGCCGTTCGTAGACGGCTTTGCTGTTCTGGTATCTGAACATGGTTGCCAGGACTTGCGCGGTGTAGACGAACGGCTCGCTGCTCATGCTCTTGCTTTCATCTTTGCGCGGAAGTCCATGATCAGTTTCTTCATCCATTCCTGAAGATCGTCCTTGTTCTTCAGCTTGGGCACAAGATCCTGCTCACGCGTCCCCTTTGCGAACTGGTGATAGACACGAACGATCTTCTTCTGTCCAGGTCGCGCCAGCCGCTTGATGATCTGCTGGTAGCCCTCCAGGCTCGGCGGCACTTCATGGAACACCAGGACATGACCGGGACCAAGCTGCATGTTGAGTCCGTGTCCTGCGCTCTGCGGATGCGCCAGAAGGATCGGGATCTTACCAGCGTTCCAGGCTTTGACTTGCGAGCCCGAACGGTCGAGCACGACGGCCTTGGGAAACGTCTCACGAAGCCGCTTCAAGGTCGGCTGGTAGAAGTAGGCGACCAGGACCGGCGAGTTCATTTCCGCCGCTTCGGCAAGGATCTGCTTCAAATCCTCGATCTTGTCCTCATGCAGCCAGTGAACCTTGTTCTTGCCAGTGGTCACGTCTTTTTCGTAGACAAATCCGCTGGAGAACTGAAGTAGCTTCTGGTTAAGCACACCGGCCGTTTCCGCCTCAAGCTCCGTGCCGTCCGGCAGGTCCAAGATCAGGTCGCGCTCAAAGGCTTTATATCGCGCCACAAGCTCATCCGACATCTGAAACGGACGGTCGACCAGGATGGGCTTTTCCATCGGCAGGTAGTCGTCTTCGTTCATGATGATGCAGATGTCCGCGATCTTGTCGGCACACCGTTCTGCCGCACCAATCTGCGGAACCCAGCCGCGCGTGTATGGCTTGGGCATCATGTAATTTCGCCGAAACGTCGTGACGTTCACACCAAGCCGTTTCCCGCCATCTAACAAGAACACTTGCGGGAAAAGTTGCTGCACACCTTCAGGGCAAGGTGTTCCACTCAACAGGTGTATCCGACGAGTGTGCGGCATTATCTTGCGTGCTGCTTTCCACCGACCTGTTTCGTGATCTGCGAAGCTGGTGGACTCATCGAAAATGACCACCTTATAAGGCCACCGCTTCTTCGTCGACCAGAAGTCGACGATCCACTCAAACCGCTCGCGGTTGATTATATGAATGAGCTTTGGAGACTGCGCCATCTCTTGGCGTATCAGCTCTAGCGTCGCCGTTTCAGCCTTGCGCGCTGCTTGCGTCGCCGCGCTGTATTTCGGAATGAAGTTGCGAACTGCTTGCTCGACCGCCGCATACAACGGATCTGCGCGTATCGCCACCATTTCGGCTTCACGTGTCGCCCGATACGCGACTTTCACGCGCGGATCTGCCGCATCGGGCCGAATGACCTGATGCGGCAGGTAGCAGATGTGCCGCCAGAGCTTGAACTCATCCGGCCACGTGGTTAGCGCCACACGCAACGGCGCGACGATCAACACATGATCGTCGCCGAACGGGTCGATCTCACCGCTGTCAACGATCTTATCCAGCAGCGTCAAGACGGAAACCGTCTTGCCAAGGCCCATGCCGACGTAGCCGCCTGATTTGGGGTTTGCCAGAAGGAACGGAATCAAAATATCGCGCTGGTAGTCGCGCAGGTCTTCTTCGCCGCGCAGACAAGTCACGAACAGATCGTCAGCCGACATCGCCGCCACACATTACGCCATTCAACGCGACTACGGACGCCTCCGCTCGCGCCAACAGCACTTCAAGCGTCGGCGGAAGAAAATCCGACATACCTTTCGGCCGGTCGAGCACGTCGTAGAACGTCACACCATCAACCAACTTCGGATCCCACACTACCCACACGACTTCCATAAGCGGACTTTTGCCGCGCGTCTCCTGGAGGAAAGCCGGCCTCCAGGTCAATGCAAGCACCCAAGACGGTGGATGCTCCCGAAAGAGCTTCGCACGCCGCGCGGCATGCCAGTAAGCAGACTTGAGAACCATCGCGACAAACGGCCGGTCGCACAAACTCCACTCTAAAGCCCGGCGAATGAACTGCTCGGCATGAGAAAACGGCGGATTTGTTATAACCGCATCCGCCCAAGACGCACGCGCATAAAGGTTCTGCTCGCCAGACAAGAAATCGGCCTGAAAACCATAACCAGTTGCGTTCAAATCGGAAGCGTCAACGACCGCACCGTTCTGCTCTAAAACCCGCGCCATCTGCCCTTCGCCACAAGCTGGCTCATATATAGAACCGAAGTCGTCCCACCGACCTATCTGCTTGAGCCAATCCACAAGAGCCTGCGTAACGTCAGGCGGCGTCGGATAGTGATCCGCAGACACACGATCCCATTTACCGCCGGACTCGACCAGTGCGTCAGCGAGCGATTTCATGTGATCCCCAATATAATACGCGCATCGGCGATGTTATCGACGCAATAGGCGTCCCAGCCAAAGGCTTGCCGCAGTTCGCGCAGGCGCTTGAACTGCTGCCGCGTCGGCTCTTTACCTTTTCGCTTCCACTCGATCAGCACTGTGCGCCCGTCTTTGCCGTAAATCCGGTCGCCGGCACCACGGCAATCCGGAAACGTCAGCTTATGGACTACCCACCCATCGGCTTCGGCTTCGGCAGTAAACGCACGCTCATCGACCTTTTCGAGCTTGCTCATTTCTTCAGCTTCTCGACAACCGACCACGTGCCGTATTCGCGGTCGTTGTCGATGTCTCGGGCTTTCCACTCTGCCATGCTGCGCGTCGCGATTGGCTTCTGGATTGTGTAAGGACAAAGCCCGTGCATAACAACGCCTTCTGGCGTGGGTGTGAAACGGATGAAATACTCGAACGGGTCTTCCTCCTTCATGGCATGGACAAGACCCCACACCGATTTCTCCAGATCGTCAAATGCCTGTTGAATCATTGACAGTCCTCCAAACCTCGATAGCCTGTTCCACCGTAAGCTGAAGTTCCTTCAGCCGCGCCTCGAAGGTGTTCTGCGTTCGCGACAGCTCGCGCTGACAGGCCAGGGCAAGCGCCTGGAGCTGTTCTGCCGGGATTGCCTTCGCATCTGCGTCTGTCCCGCGAACCGTCCGCATCGGTTGCCCTTCTCCATTTTTCTTGAGCCGGTTGTTCCCGCGCTCAAGTGCTGCGACCAGGGCGCCGAGCCACGTATCGGACTCACCGTATTCCTGCGTATCGAGATACTGTTCGTCTCGATCCTTGTTCCACCAACCGACATTGACACGCTTGCTGCCGTTTTGCAGCGTGCAAATGCTGAAGACATACCAACGCGCCGAATTGGCTTTAGCGAGAACGTCGTCCCACTCCATGCGCGGCTTGTCCGGCCAATACTGGCCGATCCACTGCCGGGTGATTTCCTCGATCCGTTGCACGGTGTAGTGGTTCCCGATCCAAGAGCCGTCAAGCATGATGTGCTCTGCCATCTTACGCCTTCATGTAGACTGGACCTTGCCAGCCAGCAGCCTTGAGCGGGAAACCTTCAAGCCACGGTGCGCCGCGCGTCATGCAATCAATCAGCAAATCGAGCGTGAAGTAGTTCGAACTGATCGGCGTCACGCAAAGGATCTCATCGTGAACGTGCCCAACGATCTCGAAACCTTCAGCACGCGCCTGCTTGATGCCGAGCGCCAGCACGTCACGGCAAAGCGCCTGAATGATGTTCTCGATCAGCTTACCGCCCCACGAATAAATCCGCGACCATAGCCGGCTGTTCTGCACGCGTCCCATGTAGGAAAACGACAGCTTCGTGCTCTTGCGAACTTCGCCAGTCTCACGGTCGACGAACGTCAGCTCGCGTGGGACCATCTTCGGCTTGTGGTAGCAGATCGCCCGCTCGCCTGAAGGAAGTTCAATCCTCAGATAGTCGCCATCCATCCAAGCCCAGCAATGTTCGTTGACGCGACGAGATTTTCCCGTCGTGACCACATAGGCAACAACGTCGTCGAGAACGCGCCACATACCCGGTATTTCATGATACGTCTTTCGGAAGATATCGACGCTATCTTGTGCCTCGCGCTGGGTGAGGAAGATTCCCATATTTTCAGCATAACCCCACAAACCAGTTTTCTTGCCAGCCAGTTTTCCATGTGTCTCTTCCTTGCCGCCACCAAGCCCGTAGGTGCCGCCAAGCACGGCTGGCTTGCTCTTCTTGCGCTTAATCTTGTCGACTTCTTCGTATGTGCATTTGAAGAACTCCTGGCCGAAGTCCTTGTAAGGATCGCGCCCATCGTCGAACACCTTCAGCAGGCGCTTGCATCCCGTGAACCACGCCGTTCCGGCCGTCTCAACCGACGACAGGTCCGCAACCGTCAACTGGAGACTTTTCCGAAGGGGCTGAAACGCAGCACGCACAAGACCGGAATAAACGATCATCGGCTCGCCGGCCAGGAGTTCAATCGCGGCCGTGTCGCGCAGCTCAACCGCCTCCAACACCGGCAGCATAAGCTCGGCGCCCTTGTTCTCGGCGTCATACATTTCCGGCGTGCTCATCACGTTCTGCGCATTGAAGCCGCGACCGGCCCAACGGTTCGTGCGCGACGCGCCGCCGAACTGGAAGATGTGACGAAGGTTGCTGTCCTCGGCTGTCAGCCGAGCAAGCGCCTTGTATTTCGTGATCGACGTTCTGCTGGCAAGCTGGCGCAGCTTGATCGCAATCAACGCTTCTTCGGTTAGCCCGGTCAAGTTCTCGCGGAGTTCTTTCGAGATCGTCATCTTCTGGAGATCATCGAAGCGATAGCCACGCGCTTTGAGCCACGGAAGTAGCTGCGGAATGCTGTTACTGTTGCTCAATCCAGTAAGAGCATTCATCTCGGCGACCAGTTCGGCCTTACGCTGATATGCCAGCTCGATTGACGCCCTAACGAACTCCATGTTAACCGGCATTCCCCGGTCATTGATCTCCTGGTCTATCTCGTAAAGATCCCATTCGCTTTGATGAATGTCATACGGCTGGAGCTTCGCTCCGACGTAGGATTCTGCATCCACGTCAAGGATGTTGTAGTCGCAGAACTGCCGCCACTTTTCCGGATGAGTAGCGCGGCTAAACCGCGCGTGTGGGTTCGCCTTGGTGATCTTCTGCGGCTTGCTGAAGAGATTGATGCCTTCTCGGCCGAAGACGCTCTTCTGATATTCTGAAGGGACTTCAAGCTGCTCGCACACATCATGCAAGCCGCCAGAGAACGAACGCATGTAGGCCAGCACCATCGCACAACGCCAGCCCTTGATCGGCGTCGGGATTTTCAGCGTGTTCATGGTGATGACGCGCTCAAACGCCGCATTGAACGCCCACTTCTCGACTTCCGGATCGCACAGCGCCTCGACCAATTCGGCCGGAAGCTGCTCGCCATTGGCAAGATCAACGTGCAAAGTGCGCTCGCTGTTCAGGCGAAACGCTGCCATGAGCACTTCGGTCGACGGGTCTTGTGAGTAGCGCCAGAGACCAACGGAATCGGAGCTGCCGAAAGGCAGCTCCGAGAACGTCTCATAGTCCAGGCGAAGGAAATCGACCACGGTTACAGATCGTCGTCGATGGGAACTTCCTGCTCCGTGTCATAGCTGTCGTCACCGAACGACTTGTCGATCTCATCCTGTGCAAGACGGCCGGCCCCAAGCGCGTCACCGCTGCGCCCGGCAGGCGTCCGCGTGAGCCT
This sequence comes from Janthinobacterium lividum, assembly GCA_050954885.1. Lineage (GTDB taxonomy): Bacteria > Pseudomonadota > Alphaproteobacteria > Caedimonadales > Caedimonadaceae > JBPBPI01. Next base: position 5,770 of record JBPBPI010000169.1, on the reverse strand, counting down.
GACCGCGATCAGGTTCGCATTGATGCGCTCGCCGTTGTCGTTGTTCTGATACCACGGACGAACAAGCAGCGAGCCCCACACGCCGCCGTAAACCGAGTCCTGGTCTTCCTGGCTTTCATGGGACAACGGCGCTCCGTTGATGTCACGAACGGCCGGACGCTTCTTCTCGCGCGCCGAAATGATCCAGCTACCGTGGTTCTCCAACTTCGGCGTGTCGTCGCCGTTGCGAACGAACTTCTTGTCGGCCGGAATCACGTAGTCTTTGCTGGCCGGCCAGTTCTTCGGCTTCTTGTCGTTCAGAATTTCCTGCATGTGCTTCTTGATGAACTGCAAGAACTCCTTGTGCGTGTCCTTGGGCGCAAGCCCCACGCACGAGTAGTCGAACTTGCCGTTCGGTCTCTTGTTGTTGTCCTTGCCTTCCACGGCGACAAAGATGTGTGGATGTGAGAGACGGACGTTCTCGATGGTGATGGTGCCATCGCTCCAGAACATGAAGTTCTTTCCGCGAGTGACGACGACGCGTTGTTCGGCCATTGATTTTCTCTGCTCTACGGTTCTACGGTTCTACGGTTCTACGGTCTACAGTTCGTCGGAGTCCTCGAAAGAACTGTCGGCGATGTCCTTGATATCTGGTCGGCGGTCTGTAACTAAAGCCAGCGTCGCTTTTCCAGGCACCTTACGGACTACTTTGGGAGTAAGCAGCGCGTCAACCTCGCGTTTCGCATGAAACGCATTCCGCAGCGCGATTTCGGCTTGCGGCGGGGACAGCAGCTCCTTGCTCCAAATCGTGTCGTTGTCCAATCCGTTTTCAGCAAGCATGGCAGCAGCAGCGGCCGGGTCAACCCACTCACGCGTGCTCTTGCCCTGCTTCCATGAAGTTCCTTCGATATCGCGGTGCAACGCACGGCGCTCGATCTCTTCCCTTGCCGCTGAAAATGCCTTCTCAACATAGCCGCGCCACGACATCAGTTCAACCAGATACGCGTCGCTAACTTCGACCACTGGTGCCACGCGAAACGAAAGTCCCTTCAGGATTTCGAGCTTGTCATCGCCGAACGAGGCGTCCGCAAGTGCCGCGACCTGTTGTGATGTCGCTTCACAATTAGTGAAATGTTTGCACCACTGGCATTGTTTCTTGCCCGGTGTCGCAAGCGCACGCTCATCCCATGCTGCCAACGCAGCCGCCATAATGATTGGCTGCCAAGCCAAGAGCTGCTCACGCGTAATAGTCCACTCTTCGAATGTTCCCAAGCGAGGCTGGCATATGGAAAGAACGATCTCTTGGAAATCGTAGATATCGTCGAAAGCTCGGAAAAGTCCCAACGCGTAAATGATAAGTTGGGTATTTCCATCGGCAAAGACGGGGACTCCCTTTCCGTATTTGAGATCACGGAGCACAAGCCGCTGGAACGAGATTGCAACAAAATCCGCAGTGCCGCCCTGTCCACCGACCGGGAAGAGCCAGCTAGTATCAACACGATACTCGACAAAGAACTTCTCCCCCTCTACGTCGCGGCACCAGTCAACATACTGCTGAACGAACGCCACCATCTCGCCGTCAATAGCGACATAATGGCCGTCCACTAAGCGGCTAACCCCTAGCGCGCCTTCAAGACCGTTGTAGCCGAAAAACTCACCATCGTCTTCTTCGGCATAGAGGAATTGCAGATCACGTTCGGCCAGTTCGTGCGCTACAGTGCCTTCCGCCGCTTCGAAACTGCCTTTATCCGGATACAGCGCGTTCGCCAGCAGGCTTTTCGCGCAGTTCAACCACATCGCCGAGCCGCTAGGACTAAACAGCGCATGCCCGTTGCGTGACGTGCCGTATTTGGCGAGAAGCCGTGCGTGCTCGGTCTGTGAAATCTTAGTCAAGGCCGATGAAATCCGTGCGACGTGCCGAAGCCGTCAGGATCGCGCGATGAAGATCACGCGCAAAGTTCAAGGCGTCTCCAATGGTCATTTCAGTAATCATTGCCTGATCGTCGTTGCTTTGAACAACAGCCACGCGATCCCCCATCGGCCTGACCTGAACCGTCATCGCCCTTAGCGCCCAATACCCGTTGAATAGCCCGGCACGAATGCCGGGCTACTCGACGACTACAGCTCGTCTTCGTCGGACGACGCGGCCGGCTCTTCCGACAGCTTGGCTTCCAGCGCCGCGTAGAGCTTGTCCAGGTTTGCCGGCTTGCAGTTGATGATCTCGGCGGCGCCGCCGACCTCGGCGATGATCGCCTTCGCGACGGTCTTGCCGAAGCGCGGATCGGCCGACACCTTCGAGCCCATCGCCTTCACTTCGGCGACGGTGTGCTTCGGCGTCACGGCCGCCGCCGTGGTCGCGGTCGCCGTGGTGGCCTTGGTGCCGGCTGCGGCCGGCACGGCGGCACCCATCACTTTGATCAGCGCCTTCATCGTCTCGATGTGCGTGGTCATGGTGGTGTTCAGGGTAGCGAGTGCGTCTTCGATTGCCATCTGTATGCGTCCTGTTCGTTTCAACCGCAGCTTGCATCCTGCGACAGGTTTGTTTATAGAGGACGGATAATGCGCAGTCAAGAGGCTTAAAATGGATTATGAGATGCCCGTCTGGTGGGCGACAGCAACCAAGGACGAACGGTTCAAGTTCATGATCCGGCTCATCTCGACGCTGGCAACCGTAAGCGGCCGGCGCAGCGCGCTCTGCAAGAAGATGGGGAAGCACGAGACCTACTTCACGAACCGCGTGCAGCAGGATTCCGCAGAGTTCAAGGACTTCGAACTGCACATCTTCGCCGTCTACACTGGCCTGAAGATCGACTATCTGCGCCAGCTAAACGGAACGGCTGCACCCGCTGCCGGCTAGGCCCGTCCCATGGCAACAGACTATCTAGCCGACAACGGCCGCACGCTGTTGTTGAACGGCTGGAACATCGTGCCGACCAGGGTCGGTTCGAAAGTTCCGCCTATGTCCGGATGGGGGACTGTCGAAAGCTCGCTCGACTCATACGCACGCTGGCTCAAAGCCTATCCAGGCGCCGGCATTTCGGTCCGCACCAGGAACACGCCGGCCGTCGACATCGATGTGCGCGATGCCGATCTGGCTGGAGAAATCCAAGACTACGTGATCGCCCTGGTCGGCGAGGCGCCGATCCGCGTCGGCCAGATGCCGAAACGTCTGCTGGTCTATTCGACGAACACGCCGTTCCGCAAACGGATGACGAAAAATGGACTTCGCCGGATGGAAACGACCATCAAGTGGAGATCCTCGGCGACGGCCAGCAGTTCGTGGCCTACCACATCCATCCGGACACCCAGCAGCCCTACGAATGGTTGAGCCTGGACGATCCTACCACGATGGAAACGTGGGAGCTAAACGACATCACGGCCGAGCAAGCACAACAGATCTGCGACTACGCTACGTCACGTTTCCAAGCTCTTGGTTGGACAACCAAGTCCAGCGTTAAGCGGCACAACGAATCCACAAACGTTGCTGTCATCGGCACGCCTGCGGCCGACGACTGGACGCAAGACATTACTGGAAAGACGGAACACACACTGCCGGAAATCCGGTCAATCCTGTTCTCAATTCCGAACGACGGCGAAGGCGTCGACTACGATACCTGGATGGAGCTAGGCATGGCCGTCTGGCACCAGACCAACGGCTCGAACGAAGGCTTCGAACTGTTCGACGAATGGTCTAGGCAATCGAACAAGCACGCACAGAAGGAAACAAACCACCGCTTCAAATGGGATAGCTGGAACGCAGCCGGCAAAGGCGCTGCAATTACGTTCCGCGTCGTGCTCGACCGCGCCAAGCCGTTCACGGCCAAGCGTGTTGCCGAAGCCGTCAGCTCGTTTGAAGACCGGCTGAAGGTCATCAATGACGCGGAAGAGCTTGACGCGTTGTGCGTCGAGATCAGCCGCGTCGAGCGCAACCTCGTGATGCAGCACAAGCTGGAGCATGCCGTCCGTGCGGCGCACGAGCGCGTCAACGGCGTCAAGCTCGGCATGCACACGATACGGAGCATGATCAAATACCGGCTGGTTGCCGGCGAAGAGGATGGCGATCCAACCTGGATGCGCGGCTGGATTTACGTGACCGGCAGCGGCGAGTTCATCAACCAAGAAGACGGCCGGGTCATGTCCAAGGACGTGTTCAACACGGCACATGCCAACTTCCTGCTGACCAAGAAGCAGCGCGAAGACGGGCTGACGCATCCTGGCATCAACGCCAGCGACTTCGCTCTGAACAAGCGGGTCATGCGACAGGTCGCCGGCCGGATCTATAAGCCGATGCCCGGCATTGCCGAGCCAAACGACGACGAACTCGACGACACGGCCGCAGACACCCGGTTTCGCTTTCCGCTCTACAACGGCGTGCCGCACGTCAACACCTATCGCGCCGACCTCATCCCCTCGATCCCCGACACCATGTCGGACATCGGCAAGATCGACTGCGAGATCGTGCGCCGGCATCTCAAGCATCTGATCGCAGACGGCTACGAACGCCGGATGCTCATGGACTGGCTCTGCTACATCGTTCAGACCGGCAAGCGTCCGGCATGGGCCGTGTTGCTCCAGGGCTGCGAAGGCGACGGCAAGACCTTCTTCGTCCACCTGATGAAGACCGTGCTCGGCGCAGACAACGCCGAGTCGATTCCTGGTGAAGCTCTTATGGAGACGAACACCAAGTTCGCCGAAGGCAACCAGTTTGTCCTGGTCGAAGAGATCCGCCTGATCGGCCACAATCGCTACGACGTTTACAACAAGATGAAGCCGTTCATCACCAACGAGACGGTGAACATCCGGCGCATGAACACCGACTGGTATCCGACACCGAACAGCACGAGCTACTTCCTGACCACGAACTTCCAAGACGCGATCCCTGTCAACGACGGCGACCGGCGCTACTTCGTGCTGTTCTCCAGGTGGCAGATCAAGAACGACCTGGATGCGTTCGAAGAGCAGAATCCGAACTACTACACGGAGCTGTTCGCCGCACTCGCCAGATCACCCGGCTCGATCCGCCGCATGATGCTGACGTGGAAGATCCACGAAGACTTCAAGCCGCACGGCCGGGCACCGACGACGCTTGCCAAAGCACAGATGGCGGCGCTGACGAAACCAGACCGGACCGCCGACCTGGAAGACCTGTTGGACGACAGCACAAACCCGGCGCTATGCGTCGAGTTGGTTTCGGCGCTGGAGTTGACGCTGGCTTTTCGCGAGCGCGACATCGTAGTGCCGGCGACGACAGCCTTGAACCGGCTGCTGTCGTCGAGCGGCTTCCAGTATCTTGGCCGGCTCCGGATCAACGGAGCATTGCAGCGATACTTCAGCCGCAAGCCCGGCCAGTTCATGAAGAATGGCGTCGTCGATCCCGAATTGATCCGCGACTTCCTCGATCCGCTGTAGTTTGGTGGCGTCACGCCACTAAAGTTCCGAGTTGACCCCTTTTCGGCAACTCGGAACTTCAACTCGGAACTTCGACATTGGCGGTTAACGGCCAGTTTTTGAGTAAAAGTTCCGAAGTTCCGAGTTGTAGCTATCTTATACGCGAGACATTGAATTGGTGTGTGCCGACATCTTGCCGGCCCAACCCTATACATAGTCCCCCACGGCCCTGGTTTGAACCACTCGGAACTTCGGAACAAAACGCCAGGATTGGCGGTTAACCGCCACTTTTTGGGGTTCAACTCGGAACTTCAGCTCGGAACTAGGGTCTATTGGCGCCACCAAGGCCGCGAAAACGAGCAAGAGCAGGTGCGACAGTGGCTAAAACCGGGGCTCCGCGCCC
>JBPBPI010000168.1:0-3189 GCA_050954885.1 Janthinobacterium lividum | reverse complement strand
ACCATCCCGTACTACCTATCTGCCGACGCAAAAGACATTCTGACCCGCCTTTTGCGGAAAGAACCACGAAAGCGACTCGGTGGAAATATGCCAAAAGATCTCGCGCTCATCAAAAGCCACCGCTTTTTCCGCCGTGTCGACTGGCGGGCACTCGAATCTCGTGAAGCGGTTGCGCCCATTCAGCCCATCGTTACGGACCCTGAGGCTGCTGAGAACTTTGATGTCGAGTTTACGGATGCAGCGATAAGTCCTGCTGCGTATCGCATGGGCGAGGAGATTGCAAAGGACATTGGTAGTCCACCCATCCCATCGGTGTCGTTTGCTGATGACACGTTTGGCGGGTTTTCATACGTGGCTAGTCAGAGCTTGTTGGACTGCGGATTGGAGTGATGTAAGGTTCCTCAAGTAGCTGGCGCTTTGGTTCTTTACAACTTCCGTATACTGACCTTGCGAACACCTTGATTTGTGTATCCTTCATGTGCTTCAGGACGATGGGATAGTTGTTCAAATGCGTCATTACGTTGTCCTCGGTTTGTTTTTTGTAGTGCCGGCAAATACGCCAAATAAGCAGCTTTTTCTCTCCGGCCTAACTAATGTGTTGCATGGAACAATACTAAGCGAGACGTGCATGTACGAGCGATCAAGCAGGTCCGATGTGTTCGTGGCGCCAGGCTAGCAGTGCAGCAGAAATGTTCCCGTCCAGTTCTCGTTCTTTAACGACGGACTTTGCGTGGTCCAGCCAGCAAAACGCCCCCACGATTTCGCTTCTTTCCTATCCATCGATGGATTAGAGTTTGCAATCGGTATCGCATTCGGATGTGTACCGAGCGGCGGAAGATGTCGGCGATCAGGTGCGCCTTCCGTGCCACAAATACTCGTCCGAGCACTTCTTGGCAGTTCCTACCACTCCCCTGGCCGATGCCGGGGCACCACCTCCGCCCGGAAACCTTTTCGTCCATCTGGCCTCCTCCTCTTCTCGCATCCGCATCCGCATCGCAAATCTTTCTCTTTCGCTCTCGGTTCGGTTTCGTCTCATCAGCATTTCCATTCGATCTCCATAAACGACCGGCCGAAAACACTTCAGTTCGCGGTTGATCATGCCGAAGCTCGCACATAAGAAGAGCAGAGCCGGCTGTCTTCGCTGCAAGGCCCGCAAGGTCAAGGTACGTCGCCGCCAATGCCCGCCGAACTGCTCTCGTATCGTGATGTACTACGGCAATTACGCTCGCATGGTCGAGTAAGAAAACAAAACCTGCCGAAACTTGGTCCATATTTGGATTTACTTGCGAGTGCAAGTAATATCGTGACGAAAGAGGTTGTAGTTCGCCGAAAGGTATCCCGCCGTGCTATTCCAGATCAGATGAGTAGTGTGAACGTGATAATATGCCGAGTCTACCATCAACACTAGAAATCCATGGAGATTCCATATCCACATGCAATGTCCCCGAGCTATCAACTAACTTGTGCAGTGCGATGAAGGTCAACCACGATGCGGCGCCTGCACTCGACACGGCGTCCACTGCGAGTATGAGCGCAAGCCTGATGGTCGAAAGACTACAACCGCTACAACTCCCGGACAGGAAGGAGATCAAACCACAACAACACAACCCGGCGCGACTTCTCCATATCAAGCCGGACAGCAATCATTCTCCGGCGGACCTTCACCCGAACAACGATATGTTTCGCGCCCAGTCACCCCAGGCCGAGACGAGAGCTCACCCGACTTCAACCGCAACCTCTTAGAACTACGACTCATGCACTTCTATGTCACTGGCGCGAATGCTACTTTCGATACAAGCGAAACGTTCTGGAAGATCACCTGTCCCGAGCTAGGTCTCAAGCACCCTTTTCTATTAAATGCAGTCTTCGCTCTGTCAGCATTTCGCCTGGCTCCGACCATAAACGACCCGGAACTGCGTAAGATTGGGCAAATGTATTGGGACAAAGCACTCGAAGGCCAGCGAGAAGCTCTCCTTAACATTACTGAAGAGAACGGTGAAGCCATCTTCGCGGCCAGCTGCTTGGTCTCTGCGCATGCATTGATCGAGTTGAAAGACGCCAAATTCCTGACCTGCATCGATTCGGACAGCTTACTTGATGATTCGGAGTTGTCAAAAGATCCGGTTCTCTGGTTACGGCTTGCGAGGGGTTCTAGGGCTATATGGGTGCACTGCAAGGATTGGTTCAGGAAGAGCGAGACGATGAAGATGCTTTTATCACAACCACAGAATGAGATGAATGGAGACATTGTCACCGAGGAGAATCGTCGACCGTTCGGACAAATCCTGCAATGGGCCACGGAATACGAGTACATCTCCCCGGAAGACCTCGAAGCATACGAAACCGCGGTCTGCTATATGGGATCCATCTACAAACTAATCTGCGGTCGCTCCGAACCTGTCCTCATGATCGGCCGCCGCATAATGGCCATGCCCATTCGCATGCCAAGCCGCTTCATCGATCTCGTCGAGGAGAACAGACCGCGAGCCCTTGTCATTCTGGCGCACATCTTTGCGCTGGTCAAGTTACTCGAGGCAAATGGCGACCAACCGCGTTTCCGAGGAATTGCGGAGAGCCAGGTGCCGAAGCTTTATGAAAGACTTCCGACTGCTTGGCGGGAGATGCTGGCGTGGCCGATGTCGATCACCAATGAAGATGCGCCACTGGCTGATAGAGAACCGGATGCGAAAGCGCTTCGTTACGGTTGATCATACAAATCCCCATCGGACTTTTCGCGCGGTATTACAATCTTGAGATGAGAAGCACTCAAGCTACTGAGCGGAATCCTCCCTTACACTTTTCTCACTCTCTGCTTGGCAGTGGTTCCACGGTCAGCAATCTTAAGTCGAAAGATGGTGATAGAGTTGACGCAGCCGGCACAGATCATTTGGCGCTCTGAAAGGCATCCACAGGACTGCGAAACGCTACTTCAGCAATGCAAGAGTTGTGGATATTGTACCACAGTTTGCCATGATTGCCACGAAGGACTCGAAGAGAAGCAAGCTCTTTTACAAAGGCGCGTATAGGTGTGGGTTGGACGGGTCTGATCAGGCCATTATGACGGCGTGGGCCAAGCCTGTTCGACGTCGGTGTTATTGGGCATTTTCTAGGCATTCTCATTTTCTAATATGTAATCAGTGGAAGGCGCAGTATGATTTCGGATGCGAGGACTTACAAGCGTTCTGTCGA
>JBPBPI010000167.1:0-2554 GCA_050954885.1 Janthinobacterium lividum | reverse complement strand
GCGTTAGAAGATCAATACCACCTTTCCATAGACATCGAAACGTTGCTTATAGAAGGTATTATTTTGTTCTGCGGCTCACCAATGATAGCCATAAATATATGCATAGTTTATTTGTGATTTGTGATAATAGCCTTAATATTTTTACAACACCCAGGGTAGTTATAGCTGTAAAAAGCGTATTTCAAATGGGACTAGTTAAAGTTTGATAAATAAGGGTTAAAAGTCTCTACATTTAAATATAAACCTAGAGGTTTATACTTAATTAAATTATAATAAATAGCCAGAAATCTTATCCGAAAAACGACTTGAACGTTTACGATGATATATCAATAAATCTTAAGTTTATCCTGTCTACCAATTCCAGCACTCGGATTTAAGCAGTTTAATCCATAACCTTACATTTTCAATGTAATACTGAGTATTTTTTGGAACTTCTAGAAGAAGTATATAAAATGAAACTCACCAGACAGATACCCGTATTGATTTTCTAACGCCAAGCTATAATTAAACGCCTTGTTCCCTTAAAAGCAAGACATTGCGTACGTTTGACCTGATAAAAAAAACTATTTTTTTATCATGTAAGGACTTATAATCATAATGCCGCATGAGGTAGCTCTGTATTTGGTTACATATGAAAAAGTAGTGGACATTTTTTGAAGAAAGAAAGCAAGAAACTGATAAGAATTTAGCGGTTAAACTTAAAAGTGTGGTGTGAAGAAAAGTAAAAAAGGGAGTGTAAAACAGATTACGATAAGGAGTTCATTGGCTTTACATAGTAGAAGTACTATCATAACGCCGCATCGGTATATAAGTATTTACTTGCAATACACAGTCATATAATATAACCAAAAACCGAATAATAAGGAAAAATCTAACGCTCTTTCTTGGAGTCTTTTGAAACTTCAGACAACAAATTTCCTGCGGGTTTCCCTGCAAAAAGATGGTTAGGTATTGAATGTTCAACATCATAATGTGGTATGTAACGTAACTAGGTAAAATACATACAGTAAAAACAAAAGAGAAATATGTATTTTTATAGTGGTAAAAGTATGCAAGTTATTCACATCTCAACGTTCTCATAGGCGGTGAAAAGACGTTATTTGGGGACTCATGTTCCATTTTTGTCGTGGTGACCTTTGTAATCAGGATATTTATTTAATAGTTCTATCTTCGAAAAATGATCTCTTAAAGAAGTATAGTTAGATTTTTCCAATTCAAATCTTGTGTAAGCTCTATAACCAAGATAATCCTTGTTCTCGTCTGTTATACTTTTTTCATTTCATATTTTTGCTACAACAGTGGCTTGTTTTATTTCCGCTTTATCTAATATAGCGTTTCACTCTTTATATACAGTATTCATGGCAGACTGCACGTCGCTTGTATCGTTTACAGCCTCTTTTGCAATTGATATTCAAGTTTGAAGCTGCGGAAAATAAGGAGAACCAGTGGATATTAAACCATTCTGTGAGGCTTCCGAAACAACAGCCTTATTAACCTCGTGATCAAGACCAAGCATGCCCAATTTTTGATTGGGTACAGGATTTTTATTCAACTCTAACAATCCTTGGACGGCACCTTTTTTTTTTCCTAATTTTTCCTCAGTAGTTTTAGAAGAACCAGGATCTCCTGAAGGACCAGGATCTCCAGAAGGACCAGGATTTCCTGAAGAACCAGGACTTCCAGAAGGACCAGGGTTCCCTGAAGGACCAGGGTTTCCAGAAGGACCTGAAATATTATCCATTTTTACTACAGAGTCTCAAACCGATGTAGGAGAAAACACAAATAATACCATTCCACATACACAAGATATACCTGTTTTTATTATAAATCAAAAAATCATCAATAACAATAGAGTTAAAATAAGCTGAGTAGTATGATAAGCTCAATTTCATTCATCTGATTTTTGGTATATTGTATAGACGTAATATATTATTAAAAGCCCTGTTAAAACTAAGCTAAATGTACCATAATTTATAGTTAAACATAAACCAAGTAACAAATAAATCATTAATATAACGATGTTAAATAATAAACTGGAGACTAATTTAAAACACACAAAGAATAAATCTAATGTTTTTGTGAAGAAATCATATACTGAATACACGATTTGTTTTATCGCATCTAAACCATAGGGAATAACAAAAATTAAGCTACTATGCAAATGTACATGACTTTGTTTTGTGTCTATTTTCGAAGCTTTTTTACCTAATTCAAAAACAAACGCCAAGGCTAACATTACAAAAGAAATAACCTTAATAAGGAAAATACCGGAACTCCCTGTCGTAGCAGGCATAGCCACGAAAAATCTCACTAGTATAGGGTGAGCAGTTATTATACTATTATATTTTTGGTTATCTCCAATGTATTTTATACCTGGCGCACTTAGTTCAATTCTTATAAGCACGGAAAAAGCTGTACCAACCAGACCGGCAAATAAATTATTAAGTGTAGCCATAAAACTTTACATAGTTTATTTGTGATAATAGCCCTAATATTTTTACAACACCCAGGATAGTTATAGCTGTAAAAAGCGTATTTCAAATGGGACTAGTTA
>JBPBPI010000166.1:0-2715 GCA_050954885.1 Janthinobacterium lividum | reverse complement strand
ACTGACGTCATTCATGAACTTTGTTGCAACAGTTGTAATTCACGGCTGTAACGGAGGAGTGCTCGGAATGTATTCCGACAGGGTGAAAGGAGAGCGACGTAGAAGTAGAGAGCGGCTGTCCTCTTCGACGGATCATTGTAAGGCTTTTGTGTTTCCTGCAGTTTGCATGTTCCATATCGTTACGCTCATCACGGAGGCAGAATCTACTTGGGTTGCACATCTTTAGAAAACTCCTTGTCTGCACTAGTAATTCATCTCCTGCTGTTGCATTTCTGTATGTTTCTGCAATACTAGTCAGATTCTTCACCCATTTACTCGTCCAACCCTTGAGAGCTCTTCGTCGGTGAACAGGTCATCCACCACGCCCGCACGCCCGCCCTATCACTTGCTCAACCTGGAAGCTTTGTTGCTGTGAGCAGAGCCCGCGCTAAGCGGTGTCTGCGCCACGGTATCTATCTCCATTTCGTCCTCGTCCTCCCATCCACCATTCTCTACCATTTCGGCATCCTCTCTGTAATCCAACACCTTGTCCCAAGGGATCCCACGTTCCGCAAGAAACTTCTTGGCCAGGTCCACGTCGTTACTGCTCAGCATATCCTCTTGCACACTTTCCTCCAAAATCCATTCGTAATCTTCCCTCGACGGGTGATGGCCGCGCATAGTTTCCTCGAGGGTGTATCCAGTCAGGTTGTGCCATTTGACCTCCTCTTTGGGAATTATGGCGCACGGAGGGAGATCTTTGTGCTTGCGCTTCATGTTGTCCACCCACTGGAAGTCGCGTGTGTCCATCCACAAAAGTCGGTTCAGCCAGGCAAGCCATGCGATCCGGAAGCGTGACACGCAATCCTTCGCAAAGATCTTGTAGATTTGTTCTGCCAGGTCCGGTTTGATGTCGGACAGGAACACAGAAGGGGCTTGCCTACGTGGACTGGTTTGGTGTGAAGGTGTCAATTCGTCTTCGCTGGTACTGAAGTCATCGCAGTCGTTTCCCCACTCGTTTTGGACGACGTCGCGTTTCTTTGAAAATCTGTTTGGTCGCTGTTGCGCGGTGTTAACTTGTGTAACTTCCTGAACAGCGAATAAAAGCGGGCACATAGCATCGTAACAAGGAAAGTCAAGGAGCTAACCAAGACAGCTGCTACATGTGGGCTGATAATAGAAAGGTTGTACTCACAATTCCATCTGTTCTAGCATACCAAGGCATGCTCGACTTCTGGTTAATCGCCCCGACAAGGTCCTTGTGATATTTCACAACTTCATTGAGGTACGCGTCGCGGCGGGGTGGTTGTGGTGTCGGCGACTTGAGTGCCCGCTTCTTTCTTGTCGCTTTTCCCCGCTTCTGCTGAGCTGCGAGTTTCGTTAAGACGGGACCTAGCGTTGCGTGAGATGCTGCGTCCGCTACAGTGGGAACTTCCGTCGAAGGGTGCGGCACATCTCGAGGATCGGATGTCGACACAGATTCATGGACATCAACTCTGCGCTTCTTGTAGGTACGCGGCACGTCGCGGGTGGAACTGGGCATCTTATGCGGATGATTTTCTTTCACGGTAGAAGTTTGAAAGAGAATTGTGCTTGAATGTTTCGCGATTTCGTTATGAGCGTCAGAAGTGGAAGATGCAACTTCTTCGGAGAGTGGGTTGTAAGCGTACAGTTGAACCGAATCGTCATTCAGACGTTCCGGTAGTTTTCTTGTGCGCGTTGCGCGCTTAGGAGGGAGAGATTGAGGGCCGTTATCCATTGTGCGTACCTTGCGCTTGGACAGTAGTCAGCAGCACCCAATCAATGGATCTATCAAAAACATCAGTTTGACTGCTATTGTCTCCAGGTAAAAAGAATTCACAAACGCTTGGGAGAAAACATAAGGCTCAAAGCAGCAAGCGAGAGCTCATGTTCATGACAAACCAGGCAAGTGCTACGCTGGCATTTCACCTGCCGTAGCAGCGAAGCTCGTGATCTGCTTGAGCCTTTCCAGAGTGATTATAAAGCCCGAATTTGCTATCCCATGACGCGTCTTTGCGTTTTTCCATCTTGCGACGACATCGAGCGGAGCCGAGTCTCAGAGTTCGAACATCCTGCGCCTGAACCCAACCCCCAACCATAGTGCCTGTACCATGACATCTGCTGAAGACCGTTTTAGGTCTATTACGCCATTCTCAAGCACGAGAACTCATTGCGATCTATGGATGGGCAATACTTATATGTTTGCGCTGATAATTAACGCAGAAATTATGGTCATCCTCATTACGCAGCGTCCGTGAACGGCTTGAAGCCACAATTTCCGAATCTCAGCATATCATCGTTTTCCATATCTTCATCCTCATCATCCTCCAAAGTCCTCTTCAATGGTTTTGCTGCCAGATTGCGATTTGGGTGCAGCATATTTGAGCCGCTATTCGAGAGAGCTGAGGGGTTTGTGTCTGTGGCTTGAGCAACATCGCGCTTGGCTTGCAAGATATCCTCATAAGCGAAAAGGACATGTCTCATCTGCTCGTCCACATTGATGCAGAAACGTCGCTCGTGAACCACCTGTACCGCGATTTGCATGTTGATCTCGAATACCTGCATGCAGTAAGCGGCGACAGTTGCAGCCGACCGTTCATTGCCCGACTCGCAGACGACGAGAGCTTTGCCGAGGGCAGCTGGAGTGGTTGCATTGCTTTCGCTTTTGTGAATATGTACGAGATGATGATTGATCAGGTCCGTAACATGGAAGAA
>JBPBPI010000165.1:0-2753 GCA_050954885.1 Janthinobacterium lividum | reverse complement strand
GCATCCGCACCTTTCTCAAGAAAAGTATTACGACGTGGGCTTCACTCGGCGCGACCTGCGCAAGATTGGCCGCCTCCTCTGCGTCCTCTTCTTGTAAACGCGGTGGCATTCGAGCTGGATCCGTGGCGTCACGCTCTTTCTCGTGCTGATGCCGGAAGAGTGACTTTTCCGCTGCTTTCGCGTGGAGCTGGATCACAATGGGTCCGGTCCGCATCGAATAGTCGCCTGAGGATGGGAATCGCTTCGAGATACCCTCGGCCAATTCTTTCGTGGTCTCGATCGAGGAAAATATCTACGTTCTGTCTCGAGTAGAAATTTTCTCAAAACAAGTTCTAACCGTGGCGTATCGCAGAAGTCCGTGTTGAAGTTGACATTCAACACGATCGCTTTGTAGTTGCGCGTAGAGCATCGAACGTGGATTCACCGTCAAGCTCCACAACGTTCGAGGCTCAAAGCTGGACCGCGATGGCTTCTTGTCATGCTGTTCTGCCATGGACGTAGAATGATAGGTGCAAAGTCGGTAGCCATTCTCGATTCAAGATAGCGGGCTTATCCCACGCTCTTTGAGCTCTGAAAAAGTGTGTTAAGCGCGGCCAACTCAGCAGTGGTTTTGGTAGCAGCTTTATATATCCAAGGTTGGGACCCGACGGATCCTGCATTCGCGCCGGCAATAGCGGGACAGTAAGAGACATCGATGCCGGGAAACTGGCTCGTCTGGGAATGATTGCCATGCACCACCGGTATATTGCTCGACGGGCTAGGCAGCAAGTATAATGGCAGGATAGGATTGGCATCTGACGGTGAGCGGCCGTAGAATGTATGGACCGGTCTGGCTCATTGTCCGCCGTCACCAGCTCTCACACGGAGCGCCTCATCCGCTCAATCTGAGCAAGGTATTTGCATCAATTGGCGACGACAGACATTCCTTTTCTGCCTCGCCGTTGGGGAGTCTCAATACACTCGGAATGCAATCGAATCGGTGAGGACTCCTTCGTTATACACATCCGCGTCAGACATGCAAAAGGCGTGGAAGAACGAGTTTGGGACATAGCATCGGGACGTTAAAGCCTTGCGTCTTGGAGTCGACATTAAAAATTCCCGTCCTTTTGGGCGGAGTCGTGGAGGACCTTAAACTCTGGTAAGTAAGGCTCGAGCGGGGCCAGTTCGTTCCAGACATGCTCGTTGGTGTGATCCGGGCCAAAGGCACGGTCGAAGTGAACAAGCCGTGGGGAGAGCCCCGGCACGGGACTAGCGTAAGGTTTAGGGTCTGCAGACTGCGGTATCACGATCGTGTCCGTTGGAACGTAGAGGTCTGAGCTCGTGGCAGTGATGGCTAAATCGTCTTCCTCGCTGCAGGCAGGCTTGATACGTGTGTACACGAGATAGTTGCCTGTTACCCTCCCCTGTTTTTGATGTCCCTCCCCGGCAACACCGCCAGGTCCCTGCCAAGGCAAGAAGACCTCTACGTCCAGGGCGTCCAATCCTCGTCGCCGACCAGCAGCGGGGTCGCTGCGCCTTCCCGCTCGCCGCTCACGTTGACCTCCGTGATGAGGTTCCAGGTGATAGAGTCGGCGTCGTGCATATTCGGCAGTATCGCATCACGATGACGTGACGTGCACCCTCGCGGGTCACGACGCCGAAGGCGACCTGGGCCGGTGCAAGCCAGGTGTTGGGCGGGCAGAAGTAGACGCAGTTTCGCGGGCAGTTGTACACGCTTGATAAGAAGAGGCCGAGCATATGACATCGGGTCTTTTGCATTTCGCATAAGCGAACGTAGCGATACTTTAGGATCTTGAAGACCAGCAAGGAGGAGGACGTCCAAGCCCCCGCTCTCCATGTTACTGTACTCATATATTTGTTGAACCTTATCCCAGCCGCCGAACCGAGACATGAGATCACACAATTGCGTGTCGAGAGAACGATCGCAGGTGTTCAAACTGGTGTACGGACAGGCGAAATGTAGTTTTTCCGTTGGAAGTCGTGCGACCAGGCCAACGCTAGCTGGTTCGTTCCACCGGGGGGATCAAGGTGTCCGATGTGGTGAAGAACAGTGATAAGCAGCCAGGCCGCATCGTCGAGTTTGACGTGAAGTGGGATGCGTTCGATGATGTCTGAAGACGGCGTCTGATAGGAGGCAAGGCAGAAAGGCTAAGATGAATTTCCGTACCAGATTGAAATCAAGTGAGCCACCAGTTAAACCAGCCGTGGAATTCGCATGCACACCACCTTTGGTAAGGAGATCGGCGTAGCCATGGTGGAGCTTCGCTGCCGTGGACGGACTGGTCGGCGTGGTAATCGTTGCGGCCGAATGCCCAGTAAGCGAGGTGGTCGATGTTGGATTGCATGGTTGGGTTTTGGCTATGGATGTGTCTTAAACCACCTGGAGCTAACACAGTAGGGTGAGTCCTATACTTCTTTTCTGTGGCCCTGACAAGAGAAGAGTACCCTCAGAGTACTTTGTAGCCATCGTGGTATCTCGTGTCTTGCAATTTGTCATTCACGAAGTTGTGCCAAGGACGTCTTCCTGATATCAAACGACTTCAGCTTGAGCAGCATCGGCTGGGGGTGGCGGCGGCAGATGTGATGGTGGCCTTGGTGGCAAATGTCGTTGGCTGCTGATTCTTTGGTGCTTTGTAGGCGTCAGGCGGGTAGCGAATGAATAGCTTACGAAAAATTACAGATCTGTCGACAGTTGATCCCCCTTCAGGTCGCCAGTGGAGAGTGTAACATGAATTCGATGCTCTCATCGCTGG
>JBPBPI010000164.1:0-6882 GCA_050954885.1 Janthinobacterium lividum | reverse complement strand
TTCCATGCCTTTTTCCATGCCTTTTTCCATGCCTTTTTCCATGCCTTTTTTCTCAGCATCTTCCAGTCTGGCTTTTTCAATAGCGATAGCATCACGTTGGTGCTTGAGGGCTTGCTCATAAGTATTCAATTCTGCTTCATTCCACGAGTACTGATTTAATTCCTCATAGGCCCGCCTCATGATCATGTCAGATCCTGTAACTTGTTCCACATCTTTTTCTTTGGTTTCATTGGCATGCTTGAAGAAATAACACCACTTTTCAGTCATGGTGTGAAGTTGATCGATTGATAAGTTAAACTTTGGTAACTCTAAAAAAGTAAAAGAGAAATCTTTTAGATCTTGTTCCTGTGATTTACGATCTAAGATGACGTGGTCGGACTTGTAGGCCGGTTTGTCCGGAAACATCACAAAATTGGTGATCGCTAAGAAGATGATTTCTTTTAAATTCTCATAAGCCTCGCCCTGATTCAGCTGACCCACGTACGCTTTGGCGGCATAATATTGCGCCCGTTTTTCAAAGCCCGATGTCCGAGCTACTTGCATCTCGACAATATATTTCTTGCCCTGTGTATCCACACACAACACATCCACAATACTTTGTTTCTTAGACGCAATTTCAGGATCCTGCACCGTCTTCAGGAAGGTCACCTCTTGAATAAGGTTTTCACTCCTAAAATTAAGCATGTCATTGAGAAAATGAATCAAAATATCTTTATTGCGCTCAGACCCAAAGACGCGCTTGAAGGCAAAATCATTTTTGGGATCGAGAAATTTACTTAAGGACATACCCGTCTTAACGCTTTCATCTAAATCTGTTTATCTTCCCAAATATATCAGAAATTGTGACCATACAGGAATCTTTTAAAAATTAAATTATGGTTTTACTGTCGATATATGTTAAAGGTAATTTTGTCCGATTTAAATTTTATACTTATATTTGATCCGATATCTGAGATGACTTTGGTTCATCTTTGGGGATATTTATTCCTGTCTTTAACGTCCAAGCCGTGATTTGATGGATAATATTTTCTAAAGCACGACTATAGGCGTCAACAAAATCTTTTTGAGACGAAGCTGTAGTATCCTTAGTTTGATAAAAGGTTTGTCGCGCAATAATTTGTCGATCTTTCTGACGAATCAATTTGGCTGATATTTCAAAACATGCTTGATGATTATCCGTGGTTAAATCAATTTCAGCTTTTTTAAGATCAATTTGCAAAGCATAATCAGCATAAAAATCTTCATCTGTATGACCGACCGCCAAAATTTTATCTGAATATTCAAAGGCAGAGATCATTTTTTGTTGTACCAACGAGGGCAAACGGTCGGGCCATTCAACGCCTTCGAGTGGTTGTAGATCAGAAATTTGTCCAGGGCTTTTCAAATGAACAATCATGCGTTTTGAATCAAGGGAAGGAGAGGTCAAAGGTTTTTCGATAGCCAACGACCAAGCCACCGTTTTGATATCAGAGAATTTTTGATAGGTCAGTTCCAAAGGCACATTCTGCGGCCGCGGTGGAGGTGGGGGAAACAAGCTAATGCAACCTGAACATAATAAAAGAAGGACAAAGAAGTAAAAAGATTTATTCATGGTATTTTGTACCCTCGTTCATTGTTTTTGTTAAGAAGCTCAAGCGGATTTTGCTCAATTGTGTTGGTTAATTTTTGTAATTTTTCTGCAGCAATGCGAATATTTTTTAACGTACGTGGTAATTCGTTCAAGGCATTGTTGACACCACCTTGGCTTTGTTGAATCGCATTTCGAATATCTTCGGTAATTTTTGACACGTCTTGCAAGCTATGAGAAACATATTTATTTAAGTCCACCATGGTTTGATCTGCTTGATTTAACGTCTTTTTAGCAACAGTGACAAGACTTTCTAAAGAATCTTTACCACTGGCCAGTTGCGTGCTTAAAACAGACATATTTTTTAAAATTTTTTGAACTTCCTGGCGATTTTCTTCATTAAACAATTGATTTAATTGTTCCGATAGTTCATTGACACGGTTTAATATATGAGGCGCGTTAGAAAACAACATATCCAAGCGTGAGGGCTGAGACGGGATAATGGGGTAAGGCTCACGATCTGTTGGTATCAATAAAGGACTCTTGGGACTGCCACCTTGTATTTGAATGTAGGAATATCCTGTAAGGCCTTGCGCTTCGATGGATGCGATGACGTCTTTATGAATCAACTGTGTTTCTGTGATTTTTACCCGTACCCGTACGCGATTAGGATTGACAGGATCGATATCAATTTTTTTAATTTTTCCAATGGGAATGCCGTGATACCGAATATCTTCGTTATCTCGCAAGCCGCTGACCGATCCTTCAAATAAAATATCGTAATAAGATCCCTCGCTGCCAAAATCAAACCGCGAAATCCACAACACAAAAAACAAGGCCGCCACCAGCAAAGTGATCATAAAGCTTCCAACCATGACGTAATTTGCACGTGTTTCCATTATTGTTCTATCTCTTTCTCTCTTTCTTGAATTTTTTCTTGGCTTCGCTCGCCACTTTGAAAATACTCTTGAATCCAAGGATGTTCATGTTGTTTGAGTGCTTGAGGCGTGTCAACAATCAAATTGTGATCAATTAAAACAGCAACACGATCACACACGGTTAAAAGACTGTCTAAATCATGCGTGATCATAACCACTGTTAAATTCAGGTTGTGCTGTAAATTTTTCAGCAGCGTGTCAAACTCGCGGGCAGAAATAGGATCGAGACCTGAGGTTGGTTCATCTAAAAATAACAATTCAGCGTCAATGGCCAAAGATCTGGCGAGAGCTGCACGTTTGATCATACCACCTGATAATTCACCCGGTAGTTTGCCCTCGGCTTCTGGCGACAATCCCACTAAATCTAGTTTTAAATAGGTTAATTCTTTGGCTAATTTTTTGGGGATATGGGCAATTTCACGCATGGGAAGGCGAATATTTTCGCCCACAGTGATTGAGCTGAAAAGGGCACCACTTTGAAAAAGTACCCCCCACCGCCGGCGTATTTCTTCGCGGTCTTGATCCGCATAGGGATCGTGGCCAAAAATTTTAATCTTACCAGATTCGGGACGTCGAAGTCCTAAAATGGTTTGCAATAAAACAGATTTACCACTGCCCGATGCACCCACAAGGCCTAGAATCTCACCGCGGGGAACCTGCAGACAAATATGGTCATGCAATTGTTGATCCTTGATCCGGGTACAAACATCTTTAAGTTCAACAACAATATCATCCATACTCAAATTCCAATATACGAAAAGACAATGGAAAATAAGGCATCTAAGACGAGTACCAGGAAGATACTTTCCACAACCGCTTGGGTGGTGTGATGTCCTACACGCTCGGCACCACCGCTGACCCGCATGCCCTCAAAACAAGAAATTAAGGCAATAAAAAAAGCAAAGAAGGGCGCTTTGATTACACCCACCCAAAAGGTCCAAGGTTTTAAAGACAGTAACATATGCTGACAAAAATCCGCAGGCCCAATTCCTAAAAGAAAATAACTAGTCACGCCACCACCGATGAGTGCCATAATATCGGAAAAAAAGGTCAGTAGAGGCAGCGCAATCATCAAAGCCAAAATCCGCGGAATCACCAAAACTTCAAAGGTGTTAAACCCTAAAACTTGCAGCGCATCAACTTCTTGATTAAGTTTCATAAAACCCAGCTGCGCGGTGTAGGCACTTCCTGACCGGCCGGCCACGACAATGGCGGTTAAAAGAATGCCTAACTCGCGCAAGGCCGAGACTACCAATAAATTAATGGTAAAAATCTCCGCCCCAAAACGTCGCAATTGATCTGCACCTTGATAAACCAGAACAATACCGATTAAGAAAGAAATGAGTCCCACAATGGGAAGGGCACTGACACCGACTTTGTGAATCAAATCAACCAAAGTGACAAAACGGATTTTGCTTGGGTGCCTGATCAATCCATCCATGATGACGATAATCTCGCCTAAAAAAGACAAAAATTGAATGAATGTCTTAATATTTTGAACCGTATTTTTTCCAAGATCACCCAGAAAATCACTTAAGAAAAAAGATTTAGGAGTTGGCGGTTTTTTTTCTATAGAATCTTGATATTTTTTAATATTTTTTAAGGTCGCCATCGTTGCCGGCGATCCCTTTTTCAGGGCGTATGAAATATCTTTGGCCTCAAGATCTTTCAGAAATTTCAGCACCAAATAAGCACCCACGGTATCGAGTATCTCAAGGGAAGATAAAAGCACAGTTAATGATGATTTTGCCGGTACTTGAATGCTTGCCAACGATTGTTCCATGGCTTTCATATGCACTGAACGCCATTCACCTTCCAGTTGAATTTTAAAATCATGATCTTTATGGGAGACATGAATTTTAGGGGGATGAGACAATCAATAATCCTTTATACAATGTCGACACTATAACGTTATATTGTTTGCGCGTCAAAGCTTTGACGTTTAAAAAAACAAAATTGTCATGATCCCTAAAAGGGGTAAAAGTAGTAAGGCGGCTCGGCCCGCATAGCCAAAAAAGCTTGGCATTTCTATGTTGTCACTTTCGGCAATAGCTTTGACCATAAAGTTGGGCGCATTGCCAATGTACGTCAGTGCTCCCATAAAAACAGATCCTGCAGAAATAGCCAAAAGCACATTTTGTAAGGGACCCATCATCTGTCCAGGATCACCACCCGCCATGTTGAAGAAAACCAAGTAAGTTGGGGCATTGTCTAAAAAGCTGGACAGCAAGCCCGTGGCCCAAAAATAAAGAGCAGACGAGGGCGTGCCGTCGGCATGGTTAAGTAATATCAACCAAGGTGTGAAAACGCTTGGTGCAGGTGATTTCAGCATTTCTAATACAGGATAAGCGGTGATAAAGATGGCCGCAAACAGCACAGCCACTTCTTTTAAGGGTGCCCAATGAAAATGATTGGCATGACGGGGGGACGCATCGGTTTTAAAATAAGACAGGTAAGACACCAGTAAAAGACCTAAATCACGCACGATATTTTCAAGGGACCATAGATGACCATAAATATGAATGCCGGTACCTGACTTCCAGGTGCCGCTTAATAACACCAAATCGATGATGACCATGAGATAAAAGAAATTCTGAAATCCCTTAACGTCAAAGGTAATCTTTTTATCAATGGGTTGATCTTCTTGGCGCATTCGGTCCCAAATATAAAAAACAATCAGCAAAGGAACTGCGAGTGTCAGCATCGGCAAGGCCATGTAACGTAAGGGCCAAGAAAATTCAATGCCTTCCAGGTATCCTAAGAAGAGTGGTGGATCTCCTAAAGGTGTCAGGCCGCCCCCAATGTTGCAAACCAACAAAATGAAAAAAATCATGAGATGCTGACGATGACGCCGCGTTCGATTGAGGTTTAAAAAGGGACGGATGAAAAGCATCGCAGCCCCCGTGGTGCCAATCCAACCGGCCACAAAAGTGGCAAGGCTTAACACAAGTGTGTTGATCAGGGCAGAGGCATGGGCTTTGATGATAATTTGAATGCCGCCCGCCGTGATATAAAGCGCACCAATTAATAAGATAAAAGGCAAGTAATGATGGATAATGACCTCAACTAAGATGGATAATAAATTTGATCCACCATAATGAATCCAGACAGGTATTAAAAATCCCAAAGCATAGCCAGAAATAATTTTAACATAATGAGCATGCCAAACTTTAGGAAAAATCATGGGTAGTAAAGCCAGTGATGCCAGCACAAATACAAAAGGTAATCCCCATAGTAGAGAAAAAGCAAAACTTAATGGCACGCTGGCGGCAATTGCGTTTGGAAGAAATCCTAAAACAAAAACAAGGCAGGTTAAAAAATATC
The DNA here is from genome assembly GCA_050954885.1 of Janthinobacterium lividum. GTDB lineage: Bacteria > Pseudomonadota > Alphaproteobacteria > Caedimonadales > Caedimonadaceae > JBPBPI01. The sequence continues at coordinate 1,053 of JBPBPI010000164.1, read as the reverse complement.
TCAAAACGATTTCCCTTATATAAAATAAAACCATAGTATGAATCTTGTTAAGATTTGCTTCAACTAAAATTCTAGAGTTGACATATTCACCTGCCTCAGCTAGATCAAAGTAGACATCCGGAGGGGTGGCCGAGCGGTTGAAGGCGCACGATTGGAAATCGTGTATACGTTAACGCGTATCGTGGGTTCGAATCCCATCCCCTCCGCCATTTTCTATTTATCATTCTGAAGAATGATAAATAGGGAATGATGAAAGATGTTATGAGAACCCACGATAAAAATAAAAACTCGGGTACGAGCCGAAGGCAACGTGCGTAGCACGATAATCCCATCCCCTCCGCCATATTAAATGTAAGCATCTTTAAGTAGGTAACTGCTTTTAATTAATCTTTAAGTTTGCTATTTCATATTAGGTGATAAAATTTAATCGAATCTTATCTCTTAAAGGACATCAAAAAAGAAAAAAATATCTTGTCATAAAGTATTGAGATAAAAGATTTATAAAAATTCAATTACTTGTCTATTTAAATAAACAATAAAATTGACAGATAGAAAAATTTTTTGTAATTAATTAATTTTTAATTAAAGGAATATACAAAAAATGAATAAAAAAGTAATTTTAATTTTAATTTCTATTCTAATATCAAAGACAACATTTGCTTCTTTAGTAGAAGAAGTGCAAGAAAATGAGTATACACAGAATCAAGTTAATAAAATTGTTAAAGATACAGCTCTTACAGCCTATAAAAAAATTAATGAAAATTGGTCTTATATTTTTCCAGGAAAAAATTTTACTCCAAAAGTAGAAACTCAAAATTGGTCCGCTCAATATATAAAACAAATTGTATTGATTGAAGATGAAGAAGCTATCATAACATTACCAACTTTAATATATGAAGGAAGTATAGAAAAACTTGGGAAAGATTTAGAAAATCTTATTCAAAATCCAGCTATATTAACCCGAGTTATGTTTAAGAGGCGTGTAAAAAAGTTTAAAGTATTGAAAACATTGGAGTATCATTTTGGGTATTAAATCTCAAAAAGGATACCCCA
>JBPBPI010000163.1:0-2576 GCA_050954885.1 Janthinobacterium lividum | reverse complement strand
TTGAGAAATCATAGAGACGGTTTCGTCCACAATAGGATTAAAGGCGACTGCGGCTTCATAAAGCCCTTGTTGGCGACGCGCTTTTTCAAAATTGGATGTCTCTAGACGATTTATATAGTTTTCTTTCAATGAAGGTTTTGTCCGTGTCATGTGAAGAGCGATCTCTTGTGCGGCCTGGCAAGCCATGATGAAGGCCTTTGATCGAGTGTATGTCTTTGACCGGTGTATCAATGCCCCCTGTCATTCTCTTCATTTATATAACCACCACAACGCACCAGATACACAGAAGTGTTTGATCCATTGAACAAATATGCCCAGGTGCGAACATTTATGGTATTATGGAGAAACACAATGGATCAAATCCGAATAAAACTTTTAAAAAGAGATGTTGGCTGGATCCATAATTGAATTGGAAAAGTAGTCCACCCATCAGATCCAGGGTTTGGTCTCACAAACTGTCAAGTTAGACCCATTCAAGCGAGCCAGCTCATTTTTGCGCTCTATCTCCTGTAATTGGACCTTATGATAAGCTTCAATGCGCTGTTCTAAAAACATACGGAAACGTCGAAAACGAGATGTGGATTCGAAATGAAGTTCTTCAATCATGAGAATCGAGTTTCGCATCTCTCTACACCATGTCTCGAGCTTGACGGCAAGCGCATTCTCTCGCTGTAATTGACTCTGCTCGTCTAGTTGAAGACGTAGTTGATCGTTCAAACTCTTCTCCAATTCACGTTCAACTGTCTTTTTTAGTCCCTCTATCGTTATCTGTCTTGGTCCCTCCATTGTGTCAACTGTACCTCAGAATTCTAGACCTGCCCCTACCAAGCGTGCAGCCACTGCTCTTATACAGTACCGAACCGCTTACAGAAATGAAGATTTGGGACATATCTGGCAATGAATCCAAGAATAGCCACTCAAGCATCCCTAGTGATCAACCAAATTCTCAACACATCTGGAAGTAATGTCTACATGTACCTCTCTGGATCGGCTGTCTCATGTAACATCCCATCGCCCGCCACACGCCCCGTCCTCTGATGTGCAGACAAAAGATGAGCAACATAGATAGATGCCGGCTATGTTATAGCAAAAGCTTTGATAACACGCTAACACAGAAATTGGACAGATTGCATTCATCCATTCAAGAGATCCATTCTTCAATCCAAGATATACATTTATCGATTAACAGCTTGAAGGAAATAGTTTCTAGTCTGTCATTGGATATATTCCCACCCTTTGAACCGGACGAGATGGAGGTGTGCGGCAGTAGCTCTTAAACGTAGGTGTTGATGTGGCGGGGACGTTGTCACTCTAACGGATAGTCAGAAAATATGAATCGATATTGCTGCACTGGTGGTACTGGCACCATCATTCCCTATGAAGAAGTTCCCCGTCTTGTTCTTTCCCTATTGAAGTTGTCTGCAAGCTTGGAGACTACGGTAATCGGCCCGCCCACGTTACAAGCTTGGGCTTGGATCTCAATTTCCTCCTCTCGAAGATTCCTCAGGGGTATATCTAGAAGTGGCTTAAAACCCTTCAGAAGCCGACTCACTACCTCACTTTCATCTGTTCTGCTATAACGCTCGGGCCACGGTGAAAGAACAATCTGAAGGTGTCTGAGGTTGGAGGCCTGTGCAACGGCTGCAATTCGTTCAAACTGGATGCCGATCATAGTAACGTACCGCCCAAGCCAGTCTTCAGGGGCTCCATAGATTCTCTTCTTTTCACCAACGGGCAGGACGTTACTGATAGCTGGACAATCTTTGTCGATGATCCGGTTGTGGTAGTAACGCCAGAATGAGTTGTCACCGTCTCCAAAATTTTCGAGATAGAAAGCAGGGGAGACAATCTCCAACTTGATCTTTCGTATCGTCTTCGCTTGGGTCTCACATAATTTCCACCTTCCAAGCAACTGATCTCGGGGGCGGTACGGTTGTGCAAAATGCCATGGTGAAAAGAAAATCGGCTCCATCGTGAACGTCTGGATAATGTTCTGGAGAATGGGTACGGCTTCGGAATGGATCTGTTTATTAACCCGAAGTAGACTTGTGCAGCTTTCAATCTGAATATTATCGATAACAATATCACAGCCACAGCATGTAGCGTAATGTTCCCTTCGGCGTAATGGTAAATGGGGTTGAAGCACTGAGGCGTAAACAATATGCCGGATCTCATATGGCAGGTTAAAGAAGTAACACACAAGCGGAGGATCAGAATGCTCAGCAAAGACAGTATCAGTCGTTCCCTCCCGTTCATGGATCAGACGGCTTGACGCGATTTCGCCAGAGAAGACACCTTGGACTAACATTCTGGATTGGATCTATCGGAACTATAGACGATCTTCAATGAAAACGCTTGATCATGTCTCCTTATATCATCATCTGGTCTAGTAAAAAGGGAATTGCCTTGTGAAAGCGATGGTGGTTCCCAGTGCTGAAAAGGATTCTTTCCCAATCTTCACCTTGTTCGGCTCTAAATGGGAAGCTTGGTCACTATGACAGGTAGACTTTGATATACTGTATGTATAAAGTTGCATAGATCCATACCGTAAACTCAGAATGTTAGAGTTGTACTGT
>JBPBPI010000162.1:0-3799 GCA_050954885.1 Janthinobacterium lividum | reverse complement strand
CCGAGCCCAAGCCGAAGGTGATCACCCAGCAGCGCGCGACGTGCGTGGACCCGGGCGTGCCGCGGTTCCGGCCGCACGTCGTCATGGCCGAGAGCCAGCTGGACCAGGGCAGCATGCAAGAGCGCGCGCAGTGGCTCGCGCGCTACTCCGCCGGCAAGGCCCGCGAGGCAACGGTGCAGCTGCGCGGCTTCCGGCAGGCGGACGGCACGCGCTGGGTGCAGAACACCATGGTGACGCTCACCGCCGCCTGGCTCGGCTTCGACGAGGACCTGCTGATTGCAGCGGTCGAGATGAAGATCGACGAGAACGGCAAGTCGACGCAGCTGCTCTTGGGCCCGCCGGATGCGTTCGCGCCGGATCCTGGCGAAGTGAAGCGGCACAAGGCGAAAGGCAAGAAGGCGAAGGGCAAGGGCGGCATCAACCTTTCAACTATGGGCTCGGTTCCTAATGGATGACGAGACGCACAACCGGATCGCGGCGCAGACCTGCCGCGGCAAGGTCGCCGGCTCCGCGATCGCGACGCGCACCATGCTCACCATCACCGGGCTCGATAACGAGACCTTTCAAAGCGTGGAGCTCTTGCTGCCCTACGGCATGGTGGCAAGGCCGGCGCCGGGCGCGGATATCCTCATCCAGCAGATCAACGGGCAGCGCGATCACAAGGTGGCGCTGGCCGGCGATCACACCGAGGACGCGGTGTCCGACCTGCAGCCGGGCGAAGTCGGGCTCAGCCGCAACGGCCAGACGGTGCTGCTGCGCTCTACCGGGATCGAGATCGTCACCAACCTTGCGGTGACGATCACCGCCACCAACAGCGTCACCATCAACGCGCCGGCCGTCTACCTGGGCGGAACCGGCGGCAAAAAGGTCGCGCTCGACGGCGATCCGGTCGTCGATAACAAGGTCGTCTCGAGCGCGACGAAGGTTTGGGGAACCTGACGCGATGGACTTCGCCCTGAACTGGAACGCCGCAACGTTTGAGGCCGACTGGGCGATCGACCCGGTGGCGAAGGACATCGCGTCGGATGACGGGCTCGCCTCCGCCGTGATCCTGTCGCTGTTCTGCGATCGCCGCGCGGACCCCGACGACGAGCTGCCGGACGGCACCGACGACCGGCGAGCCTATTGGGGCGATATGCCGGTCGACGGAGGCGAAGTCACCGACGAGGACGATCTGATCGGCTCGAAGCTGTGGCTGCTCGGCCGGGCGAAGGCGACGCCGGAAACGGCTGCCCGCGCCGCAGGCTACATCCTGGACGCAACCGCCTGGATGATCCGCGACGGCATCGCGGCAGATATCCAATGCACGCCGCAGTGGATCGCGGCCGACAAGCTGGGCATCCCGCTGGTGATCAGCCGCTACACGTCCACCGGCGCGATCGAGGACAAGACTTTCGACTTCGTATGGAACGCGGCGCTGACCGCATAGGCCGGAGCTGCAATGCCGATCTCGTTTCCGACGCTGCCCGCGCTGCGGCAGCAGGCGCGCGCCTACTATACCGCGCGGCTGACCGGTGCCGATGCGCGCGTGCGCCGCAACTCCATTCAGGTCGCGGCCGATCTCGTCGCCGGCGCGATCTGGCTGATGTATTTCTACCTCGGGTGGCTCAGCAAACAGCTGTTCGTCGACAGCGCCGAGGATACCTACCTCGAGCGCGACGGCCGCACCTACGGCATCACGCGCGAGGGGCCGCAGGCGGCGGCCGGGCCTGTGGTGTTCGAGGGCATCATCAACACGCCGATCCCGCTCGGCTCGCAGGTCGCTTCGACCGATGGCTCGGTGCAGTACGTGACCACCGCCGCCGGCACCATCGGGAGCGACAGCGAGGTGAGCCTGCCGGTGCTCTGCACGGCCGGAGGTGTCGCCGGCAACGCGGCCGCCGGCACGCCTCTGATCCTGCAGACAGCGATCGCCGGCGTGCTGCCCGATCTGACGGTCGACACTGCCGGGATCGGCGGCGGTGCTGCCGAGGAGAGCGACGACGCGCTGCGCGTTCGCATCCTCGCGCGCAAGCGCCGGCCGCCGCAGGGCGGCGCGGCCGACGACTATGTGACCTGGGCGAAGCTGGTCGCCGGCGTCACCCGCGTGTGGGTCTATCCGCTCAACCGCGGCGCCGGCACGGTTGACGTCACGTTCGTCATGGACGGCCGCGCCGACATCATCCCGCTCGCGGCGGACGTCGCCTTGGTGCAAGCCTCGATCGCCAAATATCGACCCGTGACCGCCGACGCCCTCGCGTTCATGCCCGGCACGCTGCCGGTGCCGATTACAGTAACCAACCTGAACAGCAACTCCGCGGCAACGCAGGTGGCGATCGCGGCGCAGCTGGCCGCCCTGTTCGCGATGGCCACGCCGGGTTCTGCTGTGTTCGGCGATGGCGTCGACACCACGGCGCCGGGCGGGACCCTCTTTCAGACGGCGATCAGCGGGGCGATCAACGACGCTTCCGGCGTGGTCTCGTTCGATCTGACGGCGCCGCTCACCGACACCACCGCAAGCCTGGGCATCATTCCGGTGCTGGGCACCCTGACGCTGCCCCCGGTGAGCGCATGAACCCGTTTGCCCTGCTAGGCTCAAGCAGTTACCTGGGGGCGCTGCAAAAGCTGCTACCGCGCGGCGTCGCCTTCCCTCGCAACCCGACGTCGGTGCAGACGGCTTTCGTGGCGGCGAACGGCGACCTGTTCGGCGACCTGCAGGCCGCATGCTCGGTGCTGTCGGAAGTCGAGAGCGATCCGGCTCAGACGATGCAGCTGCTGTCGGAATGGGAGGCCGAGTATGGGTTGCCCGACCCGTGCGCCGGGGAAAGCCCGCTCGTCTCGGAACGCCGCGCGCAGCTGCTGGCGCGCATCGCCGCCACCGGCGGACAAAGCCCGGCCTATTACATCGCGTTCGCGTTGACGCTCGGCTACGCGATCACGATCACCGAGTTCGAGCCGCTCTGCTTCGGCGACACGTTCGGTTCGCTCATGTACGGTCAAAGCTGGGCGCAAGCCTGGCAGGTGAACGCGCCAACCTTCACCGTCGACTATGCCGACTTCGGGTCGTCGGTGTTCGGCGATCCGTATGCCGCGTGGGGTAGCAATGTCCTGCAATGCGAGCTGAACCGGATCAAGCCGGCGCACACGCCGCTGATCTTCAATTACTCGTAGGGCGGATCATGGAACTCCTCATTGCCGACAACAGCGTTCCGCTAGCCAGTGCCGATAGCATGCCGACGTCTGGCACGCCGCAATATGCGACCGCGGGAAATTCCGGCGTCACGCCGCCTGTCGCGCCCACGCGCATCCCGGCATCGCACTACAACATGATGATGGCCGAGCTGCTCAATGCCGTGGTCGCTGCAGGGCTCACGCCGAGCGGCACCGACTGGACGCAGCTGACGCAGGCGATCAAGGCGCTTGCGCGAAAGCAAGCCGGCGTCATCTACGAGTATAGCGGCGCCTATAATCTGTTGCCCTCGCCGCTCATCATCCAGGCGTTCACATCGCCAAGCGTGCAGCTGGGAGCCGCCAACACCGAGGTGTCCTATTACGCCACATTTCCGGTCGCCTTCCCGAACGGCCTGATCTCGATCTCGGCAGTCGATCACGCGAACGCCTCGATCAACTGGAACTCGTTTCAAGGTTCTACGGTCAACGGCACGACCGGATACGCCTGGTCACCGTTCGCAGGCACCCAGGGAACGCTTGCAAGTTCCACGATTACAGCCCTCGGCTGGTGAGGCTCCTCAATGACGCAATTCGCATACTTCGACAGTTCGGTTGCGGCACCGTCGCCGGTGCTGGGATGGTATGACAC
>JBPBPI010000161.1:0-3043 GCA_050954885.1 Janthinobacterium lividum | reverse complement strand
AAGTCGACGTAACAGTGATAATGAACTCCTCCATCTTGGTGAAGTTCTTTGCCGATGCGATAGGTAGCTCCCAAGAGTTCAAGAGCGTCTCTAACTGCCTCCACCGACCATCCTTCGGGCACCTGAGAATACGTAAGGAGAACTCTTGATGTCGAGAGACGAAAAGTTCCGGTTCCAAGTCGCTTTCCGGGCTTGGTGAGATTGTCCTGGAGCTCGCTGGGGATGCATCCATCCCCACTCGATCCTTGGGGCGGCAGTTCTCGCACAGAGCTTGCTTCTCGTCGCAATCCACGCACCACTTCCTGTCCCGACACAGGTGGCAGCGTTGGAGAGGCTGGCACAAACAGAGGGCTCTCTGAGTCCGGATAGGAGGCATCGTCGATTAGATCAGAAATATTTGAAAGTGATTCTATTGAACTTCTTGGAGAGTCGTCGAAGCCAATGTCCATTTTTGAATAAATAAATGCAGAGGGGGGGCCCCCATTTATGGGCCGGCGCTCCCAAGGAAAACCGTCACTATAATGTTATACGGTTTTCCTTTGGGAGTGGGAGTAATGCCAAGCTCGCGTGCGTGCTCCCGCTCCCGTTACCCCTGGGCTTGAGGCATTTAAAAATGCCGCATGCCCCATCATTTACTGAATCCAGCGATGTCCGACGTTAGTGGTTCAGTCATTTACTTGCTAGCGAGGGTGGAGACCCTCCAACAGTCAATAGCGCAATCCTACCGCGATGTTGGCGAAGCCACACGGGAGATTCAGCTGCTCAACAATTTGCTAATGCAGTTGAGACCGGTGCCTAGAGCGTCGACTCCGCATCAGGAGGAGCAACGCGTCTATCCGGCACATCCGGCTGTTAGGCCGCTGCAGCCAAGGCACGTGAGTTCTGCAGAAAATATAAAGTCGCGTTATCCGCGCTTTCCGTTTGGTCGCACTCCTGAGACATCCATTCCTGAATGACTTCATCGCGGCACGCGATTTCCAATAAACGAAAACTTGAGTGGGTCTCGGACGATATCGAGGACGAGGCCGTTATTGTTGAGCGAAGCGCGAGGAGTAGACAAGCGATCGACTTGGCCAGACAGCACGCCTTCCGCCGCACGGAGGTTGATTCTCGTAATCAATACAATTCGTACTTGTTGTCACGAGGCCTTACTAGACCTCGAGCGTCTTTAGCCGCATACAATATGCCTTACGTCAAGAAAGGCAAGAAGAAGCCTGCTGGCATTGGCGCCAGCTATCGCGCCAAGAAGAAGGCGGCCAACTATGGCGCCACGCCCGCTTTCAACAAGGCACTCGTTGCTGCCGTTAAGAAAGTGGAGATGAAGCAGACCGAGACTGTGTATTCGCAGGCTTCTTTGTTCATGGGCAGTTTTAATTCGTATACCCTGAGTGGATACAACATGTCTGCTTTGAACCAGACCGGGACTTTTTCTGCTTCTGCCCCTGCGAACCGTTGCAACGGAACTTCGCAATGTTTGCTTTTTCCTGTGTCTATCATGGCGCAGGTGGGAAACACTTCAACCCCTGGTTACCGCAAGGGTCAGAGCATTTGTCCCGTCGGGCTCAGGGTTGCGATCAAGCACGACCAGGGCCTGTCTAGTGTCGGTGCCACTTTCAAGTGGGCCCTCATCCGTGACAAGGGTGCTTCCCTTCTGGCATCGGGTGTGACTATCTCGTCCCCGGCCATCGGCCAAACTACTGCGATCAACTTGTTTGTTCCTATGACGCAGGGGCCTTTGGTTTCTGCGAGCGCTCTTACCGGTACACCTCCAACTGGAGATTTTGTATCCGCCATGAGATGGAATTCTTATCAGTGGCGCAAGGTCAAGAGTGGCTCATGGACAATGCCAGCCACGGCTTCCAGGGAGAATACTGGCATTGTCACTGCACCTACGAGTTCCTCGGTCACGGTGTCGGCGTCCAAGAATATGGTAGTTTACTGTCCTATTCCTGACAAGACCTGGGACTACCCTGCCCCGACCGCTATCAACAATATTAAGGGAGGGGATTATTTCTTTGTCATTTGGAGAGAAGGTGCTGGAGACCCAGCACTTGGATACGACCAAATGAGTGTTTTCTTTGAGCTCTCGTTCAAAGACCCTTAGTTGAATTCAACTACCTTTGTATCTACGCACTGTATATAACAATTTGCAAGTAACCAGTCAACATCCACTGAAGAATCACCGCGCTTGTTGCGGTACTCGAGTAGTGATTTGTTGGCAACCCAAACTGATGGTCTCCCCCAGGAGATCCTCATCTTGTGTTTGTATTTGTCAGTGGTGACGAATTCTTTCTGCGCGCCAAGCCAGAATTTGTACAACGGAACGAAGGAGATGTCATCTATGTCATCGAACAGAGCGAAGTGGACATCAGTGTGGTCTGTGAAGTCCTGGAGGTCAAACATGCCACCAAAATAACAGTGAGATCCTAACGCTCTCACTAATTCCGTCTTCCCCAACCTCGTGTCCCCGTAGACGATGAGCGATTTTACTCGCTCACCCGTCGGAGGGGATCGGATGATATCAAGTTCCGCTTGCGTTTTGTTGGGGATGATGTTGCAAGGGTCTCGTAAGCTTTCCACAACAAAGCGTCGGATTTCTGGGACGGTTTCCCAGATGATTCTACTTCCAGCAGTCGCTGAGTAAACAGGCTTCTTTGCATTGTAGGTGTCATCGGCGTAAGACTTGCAGGCGCTTCCAAAAAGCACGAAGTCTCGTGTAGCAAGCTCGTAGCCTTTCGTAAAAAAGTCGTCTCGAGTTGGAGCAGCGCGGATGAGCGCCCAATCTTCTTCGCGAGATCTTTTAGATCGCGATGGCGTTGGTCTCGAGGCAGTCTCGTAAAGGACGTCGCCGTCCTTCCCCGCGTAATCCCAGACATGTTCAGGAGTACGCCGTACGCAGCATATGTTCGGATGATGTCCGTCAAAATCAAATCGACGAGGGTTCTCGGTCTCGAAACGCCGTCCGAAGTCGACGAAACAGTGATAATGAACTCCTCCATCTTGGTGAAGTTCTTTGCCGATGCGATAGGTAGCTCCCAAGAGT
>JBPBPI010000160.1:0-2565 GCA_050954885.1 Janthinobacterium lividum | reverse complement strand
GCGTTTGTGCTTGGGGCGACAGGCCGGCGGATTCGGCGGCTGCTGCCGTCTGCTCTGGGTCTACGGCCTCGTCTACGGGGTTGCCCATGGCTTTGGTGACGCCGGCGAGGGCTTTGACGGCTTTGGATATCAGGGCCAGCTTATCGGGGTTGGCGTTGCGGACGGCATCTTCGATGGTTGATTCGTCAGGCATGCGCCCCTCTTTGTCTTGCGATTTGTAGACGATAAATTTTTTCTTGTTGGCGGGGCTGCGGACTAAAGACACTTCCCGCACTTTCAAGTTTCGCAGTCGTTTCATGGGTGTTCTCGTAAGGTTAGGCGGCTACTAGCCGTCGTGCAAGCTTGCTGTGCCGCCCAGGCTGAACCCTGTGTATTGGCCGCTGAGTAGCTTATTCCACTCAGCCACATCGTCGATTTTGACCGTCATGAGCCAAGAGCCAGCACTTACCTGCTGCTGGCCATTCTGGCCGTCCAAGGTTAGGTCACAAGGCGTTATCCAGGACTCAACAACATGGGCGCCAATGGCTTTTGCGCCATGCTCAGAGCCAATTTGGCGGGCATCGCGCATGTAGTCGTGGGCAGCAGCCTCAATGTCCTCAGCCGTCATATACTCGCCGTCGGTATCCAGCTCATCAGGGCTGTAAACCACCGAGGTAACCAGCTGGCGGTGCGGCTGCAGCGCCAGGCCCTTAACAACAGTATGGGTCACAGCCTTGTGGATGAGGTTAGCCATGGCCGTCTCGGGGCTAGGCGAAGCCGTAAGCGCGGCCATGGCCATGCCCAAGTCTGCGCTATCTGCTTGGTTGACGCCCAACTGCGATGGATCTGCGCCATGGAACATGGGCTGCAGCACGGGCACACGTTCGAAGGTCTGCTTGCTTAATCCACGGGCAGGTGCGGGCTGGTCAGGGTCAACGACGCGTGAGCTGTCTTCGTGGCCAATGAGCACCAGGCCAGGTAGGCGTTTGAAATCGCACATCCCGGTGAGGTCGCCCCGGCCTTCGTAGTAGAGCCGCCCGCCTTCTTGGAGGGTGGCTTGAATTTGCGCCAGCAAGGGAAGCGGATTGTCACGGTAGTCCTCCAGGCTCTCTAGGGTGTTAACCAGCCGGATAGCTCGCGCCGTGCCCGGCCCAAAACCCAGGCCCATGCCGAGGTCTCGGATGACTGTCCCGAAGTCGTAGGGGTACAAGTCCAATCCAAGGTAACCACGCGCACGGGCGTTGCCACAGCCAAGGTCTAGGTCCAGGCCATCCAGGCGGGCCACCTCAGGCTCTTGGGTAAAGCTGTTGTCGTAGCGGGTCCACTGGCGCCGCATGGCGCTGCTGGCGCGCGTCCAGGCGTCAGCCACGGTCGGGGCGCCCCCTCGCAGCTCAAAGTCCATGCCGGACACCAGGCGCTGGGCGTCGCGTGTTGGGCTGTCGGCCATGGCCACGCCTTCTTCTGCCTTAAATATTTGTTTCCAGCTGGATTGTTTTGATGTGAGGCCGCCGCTGCCGCTGCCAAATTTTTCGTTGACGTCTCGAGGGTGCACGCTTTCGTTCCAACCCGCTTTTTGCACAGCGAACAATGCTAATGCGGCGTCAATTGAGCGCGCTTTGCCGACACGCTTTGAGATATAACCAGTCGAGTGCAGCGCCGAAATTAACTTATCGAAATGTTTTCCCAATTTAAGAGCACTCTCATTATCAGGATGGGCGTGCTTGCCGCGTGAGTCACGATACATGCCACTTTGTTTTTTTCCTTTTCCTTCAAGTTTACTGTCTGCATAAGACGAAAAAGCGCGCGCAAATACTTCCTCTGGATCGTTAATATACTTTTCGTGTTCGGGGTGTTTTTTGGCAAATTCGGCAGAGTTTTTGATGTGCTTTTGATATTCTGGAGACTCCAATACATCAGAAAAAGTGCGATAGAGCTTTTCTTGTGGCGTGTGGCCTTGGCCATGATAGGTTGAAATAGCTTGTTTTTGGTGTATAAAGCTGGCGGGAACCCCTTCAGCCTGTTGGCCAAAAATTTGCGTTGCCAGGTGGTAGTCCAGGGCATGAGCAAATTCGTGACTAAAGGCCCTTTGCCCTCCAACACCGTCGCCCATAGTTATTGTTTGACTGGCGTTATGATATTGCGCTAGCGCTCCTTCTTGAAGACTTTTGCCTTCAACGTGAACAGCCAGACGTCCGTTAAGCCCAATAAATTGGGATGGAACACCCAGCGCGTCACTTAGTTGCGTTGCTGCCGAATTGAACTTTTCTGCTAATTGTGCGCGTTGTTCTGTGGTGCCAACGGCTGTGAAATCGCGCAGACCTGTTGCTGCCTGTACCGCGCCCATTGCGTCTTTGGTGTTTGGTTGGCCCGAACCATGCGACTCAGCGCCGCTGCTGCTACCTTCACCGAACTGGCCATTCTCAGCCCGTGGGTGCTTGGACTCGTCAAAGTCGCTGCCTTTGTGCACACCACGGCTGACATCAAGAGCGACCGCAGCCAGCGCCATGTCTCGCTCCGACGGCTCGAATTTGGGTGGCTTTTGCACCTTAGGCTTGGTGACTGGTCTAGGCACGTGCGTCTGCGCGG
>JBPBPI010000159.1:0-8788 GCA_050954885.1 Janthinobacterium lividum | reverse complement strand
AAGTTCAACGAACATCTGTAGAAAAATACAACTTTACACAATATTTACAATAATTTACCTGATCTTACTCAACTTATTTTCTCATGCAAATGCCCTGGGGACATACCGACAAGGTTTGACAGACAAGTGGACAGTAGGGGGACATTCTGAGCTAACGGCTAAAATTCAAAATGTTGGCTTTACCAATCAATATTTACTCTCTAATTATGGTGTTTTGACAAATTCTTTGGCTGTCTCCCGTTATTTGAAGCATCAAGGTATTTTATTCTCGCAAGGATTTACCCGTCAAAGTAACCCTGTAGGCTTTGGTACCAAAATTCAAGTAACCAAAGGGGATTTTGGTGAAATTGGTCTTTATCAATCAATTGGCGATAAAACCTCACGTACCCCTCAATTAACTTTACAAAACTTTGCCAGTTATGCGTCAAAAGATTATGGTATAGTAAGTCTTAGCTATACTGAAAGACGTGGCAAAAAGATGCCTACTCTGAAATTAATGACGATAAATTATAACAAGCCTGTTGCCAAAAATTTTAATCTTAATATTTTTGCTTCACATGATTTTAAACGTCAAAACAAACAAGTAGGTTTGTCTTTAGTTTATGTCATTGACGACCGATCTTCTGCCATTGCTACCACGCAATACCAACCCAAAAATTCTTCAAAAAGCTTGGCTTATCAAGAAAGCAAGGTCATGGATTCAAATGTCAGTTATCGTTTATTGGCATCCCAAGGTGCCCATAGTCAATACGAAACACAAATTGATATCGATGAAGAAATTGCTGATTATAAGATACGTGCTTCTCGCGTTCGACGTGACAACAACATTGAGCTTAACGCACGAGGAGCCATGATTTATTTTGACAATAAAGTCTTCTTATCAAAATATATTTATAATAGCTTTGGTATTGCTCAAGTACCAGAACTGTCAGGTGTATCTGTTTATGAAAGTAATCGTTTAGTGGGAAAGACTAATGCAGATGGTTATTTATTATTGCCTAATTTGAGATCTTATGAAGATAATGATATTAAAATAGATTGTAAAGAGTTACCGCTTGATGCTGTGTTTAAAGATGATAATGTTTTTATCAAACCTGCACGTCGTTCAGGGGCAATTGCACGTTTTGATGTAAGTACCTTAAAAATGTTCACCATTCGTGTTGTCGATGAAAATCATAATGATTTAAATCCAGGGACGATTTTACATGATCCCCAAAAAATAAAAAAATATGTCGTGGGTCTTGATGGAGAAGTTTATATAGAAGTGCCTTTAAATCAGCAAGAAACAAAGCTTGAAGTTGGTGATCCGCATAATTGCGTGGTTAAGATTTCAGATTTGAATCAAAATCAATTATCTGATGAAATAAATAAATATCAATGCAAAAATATTTCCAATCTATAACTAGTATTTCATATTTATTAGTATCCTTACTTTTGTTTTTTATACAAAAGGCAAATGCTGATTGTTATGCTTTAGGATGTACATGTTCTATTGCTGTGACCGGCATGAATTTTGGCATCATAAGAAATTTCCCTGCAACAACGACAGCCTCTATCAATGTTAGTTGTGCAGCTTTACTCCCGGGTCAAATAACTTATGATATAACACTTGGCACAGGAAATAGTGGAATTTATACCATGCGAAAGATGAGCAATGGTCTAGATAACTTAAATTATAATATTTACACTAGTCTAAATTATCAAAGTATTTGGGGTGGTGGTACCTCTGATGCTCAAAAAGTGTCAGAAAATTATACAATTAAGTTGTTAACATTGCATGTTAAAAATTATACAGCTTATGGGATGATCCCAATCAATCAAAATGTCCCTGGTGGTGCTTATTCAGACAATATTGTTGTTAATGTAAATTTTTAAAAATTATTTCATCTTATTGGCTTCATCCGTCAATTGTTTAGCTTGTGTGCGCAAGTCAGCAGCAAGCTTGGGATTTGTAATCTGTTTTTGCAAAGCTTGACGTTGTAGATCAGCCGCTTTGACCATAAGTTCCATTTTGGTCACAGGTTTTGTTTGGTTGGCTGTTGGTGGTATTGGCACTGTCGTTGTTGCCATCATGCTTGTCGACAATACGATAAAACTTATAACAACTACGGTAGAATTTATCAATTTATACATATCTTTCCTCACTTTTTTCTATTATTTTAATCGCATTCTTCCATGATGTATATACGATTATAAAAGGTAGAGCAAACCAGCGCTGAACTTTCTAATTCTATTTCTAAATGTTGTGATAATTTTTTACCTTGGATCGTTTGGCTTTTTATTTTTAATGTTTTTCCTTTTAAAGAAGCAATTATGTACATTTTTTGTTTTTCTATATTTGTATATGATGCACATATAGATCGAATAAGAAATTTCTGTTCCTCAAAATCCCAACGTAAATTTCCTAATTTATGTTGGATATATTCTATAGCTTCATTATGTTGATGTTGTTTACGTTTAATAAAGTCGATAAAAAATGGATTACTTTTAGTTTTGTTATAAAATACAATTGCTTTGTAACAATTGCTTACTTTGTAATAATCGCTTGGATAAAAAGAGCCATGAATATGTCTAAGGTCGTCCACTTTAAATTCGGGTTCTATAATTGTAAAATCATCACACCCATAACCTAAATGAGAAAGATAAAAAAATAATCCCAGAATTTTGAAAAACATATATTTTATATAAATCCTTAAATCTAGAAAAATTGATTATTGCTTTTTTCAATATCAATAAATAAAGAAGAATAACAAACTTTTTATCTGAATAACAATACATTTCATAAAAAAATTCAAGATATAAATTGATAAAAATAAAATATAGTTTTTTTTAATTTATATTTTGTAAAGTAATTATAAACTTTTATTTAATAATAATATGTAAAATTAAGTAATATATAAAATATTAAAAGAGATAAATACAATGTTAAATTATAATATTACTTCAAAAACAATTTTTTACTAAGTTTTTTATTTTTAATGTCACCAGCAGAAGCAAAAGTGACTTGGACTGATGTTAAAATGTTCTTTATAGATCTTCTACCCAATCCCAGTACTTTCAAAGGATGCCTTGGCTATTTTGACGAAGATATGGGAAGTATTTCGATCTCGATCTCTGCCACGGTCACATACACGATGCCTCTAAATCTTCGTAAAATTGAAGAAGAATTGGGTCTTTAAAAAATGCCCCAAACGGGGGCATGATCCGATGCTTTGTCGTCCCCGCGCGGCAAAGTGTCAACACCCGATTGAGACAGTAAATCAGCCGCGAGAGGTGATAGAAGAAGATGATCAATTCGGTAGCCCCGATTTTCTTCCCAACCTCTTGCCCGGTAGTCCCACCACGTAAAAATATTGCATTCTTCGGGATGTAAAGCGCGAATGGCGTCGGTATAGCCGCTGTATAAAATTCGCCGAAGAGCCTCACATTCAAGGGGGCTGATTAAGATACGATCTTGATGAAAGACAGTAGGATTATGGATATCAGTATCAAAGGGGGCGACATTATAATCACCGCCTACAATAAAGGCTTCTTCCCATGCTAGACGTTGTTTTAAATGATTTTTTAAGTGATCAAAAAAATTTAATTTATAAGCGTATTTTTCACATCCCACCTCCATACCGTTGGGTACATAAACCGAGGCCACCCGAAATTTTCCTGTCACCGCTTCAATATAACGCGCATTTATATCTTCTTCATTGCCCGGAAGGCCGATGATAATATCTTCTAAAGGCTCTCGCGATAAAATAGCAACCCCATTATAAGTTTTTTGACCGGCGATTGCGATATTATAGCCAAGATCTTCAAAGGCTTCTCGAGGGAAGGTCGATTCTTCACATTTTAATTCTTGTAAAAGCAAAATATCAGGTCTGGCTTGCGTAATCCATTTAAGGGCACTTGGCAGACGTGCGCGGACGGAATTCACATTCCAGGAAACAATTTTGGTCATCAGATTACATTACCGAAAAAGAATTACCACACCCACAAGAGGCAGTGGCATTGGGATTTTTAATCACAAAAGATGCACTCATCATATCTTCCTCGTAATCAACCGCCGATCCATTGACGAGTTCTAAAGAAGTTTCATCTAAACCCACCAAAATATCTTGTGCTCTAAAATAAATATTTTCTGCGCAAGGGGTTGTAACAAAATCAATCAAATATTGAAATCCTGAACATCCACCGCCTTCAACCCGAATTTGAAGATAGGGATGAGAAGAGGGATGACTTTTAAGTTCTTGTGCCACCAATTGCTGAATTTTTTGACAAGCACGCGCGGAAATCAGCAAAGAAAAAGCGCAGTTTTCAGCGTCAGGCGTCATTGAGATAAAATTTGTTGATTCGTTCGACATCATTGGTTTAAAAAATTCTTTTCAATTTTTAATAACATGGTATGTATTTGATAAATCCTGGCCTCATTTGAGAGTATATTTGTATCTATCATGAATCTGTTTACCACATTTCAATCAGAAATTCTAATGTCCATTCATCAATTAAGTGATGAAGGCAAACTTCAACAAAATCTTGTTTTAGAACGTATCACAGCCGAGCCGCCCCGTGAGAAAAGTCACGGTGATATTTCAACCAATGCCGCCATGGTGTTGTCCAAACCTTTAAATATGTCGCCGATGGCAGTGGCAGAGATATTGCTGACAAAATTTAAGCATCTGACCGGTGTTGATCAAGCCACCGCTGTGACACCGGGTTTCATCAATTTCCGTATGACCAAAGACTTTTGGCAAGAACACCTCAGGGCGATTTTGAAGCAAGGTCTTTCTTATGGTGATTCGATGTTGGGCCAAGGTCAGCGGATCAATGTCGAATACCCTTCGATCAATCCCACTGGGCCGCTTCACATCGGTCATTGTCGTATTGCGATCGTGGGTGATGTCATGGCGTCACTGCTGGCAAAAGCAGGCTATCAAATCACGCGCGAGTCTTATATTAATGATGCCGGCGGCCAGGCCCTTCATTTGGCACGCTCGCTCTATACCCGCTATCTTGAAGCACTGGGCCAAGAGGTTAATGAGCCCGCGATGTATCGAGGATCCTATTTGATCCCCGTGGCACAAGCCATGGTTAAACGCGACGGTGACAAATGGGTTGGCGTGCCGGAAGAGGAATGGATTGAGATCTTCAGAGCCTTTGCCATCGATCATATGATGATCATGATTGAAAAAGATCTGCTGCGATTGGGCATTGAACTTGATGTTTGCACCTCTGAGCGAAAAATTGTTCAAGACGGTCATGTCGATGCAGCTTTTGAGCATTTAAAAGAATTGGGTTTGATTTATCAAGGTATTTTAGAAGCCCCCAAAGGAAAAGTGATTGAGGATTGGGAACCGCGCGAGCAAAGTTTATTTAAATCAACCCTTTTTGGTGATGACGTTGATCGTGCGTTGAAAAAATCTGACGGCAGTTGGACCTATTTGGCGCCCGATATTGCCTATCATTACGATAAATATCGACGCGGATCAGAGATTTTGATCGATATTTTAGGAGCAGATCATATCGGTTACACCAAACGTATTACAGCGGCGGTGTCGGCCATTTCTGAAGGCAAAGCAAAGGTTGTCACCCGCATCTGTCAATTGGTTAAATTTATGGACCGGGGCACCGTGTTAAAGATGTCCAAAAGGGCCGGCGTGTTTGTTACCGTGGAAGAGGCGGTGGCCAAGGTGGGTAAAGACGCCATCCGTTTTATGATGATGACCCGTAAAAATGATGCCGCCATAGATTTTGATTTTGATCAGGTGGTTTCACAAACCCGTGAAAATCCGGTTTTTTATGTCCAATATGCCTATGCGCGCTGTCATTCGGTGCGTCGTCATTTGATGCAAGCTTTCCCAGATCTTGACATTGACGCCTCAGCTTTATCTCAATTAAATTTTGATTGTTTCCAAGAAGACGCAGACCAAGACTTGATCAAAACATTGGCCAGTTGGCCGCGTCAGATCGAAGCCGCTGCACAATCCTATGAACCCCACCGCATTGCTTATTATTTATTAGAGATCGCAGGTGCCTTTCATGCCCTTTGGAACAAGGGCAAAGAAGAGTCAGAGTTGCGATTTATTTTCCCCCAAGATGCCGCGGCATCCCAGCAAAGATTTGCCCTGGTATGGGCAACCGTTTTAGTCTTGGCATCCGGCTTTAAGGTCCTTGGTATTGATCCCCTTGAGGAGTTACGTGCATGAACACACCCAAATGGCAAAGTGAATTTCAACCCTGTCCCGAAGATCGATTTGTGGCCCAAAAAAGGTCTTTGATTGATCTTCCTTTTCTTAAAAAATATTCAATTTATAGTGTCAGCACAATTGCGGTCCTCAGCGTGCTTTGGTATGTGTTTGCGCCCTCACATTTGACATCAGATGAAGAGCTGCCGGTGATAGAATCGCCCTTAGGTCCTTATAAAACAAAGCCCCTTAATCAAGATGCAAACAAAGATTTGGTTCAAAATAAAACCATTTATGAAAAGCTTTCTGCCAAAAAACCTGACGAAAAAGTTGAACATTTGTTGCAAGAACCTGAAGAGCCTGTAGCCCCACCACCGACATTATCTGCGGAATTTTTAGGAAACTTGATGAATGAAGATATGGCATCGGAAGGCACCATCGGTGAATTAGAGGCATCCAAGCAAACGGCACCTGCCTTGCAAAATGTCGAGGATCAAACCCAACGTCAAGACGCGCTCAAAACTTTTTTTCATCAACACGATTCCGAAGAAGAACCCTCTGTTCCATCCAATGATAAAAAAAGTGTACCAACAGAAGAAAGGGTTGAAAAACCTATGGCGGTTACGGTCACCGGGTCGTCAGTGAAATCTAAAACACCGCCCAGTGTATCATCCACACCGAATACTTTGACGCCCACCCATTGGATTCAATTGGCATCCGTCAGGTCCAAAGAAGCCGCCGAGCGTGAATGGAAAAGATTAAATAGTCTGGGTAAATTAAAGCCACTTTTGGCCAGCTTTAAACCTGTTTATGGATCGGTCGACATGGGCGAAGGCGAGGGCATTCATCACCGTTTGCGCATTGGACTGTTGCCTTTTAAAGATGCCAAAAATTTATGTTCAAAACTGCGTGATCTAAAAGTCGATTGTATTGTGAAAAAGAATCAATAAGGATTTGATACAACAATTTCTTGATTCAATTTCTTTTAAAGATGAACCTAATTAATAAATGACTTCTTTAAGCTAATATAAAATATAACGATTATATTGAGCACATAAATTATCTTTTCCAACAACTTTAAAGTTGTTGGAAAAGATCTATATTTAAAATTGATTTAATTTTAATCTGCTATATCAAAAAATTTATTAGATTTATTTATAAAAAATTTAAATATAATTAAAAAATGAAGATAATATAATTTTATTTCAAGTTAGACGATACTTCAGGGAGCATATCTACTGTAAGATTGTTTTCTTTTAAGAAATAATAAGTATTTAATACATTTAATATGTCATTAAGTACTGGATAACTATCTTTTACAACATTGTTATCTCCGTATAAACCAGATTTTCTCCAATTTATAACTGTTGTTTCTATAAGGCGATTAAAAGAAAAATTATGAGCTTTAGCAAATTTAATCATATCTTCTAAAATTTCGAAATAATTATTATGTGCTTTTTTCTTGAAATCAACATTATTTACTTCGTTTCTGAAATGAGCGAAGATTTTATTAGATTTAAAAGTACGATTAAAGAAACCTAATCTTGGTTCAAAACAATTTGAATCAAGATTGAAAGAAACATTAAAATTTTTGATTAATTCATTAGCAAAATGATAATTTTTCTTAGATGTCAAAGCATAGGCATCCAAACTATCTTCATCTATAAAAGAAGTAATATGTTGAACAGTCTCAACAGGCAGATCATTCAAACTAATTACAGCAATTTTTTGAGATGTAGCTAAAACAATTAATGTTTCTTTATCTTCTGCATCTGAAGCAAAGCTTTTACCTGCCAATAGGGCAAATACAAAGGCGGTGGACATTAAAAATTTCTTGGACATAGGTAAATACTCATATTGTTTTTTATTGACAGTTGATAAATAATAAATATAAAAATTATTGTCAATAAAAAAAATAAAAGTAATTATTTATTATGTTATTACTATGAATAATAAGTAAATTTTTATTAGAATAAGAAGTATGACTGAATTTAAAAGATGACAAAAAATCTATCGAAAGATCTCAAGCTTGATTTTAAGATCATTTACAATAAAGCTTGCAATTTTGTATGGAATACACGTATCTTAAGGATGATCAGAAGGCATGCAGTTTTTTGATTGAATGAACAGGTGGAATCAAGATTAAATCCTGATCCCACCGCGCACATAACAAATGTACCACCATTTGATTATGTACTAACCCTAATAACTAAAATGGAGTTAAAATGGCTGGACGTATTATATCCACATCACCTCTTGCAACGCAATCAGATATCCATAAATTTTATCGCTCAAAATCACCCAAGCATCGTGTGAATTTTTATGATTATACGATGTTATTTTGCGCCAAAAATCATTGGTTGTTTGCTCTCTTTTCAAGCACCGGTGACATAAGGTTTATAACTTCTTAGCTGTTGACACAATTGTGCAGCGGGAAGTTAGTGATTCATACAAATCACTCTAAATAAACTTGGTCATTTAAGTCTTGGATTTGATCCTTCATTGGTCTTTTCAAAGAGATACTTGGTAGCTTCTCGCTGTTCTTTTTTCACAAGGAATACATCATGGATATACGCTATAAATGCGACCCCAGAGCCTCAACCCAGCCGCTATTT
>JBPBPI010000158.1:0-2635 GCA_050954885.1 Janthinobacterium lividum | reverse complement strand
TGGGCTGCTGCACATGCTCCGGCTAATTCATACTGCTCGTCGTAGCGCCTGGAATGGAAGGAGTATCAACATCCATGTCTCCAGCTTTTGGTGAGTCATGGTAAAGCCGCTGCGATTTTGGCGGACATACCGACTATTGTTCGTCGCTAGCCTGGGTAGTGCGAGACGTGGTCCTTCGAATTGGCAAATCTCGGACGGGAAGGGTAGGAGAGACAAGATTGGACACATGTTATCAGGCGAGATGGGACAAAAGGAGAAAGAAGACTGGGACAAAAGGACGGCAAGTATGTAGTATTGCGGTGAGATTGGGACTGGCAGAACAAAGCAATCGCGAATGTGTAGTATACTTGTTAGAAACATGGTCCCTTATAAGTATACTGCAATTCCATCGATATCGTTTTCTCTGCTCGAAAGAGCAAAGTAGTACCAAGCAAGGCAGATAGTCTTGTCGGCTAGAGGGCCGTGACATAACTTCAGAAAGCGCTCGATCAGTGCTCGCGAGTATCTCGCCCCCCTTTCGCTGCCTCTTCCGACGCTCCTCGCTCTCTGCGGCATCTTCGCCTCCCGCTCGTGCGAGAGACTGCCTTCTGTCCTGTAGAAACACTGCGTGGTTTACAACGGAGTCAACCCACCATCACTGGTGCAGACACCGAAGAGCAGCGTACAATCGGGAGAATCGCCGTCGGCAGTCCTCGCATCACCTTCATCATCGTCACCAACACCGCCGATGCAAACGTTACCAAGTGCTGTCAGCTCCGTCATCATCATCGCAACCAAACACGAACCCAACATGCCAGCGTACCGATCACAGGACTGGCTGACTACACCGAGCATAGAAAAGCTTGCTCGTGCGCGAGGAATTTGTAGGCTTTTTGTGGCCAGGTCGGGCAATCGAGAACTTGGCAGGATACCCGCGGCAATTTGAGGCCATCGATCTCGGTGCTGACAAAGAGGAAATCTGGCATGAGGCGCGCGGTACCATGTTCCCCGCCATCTTCCCATCCAAGCCTGTATATTTGTTTGAGCCTGCTCGGCAGGTATCGGGGAGCCTTTCCCTGAGGTTGTACAAAATGCAAGCCCGAGGCCGAACGATCTAAATAGAATCTGCACGACATTGTCTTCGAAGCCAGAGATAGCGATGGTCGAAAAGTTGGCTTCCCGTAGACCCTCGCGGGACCGTACCAGTCACCGACGAGGCTATGCCTCGGATGATGTTGACTGCCTTCGGTTTTGTCGAGCTTTGATGCGTAGAGGTAGGATCTGCAGGAGATGTCAAGTGCCATTTCGCGAGCTCGCAAAGCAAATCTCGGAGATTATGCTTGAATCAATGAGTGATTGGAGTCAAAGCCTAGCATGGACCAGACGCTTGCGTGGTCCCTTCCACGATGACCGCGATCGAAGGGGTTCTTTCGTTTCAGGTCTGGAGCACTAGGGAGCTTGTAGGTCTGGAGTTCATGCTAGACAAGAGCTGTCGGAACTGCACTTGTGATTCTCTTCCAGACCGTCTCTGGATTCCACCAACGAATGGTACTCGTCGTCAAAGGTGGCTGAGCCATAATCGATCAGCCGGATTTCCGGATCCAACAGCACCCGTCTGGAATTTGCAGATCTTGTCGTCGTTGATGAGGATGAAGGGATGTTGCGATTGTATGTGGAAGTCCGATATGAGCTATTGACAAGGTGGATGAGTCTATGCATGCGCTTGATCCAGTTCAGGTGTACTACTATCCACGAGTTGTTGCAGGCACAGTCGCTGGTGAAATCGTCTTGATATTGCCGGCGTCGTCCAATTTCATGACGATCGCGATAGTACCGACAAGCAACGTACCCATCTGGTGGGAAGGCGTAGTGCGAACTTGGAGGATTTCGCCGATTGCTAAGACTTTTCGTTGTGAGCGAAGAAGTAGAAACCGACGGCTGCGGAACACCACCTCTCGTCTGCGGTACCCTTTGAAGGGAACCGTTGGAAGCATTTCTTTTGTTATCGCTTGTTTGATCTGGCTCTTTTTCGCAAAGCTCTCCATTTCGTAACCAACATGCGCAATTCTGGTCTCGATTCAGCTTCTAGATCTCCCAATGCCATGACCGAAAACCGCCGCCTTCGGTCTCAACTCTAAGTATATGTATGATCCTTCTCTTGCGACCTGCATATTGTATGCGCTTTAACCATCAGTCGAATCGATTCCATACGGTCTTGTGCTGCAGTGACAAATTCGGGAGTTCGCGTCTAATAGGTCGGAGGTAGGCCGAATTCATTGATTGCAGGGAGCGACTGGAGAGCTGGTCGGATTTGCCGAGCAATTGTAGAAGCAAGCTACGCATGCCTTCCTGCCTTTCAGCCGGGCGATCTTCGAGAAAGTGGTAGTGCGGCCCCGGGACTATGAAACATCTTACAATCGTGGTGGTGGCATTGAGCCATCGTTGAGGATAGTCAGATGGAGTTTATGGCTCTTCGGTCGCGCTTGGATTTGAGCAATTAGGGGTCTTAGACTCTTAGCTAAGGTATCCCCTATCGTGGGATTTGATTTGTTCCAGACCGCAACCCGAGTGGGCCCTGTTTCAAGATAGGTCAAGCATCTTGTGCTGAGCTCGTCTATCTCCACGAACCTGATCGGTGGCTTCCTGGCAAGCTGCT
>JBPBPI010000157.1:0-3324 GCA_050954885.1 Janthinobacterium lividum | reverse complement strand
AAGGGTCGCACCTGCAAGACGAGGCAGAATCGCGTCGGCTATCGACGCCGCTCCATTCTGAGCCGCTTGTGCGTCGTCCCGCAAGCGAGGCGCTCGGTCGGCGTACGGAGACGGACCTGCGCAAATAATGGTCGCTGAGGCGGTCACCCCACACGCTGTCTCGCGCGCGCATGATGCAGCGCCCAATATGATGCGCGCATCGCCCGTATATTTTGCCACGAAGGTGATGGGCGGCCCGAAGGAGGCGCCGTACAACGGGCGGTTCTTGGCGGCCCCGCATCATTTGCAATGGGACAAGATGGTCACGCAGGACGTCGCGGTGCCGGGGCAGAATGGCACACGGTGCTGCGTGCTCGCGTCGCGAGGGCTTGGCAAGACGTTCTTTTTCTCCGAAGCCTACCCCATCTGGCGGGCCATCTATCACCCAGGCAAGGTGACGTTCATTCTCTCTGCCACAAAGTCTCAGGCAGAAGAGGTGCTCGACCACATCAAAAAGCAGGTCGAGGAGAATCCCGAATTGCAGTGGCTCGTGCCGCAGCGCAAAGGGCTTACGTGGAACAAGAGCCAGATTAAATTTTCCAACGGCTCACGCATCGTGACAGCGGGGTTCGGAACGCGCAAACGAGGTCTGCATCCCGATTGCATCATTGTGGACGACGGACTGACGGACGAATCGCTGTACAGCCCCACGGTGCGTCGCAAAGCCATCAAGTATTTCTATTCCGCCATCACCAACATGCTCAACCCCGGCGGCATCATCATCGTGGTTGGCACGCCGTTTCACAAGATGGACCTGTACGGCACCCTCAAGGTCAATCCGGCGTACACGTATCGCGTTTTCCCCGCCATCGTGAACGGCATCCCTGTATTCCCCAAACGCTTCTCCTACGACTTCCTGATGGCCAAAAAGCGCGAGATTGGTGCCATCATATTCGCGCAGGAAATCGAATGTAAGCCAATCAGTGACGAGGCGTCGCTGTTCCCGCAACAGCTGTTTCAAGGCGATGGCGTCGAGTGCATGGGCCTCAAGCTGGGCATGCCTTACGAATTTTGGCGCGATGCGGGCGTTAGTCTCTTCATGGGCGTGGACTTTGCGCTCTCGGCGCAGACAGGCGCGGACTACACGGTTATTTTCGTGATGGGCGTGGACGACGCAGGCAATCGCTATTGGGTCGATATTATCCGCGAGCACGGTCTGGCGTATAAATCGCAGCTGTCTCTCATCAATACGGTGGCGCGCAAATACGAGGTGCAGCTGGCCGTTCTGGAGGCGAATCAGGCGCAGCGCATCTTCGGCGATGACCTCATCAACAAAACCGACTTGCCCATCAAGAAATACAACACAGGCGTGGAGAAGCATTCCCTAAGCAAGGGCATCCCCGGCCTGCGCATCTTGATGGAGAATAAAAAGATGCGCATTCCGCGAGGCGATAAGCACAGCGTCGATATGACCGATATCGTGATTGAGGAGCTCGGCGGCTTCACTTACGTGGACGGCAAGCTTGAGAGCGTGGGCGAACACGATGATACGGCCATGGCGTGCTGGCTTGCGAATATCGCGGTCAAATCGGGCGGCTTTCGTGCAAGCTTTGGCGATGAGGAGGTCAAGCAGGCGCTGCAAGCGAGCCGAGACACCCTTCGCGCGGCAGATGTGCCAGACGATACGCTCAACCTCGACCCCGCAGACATCATCGACGCTTACGACGGCGACGTGGAATACGATATGTTTGGCAATCCCGTGCCGCGTGATGGCGAAATTATAGGCGCGGACGAGGGTCTCTGATAGCGTTGTGGGTATGCCAATGCCTCCGCACAACCCCGTCGCGCTTTGCATTCACGTCGCGAACAGTGCCACGGGCATTCTGCGCCCCATGTCGCGCAATCGTGGCCCGATGCAGGGCACGCCGCTCGACGCGATGCCAGAGCCGCGACGTGTTGATGATGTCGGCGACGACCCGCGCGGCCCGATGCGTGTGGCAGATATCACGCAGAATATCGTGACGAATGATGCAGAACGGCGCATCTGGGACACGGTGCTCGGGGATATTGTCCGTCAAAGCAGCAACGAGGTCGACTTACGTCAAAGCGTGTTCCAGGCGGTGCGCGCCAGCAAGCTAGAGCATGTCGCAGGACGCGAAATCCTGCGACGCGCAGTCAGGCATTGGCGTGGACGCCTTTAATTGGCCGTCTCTTGGGACAGCTTCGCGCGTTGTGGCATCCTAATGGGCATGCACAAGTCAGCGCGCAATCCGTATTTGGCCATCACGCTCCGCAAGTCGGGCGTTTATGCCCAAGACCCGAACGTTGCATGGCAACGCTATCGCGACCAGCTCGCGCAGCTGCACAATTCTAGCGAGCATGAACAGGACAGGCAGAGGATGGCCTGGGGCGCCTACCAGCAACTACTCGCGCAAAACCATGCCGATATGTATCGCAGTCAGGATGCGGTCGAGAAGGGCGGCAACAAGCCTCTCGGGGCCGCTTTCTCGCACGCGCGCGCGGAGACGAAGCGTAAAGGCAAAGCGGGCAATAAAAAGCTCGAACACGTTATCGCGCAGCGCTACTTGAGCCGCAAAGGTCACGGCAAGATGGGAGACGACACATGAAGCCACAGCTAGGCGCAGGTGCACGCGGAGGTCATGTTATAGGCTTCACTCGCCAGCAAAAACCCATCTACATGAGCGGGCACGCCAAATACGCCGCAATGCACGTACACGATAAAGGCAATATCGCTACAGACGCATCGCACGTTGGAAATAGCTTCGGGCATTATAGCGCGAAGGACCATGAAGATGCCGCGAGCGCGCACTTTAAGGAAGCCTATAAAGCCGACAACGCAGCTGGGCATTCGACCGATGAAGGCGCGAAGCATCTGCGTGCCTCTCTAGCGCACAATCGGCTTTCCAACAAAGAGAGCAAAAAGTCTATGAAGCTTACAATCGATATGAGCAAAGCGACGGGACCCGGCTCACGCGGCGGCGCAGTGATTGGCACAACTCGCTCAGGCAAGCCCATCTATCAACACGGCGGCGGCACAGAAAACTATCACGCCATCGACCACACAGATGCAGCTGAATCGCACGGCGCGCACGGTATGCTCGCACGCGTGAAGGGCGACGTTGGCGGAATGAACCATCACCGCGCGATGGCAAAAGAGCATCTCGACGCAGCTGCGGGGCCGAAGTCTTCTGCATCTGCACGACCGATACATCAACGCATCAAAGAGCATTTTACAAACATGAGCGGAATGGGAGGTGCCGCGATGGCACATGCCAAATCCATGACAGGAGACGACATGAACAGCATTCAAATTCTCAAATCGTA
>JBPBPI010000156.1:0-2648 GCA_050954885.1 Janthinobacterium lividum | reverse complement strand
GCGGGTGATGAACATCGAGAGGCGAGACATGTTGTGTATAGAGGATGGACGAGTGGTTGACTGATAGGATGGAGAAGGGTTTGAAGTCAATGTGTTCGATGCGAGGAAGTCGAGTCTTGAGTTGCAGAAGCAGGTTGGTGTCTTCGAGTGATTGCTTTGTTGCGCTGGTGTTCGAGTGAATGCTTCCGACTTCTCTCCCTTCCATGCTCGAGATCATATACCCTCCAGCTCTCGCCACGCTTCACACCGTTGACACGGAGTTGTGACTGCGACATTGATCCTCCTCGCGTCGCAGACCATCTACTTGGCAACGTCAGAAAGTTGAAGTCGCAGGCGTGAAACTGGCAGTTACCTCTCACTCTCACCGTTGTACTATCGAACGGTGAACCACCATATCCTACACCTTTCGGAGCGGAGGTCTTCGCTAAAGTCTGATTGAGTATGTTTCTCGACTATGCATCAGCGATGGAGAACATGAGCGTTTGTCGACCCCGGGTACATGTTCGTATGTTGAGAGCGAATGTGACTCCATATCGGAGTGCCAACCGCACGAAGGCGTAATCTGAACTGGTATAGACGTCTACCACAGTATCACCGGAAACGAGCGTCTCACGGCTGCTGATCGCCAATCCCATATCTCTATGGGTAACTGGATTCAAGCTTATAGCGATAGATCAGAGCCGGCCTTTTCCTTTACACAGTAGACCCGCACTCGGAAGGAGCCTCCGCATATACTCTCGGACCCGGATATCAACGATACAACCAGCACGACTACTCGGCTCTGAATTGCCATGTCCAACGTGAACCTCACAATGAATCAGGAACTAAACACACCGGTCAAGTCTACAGTACAACGACCATGAACCCGTATCGACCTTCTTACGCTTCCACCTCGCTTCTCCCGCCCCCGTTCGTGAACCTTGGCCACACTTCAACGTCCAGCCTAATCTCTTGCCATACCATATTCAGTCACGTAGCCCAATCGAGAGATGACGGCACGCAGTACAGCCCAATCGGGCCTTTGTTCTCCTTCTCCCATCCCGTGTTTCAGGGCAGACCGTTTGGAACGGCGATTAGGGGACCGGATACGTGCCAGGTGCCATGTGTTTGGCTGACTCCCTTGTCCCCAAAAGCCAATAGCCTTTATGGAAGCCCGCTACTGCTACTTGCCATCGTCATCGTTGTCGGGGTTGGGTATGCCGTAGAAGAAACGGCAGGAAGAGTGACCTTATTGAGTGCACGTGGGATGTACATAGTTGGCTAAGCGAGAAATAGACGAGGGAAGTTGACGTACTGTCTACGCTGAACTGCTTCGCTCTTCTGATCACTACGCGAGCCGGTGCAGTCTTGTAGAGAGTAATGAACCTTGGATGGTTGTTATACAGCACAATCGGGAAAGTATCAGATGAGATCCATCCTTGCCACCTCGAGACCACGGAGACGTGTCTAAGCCAGCCACGACACGACGAGGCTTGAAGACACAATCTAGACAGTCCTCTTACTCATCCAGAACAAGACGGGGAAAGTTGAAGCACACTCAAACTCACGGCTAAACCTCCCTTCATCATCTAGCGAGAGCGATATGCATGGAAAACAACGACCCTCCAACGGCACCGCACCGCACCATACCTTGCTCAAGCTACAATCTTCAGTATCGTCGACCTCAGACTTGTTCTACGAAAACCGATGGACTCGGACTCAGTCTACGAAAACGGATGGACTCGGACTCATTCTACGAAAACCGGTAGATAAATAGGATTTCTCTTTTGAACCGAACGGCTGATACTGGAGGGGTATTCTTCGACATGTCTCGGCGCGACACGAACGATTGTCTGTACAGCTGGGGTTATGACGACCCGGGTCGTACTGCCTTGTTGTGCTGCGACTCTGGGACGTGGAGTGTATCGCCGTCATGGAAGGACTGGTTTGTCGTGTACTCGATGGGTGGAGCATGTATGGGGAGGGTTATGTAAGATTGCAGCTCACGTATGTTCGACATACAGTGTACTACAGGTTGAGTAGAGAGTGGCTTTGGGCTCGATTTGTGCTTTCACGACTATCTCTGAGCTCTAGCTTACCGATGTCAATATACAATCTCTGTACACATGGTTGGTGATCTGATGCTGTGGCCCATGCCTCAGCTGCAACAAAGCCCGTTGCAAACGGTCAACGCGACAAGCCACGGACGCGGGAGAAGGATGGAGGACCAATCCTAGTATGCGACGGCAGATAATGAGCATGAGTCGCAGGCAGTTGACGAGAAGACGTGATCGTCTCACAAGGCCGATGGATTCCAATGGCCACTCCCAACAATCTGCCCGAAGCCCAGTTCCAGATGCAAGCCTCTTGATTGGGAGTGAAAAGGCTGAGAGCTGGCCCGGTCCAGAGTGTTCGAGATTGGGGGCGGAAGGGGCGGCAGAAAGTACTACAAGGTAGCTATACCGGGGTTGTCGCTAGTAGTACCTACCTGCCATCTTTAGATACAGCCTACAGCTCGTATCACAGTCAACAGACAATTAAGGGTCTAGGATCAAGAATCGAGCATGCTTTCAACATTCGACAGCGGAGTAGCTAACCAAATCTCAGCATCAAGCTCACACTCTTCTTCTCCATACCATTATCCTCTTGTCGAACGTTCCTCCACCAAC
>JBPBPI010000155.1:0-29639 GCA_050954885.1 Janthinobacterium lividum | reverse complement strand
AAGAAAATGTACTGCCTCATTATACACTTTTAAACTTTTTGAACAAACTTGATCATAATCTTATGACTAGGTCAAAACATAACCTCATTCAGCTATAGCAGTTCATCGTGCCTCTCTTGATCATCTTTACGAGGGTGTCGCCGTCTTTGGTAGCGACAATCGATTAAAACTATTTAATCCTGCCTTTATCGATATTTGGGGTCTGCCGGGAAATGACTTTAAAATCGATCAACACATGACCGATTCTATCGATTTGATTCAAGAAATTGTTGATTATCAAGGCGATTGGACAGCCTATAAGTCCTATTTGATTTCAAATGTCACAGATCGAATTTCTAAAAAAACGCGTATGGCTTGTAAGGGTGACAAAGTTATTGATATCACCTATGTTCCGTTGCCTGATGGATCGCATCTGTTAAGTTGTATGGATGTCTCAGATAGTCATCGTATTGAACGTATTTTGCGAGAGCGCAATGAAGCATTGGAGACAGCGGATCGTCTGAAATCTGATTTTGTAACTCATATTTCTCACAAATTACGCATACCTTTAAATACGATGACAGGCTTCAGCAAGATGTTGACTGAGGGCTATTTTGGTAAGCTAAATTCACAACAATTACTGTATTGTCAAACAATTTTGGACCTGGGTCAGCGTCTTTTAAACATGGTTAATAATATCCTTGATCTGGCCATTATTGAAGGCGGTCATTTGACTTTAAATCCTCATGAAATTGATATCTTTATTTTTTTAAATAATATTAAAAAATTATTTGATCATGAAGCACATCAAAAAAAGATATATTTTGATCTTGAGTGTGATGAAAATATCGGAACCCTTTGGGCAGATGAACATTGTTTGCAGCAAATCTTGACTAATTTGCTTAAAAATTCTTTTCATTTTACACCCTCATTGGGAAAAGTTATTGTAAAAGCTGAACGATCAGAAGAAGAAATTATTTTACAAATTTCTGACACTGGCACTGGCATCCCTACAGAAGATCTCACGCGTATTTTTGAGAAATTTCAATTTGTCTCTAATCATGAAAGATCAGGTTTAGGCCTCATTCTTGTGAAAAATCTTATCGATCAACAAGGGGCACGCATTTATATTCAATCAACTCTTGATCATGGCACTGTTGTCACTTGTTTCTTTAAAGTACGTCATGTTATTTCACAAATTCAAGCTGCTTGATAAAATTATCTAAAGTCGATTATTTTAATTTTTAAGCATAAATTTTTTCTTTACTTTTATTCAATGCTTTTCCTTTGACAATCATTTCAATAATTTTTTGTGCCGCATATAATGTCTTATCGTCATAATCGCGGCATGGATTAAATTCGGTGACTTCAAAGGCACGTAATTGCAAATTTGGCACAATTTGAGATAAAACATCAAGTGTTTCTTCAACAGGTAGTCCGCCAAATTCCGGACTTCCTACCCCTGGAACTTCAGCCGGATCAAACACATCCAAATCCAGGCTGATGCCAAATCCTTTTGTATTTTGATTCAAATAATCAACCGCTTCATTCATGGTCTGGTCGATGCCACGTTGATTAATTTCATCCATGTAATAAATCCGAACCTTCAAACGATCGAGCAAAGTTTTTTCCTCAGGCTCATAACTTCTGATGCCGTAAAGTACCACATGAGCGGGATCTAATTTTGCACATGATTTTGTGAGATCTGTTAAACATGCCTCACCATAGCCCATTAAAGTGGCTACCGGCATGCCGTGATACGCTTGAGAAGGGCTGGTCTCAGGGGTATGAGAGTCCATATGGGCATCCATCCACAAAAGTCCAAATTGTTGATGGGCATTTAATGCTTGCGTCACACCACTCCATGTTCCAATGGCCAAGGAATGGTCTCCCCCAAATATAAGGGGAAAGTTATCTTCTAAAATGACAGATTTTACCTGATCAGATAATCTTGAGACAAAGTCTTCAATTAGATTAAGAACCTCATCTTTTTTTAATGCTTCAATTTGATCAGATTTTCGTATCACAGGATATAAAACATTTTGCCATTTGGGGTCGAATCCTTGTTGATTCATCTTTTTCTTAAGTAAAGATGCGTATAGATAATCAGGTCCGTGTTCTGTTTCATGTATTTGAGCACCCCATCCTAAAGACGCACCAATAATCGATACTTTATGACTTG
This sequence comes from Janthinobacterium lividum, assembly GCA_050954885.1. Lineage (GTDB taxonomy): Bacteria > Pseudomonadota > Alphaproteobacteria > Caedimonadales > Caedimonadaceae > JBPBPI01. The sequence goes on along the minus strand of JBPBPI010000155.1, from coordinate 27,478 downwards.
AATTTAAGGGATAAATAGATCCAAACATTATTGCTATGCTCCTTTTACAATGGAATATAGCAACTAGCATCAAGCAATAAGGTAAAGAAAATCTTAATAATATTGGCGTTTGTAATCAAAATTCAGTAAAAGAAATTTTGAGATAAATTAATGCGGAGATAAAATTAAGTTTTTAAAATTATTCTATTCTTATCAAGCTTACACTCCTAACATAATTCTATCACCAAGTAATTTTGTCTTCATCTAGATGTTCAATACCTTTGATTTGATTACGTTGCGTAATACCAGAACCTGTAAGATATAATCTTAAGTTCTTATTATCTTCTGTAAATTCCAAAGATTGAATGCTCTTAGCTTCCTTAAGATCTAATTTAAATAAATTAATAAGATAATGAATACCTATAATTTCTTTGATGTATGTATTTTCTAAATTTAATTCAGATAGTTTTTCCATCTTTGTACTAAATTCAATTTTTGTAAGAAAGTAACTATCTTTAAAATTTAATTTTGATAAATTTGATGCATATTCGGTAAATATTAGATTTTCAAGGCTCCAGGATTCAACGGTTAAACTTTTGATTTTTTTAGACCATGGTTCTGAAAAAGAATACTCTTTTAAGTTATCATCTTTTATTTCAAGATATTGAAAATTTGATAATGGTCGTTGACTATATATATGGTTGAGTTCACTAAATGTTAAAGGCTCAAAATTTCGCTGTATTTCATCGTAAGCAAAAAATTCATCAATTTCTAAATCTTTTTTTTTCACTGAAATGAATGATCTAAATCCATCTTTTATTTCATAAAATGTCGCATAATCGTCCCAGGAAAGACTTTTTAAAATATTGCATGTTATTTGTTTTAGCTGTTCTTTAGCAAGCGTTGGCAAATTTAAAATAGATTCAGGATAGGAAGAAAGTAAATTTTTAAGAAATTTAATTTTAGAATCATTATCATCTAATTTATGATCTAAATATTTATATAGTGGCTGTTTGACATATTCTTTTACAAGATCTTGATCTCTACTTGAAAGCCAAATATCTTCACTCACGCTTCTCGTATTAACTTTATCCTTCAAATTTTCTTTATACTTAATTATTTTTTTTGGTATTCTTGTTGTTGTTTTGAAGCTTTAATTGTTCTAATTTGACTATGACGACCGGCTTGTGCAAAAAAGTCAAAAGAAAATAAATCATTTTGATTTTCATCTCGAACAGTGATGAGAAATGTACCTTGAACATCATGATTTTGTGGATCGTCTTTTAGATCAGACAAATCAAAATTACAATGTTGATGGGGCTTGATAATGTTAAAAAGTTTTGACAAAGAAGTTTCAATCCAGCTTTTTTTGCTTTCAAAATCAGCGGTATCTGCCAATGAGTCAAGAGAGAGATGAAAAATTTTGTCAAAAGCGTAAAGTAAATTGATAATACCGGGATCTAATTCATATTGTACGTCCCCTTGGCTTTTCAAATATCTAACTTTTGTGATATCATCGGCTTTATTGAGATCTCCTACCACACAATTCCACAAGGTTCGCATATCGATGCTACCATTATTTGCCTGATCCGGTGTTTGCTCTTCATAAAACTTTAAAAAGTTCTCAAAATAAGGATTATTTTGGCCTTTCATATGTTCTTTAAGGGGCGTGAGGTCAAATTTTTTATTCTCGACATCGTAGACCATCAAATTGATCAAATGACGGGCTGCGGTCTCGCCACAATCGGCATAGGGATGAGAAGAAAACAAGACTTTATCATTCTTACGATCATAAATATAGCAATCACTATTGCCAATCAAAGATGAATTTTGAGCGTAAGGAGTCACTTGTATATCAAACAAATAAGCATGAGTTAAAGCATAAATATCATCAATGTCGTAGCTGGGCTTTTGGGCAATCTTTTCCAGATCATCGGGCCCCAGTAAATCTTGAGTATCATTTTGAGAGAGACGGTTTTCAATTTCTTGATGATGATCGGCATCAATGATTTTATCATTCAAATGGGACATCATCTCCAATATATCTTTTTGATTATTAAATTTTTGACAAAAACTAGGACAAGATAATTTGTTCAGTAGTATGTGCAGGATACAGGAACTTTTTATCGGCATCTGTTTCTAACTCTTGCAAAACAGAGCTTTCAATAGAATTTAACACAAGCTGAATGTCTGTAGCTAAGCCTTTCTTTTTCTTCTCTTCGTTCGTCATTAAAGAATTTTTGTACTTATTTTTAAGAGCAGCTATTTTTTTGGGAAGATCACGCTCATGATTGGCTTTCAAGTTTTGAGCTTTTTTACCGGTTTCACTCGTTTGAAAAGGTTCGTTTAATTGGTTTAGTTCTTGAACATAATTTAACAACAGGGCGACCTTTTCTGGAGAGACAACCGAATGAAAGTTGGTCAGTCCCTCTCCGGCCACATGAGGCGAAAGTGTACCAGCAGGCGAGCGAAAAAGGGTATGAAGCAGTCCGAAGATGACATCTTTTTGCATGCCAAATAGATGCGGTTTATCCATACTATAAACCCTCTCTTCCAGAGGTTGTCCATTTTGATCCAGTTTATGACCTTCATCGAAAGAGCCATAAAAGCGAAAGTTATGAATGAGTCCTGATTCAAGAGCCGCCATACCGATAACAGGTGAATTATGGATCATGTCTGGTTTAAAGTAATGTGTCAGATCTTTAAACATCCGAGGGTCAAGATCCGCATTCGCCTTGGGCATTATAAAAGATGTCAATAAGGCAAGAGAAGAGGTAATATGTTTAAATTTATTTTTCATTTCAAAATACTCATTATTTATATATAATTACTTCAATAATAAATAAAAGTAATAAACAACTTGTTAAATAACAAGTTATTGACAATATTATTAATTTAATTTTTATTATTTTTAATTATATATATGAAATTTAACCATAAATTTACAGAGAATTTTACAATAAAAATTCATCCTCACTCACATAATTTCTTCTCTTAGCAATAAATCATGTATTGAATAATCCTTTCAAACAACCTATTCAAAAAAAATTATTTTTGAATAGGTAACAAAAATTATCTTGAATTTTTAATTAATAAGCAGTAGGAGCAAACAATTAAGGTTAGAGATTTCCTTTGATCATCTAAAATTATGAGAAATTTATGAAATTTTTTTGTTATACAATTATTGTTGCTACAATAATTTTTAACTTTCCTTTAAGTTGGGCAAGTTTAAATTTAAAAGAAGAGGCGATTCAAAATAATAATTTTTCTTTAAAAGAAATACTTGACTCAGAAAAAGAAAAACTTCCTCCCTCATCTTTCGTTTCTTCTTTAACTCATCCTAAAAAAGAAGGTAAACATCAGAAATTAAGGCCCTTTAAAAATATTACCAATTCTTAATCAATCTTCTAGGGTTCTCTCTTCTTCACAATGTATTATTAAATCACATAAAAGAAAAAAATTAATACCTTTGTCTTATATTTCCCAAAAGTCAGTGATGTCTCAAAAAAGAAAAATTCAAAATATTCGCTAAATTTAGATCAATACTTAAAAGGTTGATTTTATATTTTAATTTAAGTATAAGAAAAGTGTTCAATCTCCTTGCCGGCCACAACCGGCTTTGTTGAGAAATTTTAAACTCAACCCATTAGCCATAAGGAGTCTTCATGGGACTGTATGAAAATGTGTTTATCGCACGTCAAGATTTATCGACTTCACAAGTTGAAGCATTGACCGATAAATTTACAACATTAATTAAAGAAAACGGCGGCACTGTTGATAAAGTAGAGCAAGCTGGTCTTAAAGCTTTAGCGTATTTAATTAAAAAAAATCGTAAAGGTCACTATGTTTTGCTTAATATCACCGCAGAACCAGCCGTTATCAAAGAATTAGAGCGCGTTATGCGCCTGAATGAAGATCTTTTAAGATTTTTAACTGTTCGCGTGGAAGAACATGAAAAAGGATTATCTGCTTTGTCACGTGCTTCTCGCTCAAATCGCGATGATTATGGGGACGAAGATCGCTCAGAGTCTTATTCAAATAATTCCGAGAAATCAGGAACTTATGAAAAAACAGGCCCTCATCCAAAACGCAGATACGATAACAGTCAAAGTCAAGGAGCATAATTATGTCCGAATCTGAAAATTCAAATTCTTCATCCGAGCAATCTTCAAGGCCCAACCAAGTAAGACGACCTTTTTTTCATCGTCAAAAGACTTGTCCTTTTAACAAACCTGGATCACCGAAAATTGATTATAAAGATGTACGTCTTCTATCAAGATCCATTTCTGAACAAGGACGGATTACACCACGTCGTATTTCTGCGGTTTCTGCCAAGCCTCAACGGGCATTGGCACTTGCGATCAAGAGAGCGCGCTTTTTAGCTTTATTGCCGTATGTTGCGAGATAGCCTTGTTTGATCTTCCTCAAACCCGAGAAGACTTTTTTTACATTCTCGGGGGGGGTGCTTTATGTGCCCTTCTTTTTTTGGGAAGCCAATTCTATTCACCTTTATTTCTTATTTTTTCAAATCTTGTTCAATTGCCTTTATTATGTCTTGGATTATCTCGGGGTGTTTCCTCACAATTTTATGCCTCTGTTGTTGCTTGTTTATTTTTATGTTTGGGGTCAACTTTTCTAGGCAGCATCTTTTTTTCTCTCGTATCACTTATACCTGCCTTTATTTTAACAACATCTGCTTTAGCAGTACATACTAAGAGGGAAGATTTAGGATATCAGCATTCTTCGGGCCAAGTTTTATCGCATCTTTTGATTTATATGGTGGGTCTTTTAATTTTCTTTATGATCCTTTTTCAATTTAAATCCAAAGGTGAATTAAGTTACGACATATTCATAAAAGATCGTTTGATTGATATGGCACCTGATAATTTGAAGCTTCAATATCAACAAGGTGCTGAAATTTTGGTCAGAGTCTTGCCTTTTGTTTTCTGCGGCGCTGCTTTGCTAACAACATTATTAAATTTCTTTCTAGCGCAGACAATTCTTGTAAAAAATAGTAAAAATTTGCGCTCTACACCTTTGATGTCAGATATCAGATTGCCTTGGTGGTTGTGGATTGCCTTGGCAATTTATGGATTACTTATTTTTGTTTTACCGGATCCCGGATCACAATTTTTTCTAAATGCCAGTCTAATTTTGTGTTTTGGCTTTTTATTTGAGGGCCTCAGCGTTGTTCACACTATACATCAACATTTCGGCTATCGAAGAATGTTTCTTTGGCTTTTTTATTTTGTTATGGTACTGTTCGTTTGGCTTATTTTTTTCGTAATTGGACTTGGGGTTTTTCAACCTTGGATAAAATTACGTGAGCGTTTAGGTTCTGTGAAGGAATCTTAAAAAGATAGATTTTAACATGTTTTTGGCATTTTTTTCACAAAGCCTAACATTATAATTACGAGAGAGAAACAATGGAAGTTATTTTATTACAACGTGTTGAAAAATTGGGACAAATGGGCGATGTTGTCAAGGTCAAGCCCGGATATGGTCGCAATTATTTATTGCCCCTGGGTAAAGCTGCTCGTGCCACACGTGAAAAAATTGAAGAATTCAAACAAAAGCGTGTCGAACTCGAAGCTCATAACTTGACCATGAAGAGAGAAGCAGAACAAGTTGCCGAGAAAATGAAAGATCTTAGTGTGGTTGTTTTACGCTCTGCCGGTGAAAATGGTCATCTTTATGGCTCCATTCGCGTTCAAGACATCGCAGAAGGCATCACAAACAAAGGATTTACAGTCAATCGCACACAAGTGATTTTGGAACACCCCATCAAAACACTTGGCCTTCATAAAGTACGTGTGAACTTACATCCTGAAGTTTTTATCTCTGTTTTGGTCAACGTGGCCTTGACGGATGAAGAAGCCGAACGTCAGATCGCTAATTTTATGCATAAAGAAAAATCAGAAGATAAAGTACCATCTGAAAATCAACATTCTAGCGAAGGTAAAGAATCTGCTGATTCCAAAGAATCAACTGGTAATTAATTCTTAAATTTTACAATCAATTGCTTAAATTATAAATTTTATATTATTAAGCAATTGATTGTGATTTTTAAAAAATAATTTTTACTTTAGGTAACCTTTCTTTTAAAATTATCTGCATTTCCTGACTGATGTTATTATTGAATAAATCAAGGATATAAATGTTAGTATCTTTTAAAACTTGCCCTAAGTTTTGTGCCCCTGCATCACTGATTAGGTTTGCTGCTAAATCAAGATTACGAATTTGAGTATTTTTCAGTGCTTTTCCCAAATCCCTGGCGCCCTCATCGTTGATTCGGTTTACCGATAAATTAAGGTTATGAATGTGAGTATCTTTGAGTGCTTGTCCTAATTCTCTAGCGCCGTCAGCACCAATATTATTTCCTGATAAATTAAGAGTATGAATTTGAGTATCTTTCAGTGCTTTTCCAATATATCTTGCTCCCAGATCACCGATTCTGTTACATTTCAAGTTTAATTGATTTAAATATTTGTTATAAGATAGTAACTGTATTAATAATTTTAAATCTATATCGTTAATTAAATTATTTTCAATATTTAAAATATTATTAGTCATAGATAATACTTCGACACGAAAATATGAAAGTCTATATTCAAATCTTTTATAAATTTTGCCAAGTTTGTAGACATTACAAAAAGTTAAGATATTTGGTGATATGCTTCTGTCCATTCTTTCTGTTTCACGTAGAATAACATTAAAATTTTTAATCAAATCATTGCTATTTATTAAAGTATCCCAACGTTGAAGGACTTGTTTTTCAGCATCTGTGAAATCATTAACCGTTTTTAATCCTAGTTTGATCGCTGCTGCTGTATCTCCTTGATCAGCGGCTTTTTGATAATAAAGTTTGGCATATTTTTGATTTTTTTCAATACCAAAACCGTTTTGATACATCCAACCTAGGTAAAATTGAGCTTCAGCATCATCCTGATGTGCTGCTTCATGCCACCAAGAAAAAGCTTTTGAATGCTCATAAGCCGTTTTCCACCATTTTTTAAACTCCGGTCGAATTAGTTCTTGATAAAATCCATCTGTCAAAGGGAAATCTTCTTCCGGCACACCGATACCCGCATAATACATTAGACCCACTCGGGTCGCTGCTTTTGTATATCCTAAAAAAGCCGCCTTCATATACCAAATTAAAGCTTCTTCAGGCAAAGAAGCTGGAATGCCTCTTCCTTCTAAATACATATCACCCAATTGAGATAAAGCTTTGGCATTTCTTTGATCAGCAGCAGCTTTATAATATTTCAAGGTTTTATCGTAATATTCTTGTCGTTTTTGTACATCTTGCTCTCTTAAGGCCAAATCTTCATGGTATCTGCCATATTCATATTGCGCCTGGACATGTCCCCCTTCAGCCGCATCTTTTAAAAGTTTTTCTCTTTCCTCTATATCATTAGGATTTGTATAAATAATTTTATACTTCCAGGCAAAATACTGGGCTTTGTTTTGGTAAGGATTTTCTTTTGAATGAATACCTGTAAGATATAATCTAGCTTTACTTTCAAAACCCAATTTTACGACGGGCTTTGAATGAAATTGACTTCTTAAATAATAAAATTTGGCTAATAAATAATCTTCTTCATTTTTTGTAAGACTCTCTGGATCATCTCCTATGAGGAACTCTAAGTTTAAAAAAATATTTTTTATTACTTTTCGTTCTTGTTGTGAGCTATTATCAACATTCTTGTTTAATCTTTCTCTTAAAAAAGATATCCCTTTTCTAATTATTTTTATAGGATTTTGTGGTACAGAATCACACATTATATCTAAAATGTTAAGTTGATCCAAAAGATGAAACTCTTTTTCTAAAAGCCTCGTAAAATATAAACAATGTTCAAAAGATGCCTGAATTCTGTGGAAATCATAGGTACGGTGAAAATATTGATCAATTAATCTGACTTGGTTATCCAAATATTTATCATCTTTTAAAAATCTAAATTTATTTAATAAGTAAGCTTTAACAAGATTTTCATTGTCTTTTGATACACGTTGAAATGTAATTAAACTGGTGTGATTATCAACATGTTCAAAAATATTAAATATGTCTTCTGTTGGTAAATTTATAAAACTTATTTTTATATGTAAATTATCAAGTTTTTCTAGATCGGAAAAACTTTCCCAGCTAAGAGGAAGAAAAATTACATAAAATGAGAATGAAAAAATGATTTTAAGTAAATTATTCATTTAGACTAAGTCTTTCTTCAATTTTTTTCAAATAAATTCGAGCATATGGATAATGAGAAAATTCAAAGGCTTGTTCAGCTTCTCCATAATTAATATTCTTTTCATCTATATCTTGGACGTGTTCAGCATAAGCTAAATGAAGTCTACCAATGTCAAACCATATATTAGATTTTTTGGCTTCTGAAAGAGGGGAATAAGGACTTACAAGTTTAGATTTTTGTACTAATTGACGAAAAAATGATTTTTTTGTCACCGGGAGATCTAAAATACTTTGTTCATCATCTGAAAAATCTTCAAGTTGATGAATTGGCTGTTGAATCGAGAATGCTTCTCGATTGTCATTGATATCAGTAGAAATCGCTTTAGTTTGAAACACAGAAAACATAAGTATCCCAAAACTTAAAATTTCAATATAATATTTTTTCATTTTTTCTTTCCTTTTCAATAGGTTAAAATAATATAATCATGAAATTGTATCATTGTCAAATTGCAACATATATGCATCTGATGAATATCACACTTGCGTGTCTAAGTATTCCCAATTTTCATAAATATAAAATTTTAAAATAGATTTTTTATCGAAAATTTTTAAATTTTAAAAAAGAAATTTGGACTCAATAATCGAGAGTGTGGTAGTGATAAATTGTTTATTGAAATAAATCACTCAATGAAATGTGCTTTTAAAAAATGACAATATCACAGCCTATTAAAATTTCGCCGTCGATTCTTTCTGCTGATTTTGCAAACCTAGGTGATGAAATCAGGTCTTTAACAGAAGCCGGTGCCGATATGATTCACATCGATGTGATGGACGGTCATTTTGTGCCCAATTTAACCTTTGGGCCGGCTTTGGTGAAAGCCATACGTCCCCACTCCCCCTTGCCGTTTGATGTTCATTTGATGTGCAGTCCAGTTGATGATTTGATCGAAAGTTTTACAAGTGCCGGGGCTGATTTGATCACCATTCATCCTGAGGCAGGCCCTCATGTTCACCGAAGTTTACAAAAAATTCGTGGATTTGATAAAAAAGCAGGACTTGCTTTAAATCCAGGGACATCTCTTTCCGTCCTTGATTATTTAATGGATGACGTGGATTTAATTTTGGTGATGACGGTTAATCCAGGATTTGGCGGCCAGACGTTTATCGAATCACAATTAGCCAAGATAAAAGAGGTCCGTGCGCGTATCGGCACACGTCCCATTGCCCTATCTGTGGATGGCGGCATCACACCAATTACGGCTCCACGCGCCATTCAAGCGGGTGCCGATATTTTGGTGGCCGGCACATCGGTTTTCAAATCCAAAGATTATGTGGTAAACATTCAGGCCTTACGCTCATGAGTAGGTCTCCTCTTCTGATCACGGTTGAACAAAGTGTCGGTCGTATCGTTTTAAATCGACCTCAGGCCCTCAATGCTATTAACCGGGAAATGGTGCTTGAGATATCCAAGACGTTGGATCAATGGTCCCAAGATTCTGCCGTGCAATGTGTTGTATTACAAGGTGCCGGTGACAAGGCTTTTTCTGCCGGCGGCGATTTAAGACAACTTTATTATGCTCATTACGAGGGTCACCAAGAAGAAGTATTACGATTATTTAGATATGAATATCAATTAAATGATAAAATTCATCGCTTTCCAAAACCTTATATAACCTTTTTTCACGGCTTTGGCATGGGCGGTGGTTTGGGACTTTCTTTGCATGGATCCTACCGCATTGTCTGCGAAGGCACTCAATTAGCTATGCCAGAGGTCAACATTGGATTTTTTCCCGATGTCGGTGCCAGTTACTTCCTCAATCAATGTCCAGGATCCCTGGGCATGTATTTGGCACTGACCGGCAATCGTGTGAGTGCCGCAGATGCAATCTATACTGGTTTGGCCACACATTATATTAACCAAAAAGACTATGATGCGATCTATCGAGATTTAACCAATCAAAAGATAATCTCAAAAGCTTCTGTTGAGACTATTTTAAAAAATTATAACTGTTCTATCCCACCTTCTGCTTTACAAAATCAACAACTTGATATCGATCATCTGTTTGGACAAGATACCCTGGAAAATATTATCGCAGCGTTGCATCAAGAATCAATGACATCAATTTTTGCCCGAACATGTCTAGAGATTTTACAAACAAAATCACCCACCAGTCTTAAAGTGACCTTTGCCATGATGCAAAAAGCACGAGACAAACCTTTATACGAAACCTTGCAAATGGATTTTTTATTGGCCCAAAAGTTTTGCCTAGGATCGGATTTTTTTGAAGGTATTCGGGCGGTTATCATCGATAAAGACAATCAGCCAGATTGGCAACCTAAAAGACTTGAAGATATCTCTGAATACGTTATAGAAGAATACTTTAACGCGGATTCTTATTTGAATCTTTTTAACAAAGCATAATTACTTTATGAATTCTTTTTTACCTTCTTCAATCCAATTATCAGGTCATCAAACCCTTTATGGTATCGCCGATAGCTTTGGCCGATTTGTCTTGATGGATTTGGCCAAAACACAATCCCATCGCCCTATTATCGCCATATGTCGTCATGACAATCATTTGAATCAGATGGCCAAAGATCTTGAGATTTTAGATCCGACACTTGAGGTTTTAAAATTACCCGCTTGGGATTGTTTGCCCTACGATCGTGTCTCGCCCAAGAAAGATATCATTGGTAAAAGGGTTCAAACCTTAACCTGTCTTTTACAACCTCAAACTGGTCCACGCCTGATATTAACTACGATTGCAAGTTTCTTTCAACGCGTGCCTTCGTCAACTTTGTACAAGAACAGTAATTTAGACATCAAAACCGGCAAAAAAATTTCTCGAAAAGATCTTGAGAGTTATTTCATTGCCCACGGGTTTAGCGCGGTCACCACCGTACGCGAATCAGGTGAATTTTCTTTCCGAGGCGGTATTGTGGATTTTTTTCCAGCCTCTGCGGATCAACCTTACCGTTTGGATTTATTTGGAGAAGAAATCGAAGAAATTAAAAATTTTGATCCATTGACGCAGCTGAGTACACAGACGCTGCCTTATATATATCTCTCTCCCACCAGTGAATTGTTACTTAATCAACAAACCATTACACATTTTCGGATGGCTTACCGGCAACATTTTGGAGCGGCTTGTGATCAAGATCCTTTGTATCAGGCCATTAGCGCAGGTCGCCATTATCCTGGTGCCGAACATTGGCTGTCCTTATTTTATCCTAAACTTGATACCTTATTGGATTATGTGGATGACCCGGTTGTGTGTTTTGAACATCAAACTTTTGACGCTGTTCAAGATAGGTGGAAAGAAATTCAAGAATATTACGAGGCACGGGTTAGATTTAAAGAGGTCGAAAAAGGCAAAACCAATTTACCTTATCATCCTGTCACGCCTCATTATCTTTATCCAACTGTTGAGGAAATTGAACAAAAACTTGCCTCTTGTGCAGTGTTACATTTCTCGCCTTTTGCTGCTGCAAATACACAAAATATAGATCTCAATGCCCGTCCCATTCCTGATTTTTCAGCTTCGCGTCATGCCCCAGACATCGATCTTTTCGATCACGTCAAAAATCGAATTCAAGAAGCACAAAACGCTCATAAAAAGGTAATTATCGCTTGTCACAGTGACGGCTCTCAACATCGTTTGGTCAAACATTTAAAACAAAAAGATATTGTCACAGTTACCCTAAATCAATTTTCAGATCTTGATGCTCTTGCCTTAAATCAGGTCGGTCTCATTCAGCTTTCATTGGATTATGGCTTTGATTTACGCACACTGTTGTTGATTGCGGAACATGATATTTTTGGCGAGCCACACCGAAAGTCAACTCAGCGTCAGCGACGATCTGACCTTCTCATTGGTGAAGTGGCCTCTTTAACCCAAGGTGATTTTGTGGTTCATCAAGAGCATGGCATTGGGCAGTTTGTAGGCCTTTTGACATTAACAGTGGGCAACGTCCCTCACGATTGTCTTTCCTTGGTTTATGAAAATGGCGATAAATTATTTGTGCCGGTTGAAAATATGGATGTTTTATCGCGCTATGGTGGTGAATCCATGTTGGCAACTCTGGATCGATTGGGCAGCAGTGCTTGGCAAAACCGAAAAGCTAAGATTAAAAAAAGAATTCATGAAATTGCCAAACATTTGATCAAGTTGGCCGCCGAGCGTATGTTGCGCAAGGGAGAGATATTTCACCGCAATGAATCATTGTATCAAGAATTTACCACCCGTTTTCCCTATCAAGAAACTGAAGATCAAGGACGTGTTATTGAAGAAACTTTAGAAGATTTAGGCCGAGGAAAACCCATGGACCGGTTGGTTTGTGGTGATGTTGGCTTTGGCAAAACAGAAGTTGCCATGCGGGCAGCCTTTGTGGTGGCAGCCGCCGGCCGGCAAGTTGCCCTCATTGTGCCCACAACATTATTGTGTCGTCAACATTTCCGTAATTTTCAAGAACGTTATAAAGATTTAGGATTTCGGATCGAACAGTTGTCACGTTTGGTGATGCCTAAAGACGCCAAACAAATTAAAGAAGATATCACAAAAGGTACCGTTGACATTGTTATCGGCACCCATACCCTTTTGGGATCGAGTGTTAAATTTAAAAGTCTTGCTTTGGTGATTGTAGATGAAGAACAACATTTTGGTGTTAAGCAAAAAGAAAAACTTAAAGAACTACAAAAAGACACCCATCTTTTAACCTTAAGTGCCACGCCAATTCCTCGGACGCTTCAAATGGCTTTGTCCGGGGTCAGAGATTTGTCTTTAATCACGACGCCGCCTATTGATCGATTGGCCGTGCATACCTTTGTTCTTCCTTTTGATCCCGTTGTCATTCGTGAAGCCATCATGCGTGAGTTGCATCGCGGTGGACAAGTGTTTTATGTCTCACCTCGGGTTGAAGATTTGACGCTTTTATCTCAACGTTTAAAAGAATTGGTACCCGAAGCCCGCACCGTGATAGCACATGGGCAATTGCCAGCCACGTCTCTTGAACAAGTCATGAACGATTTTTATGACAAAAAGTATGAAATTTTGCTCTCAACCAACATCATTGAATCGGGCCTAGATATGCCAACGGTCAATACCATGATTATTCACCGGTCTGATTTGTTTGGCTTATCACAACTCTATCAACTTCGGGGTCGGGTTGGACGTGGAAAGATGCGTGGCTATGCCTATTTAACTTTGCCTGTACAGCAAAATATTTCATCTACAGCTCAAAAGCGTTTGGAAGTTATGCAAACTTTGGACAGTTTGGGTGCCGGCTTTCAATTGGCAAGTCATGATATGGACATTCGCGGTGCCGGAAATTTATTGGGCGAAGAGCAATCTGGCCATATTCGTGAAGTTGGTGTTGAATTGTATCAACAAATGTTAGATGAAGCGATCCATGAAACTCAAAATAGTTTAGAGGCAACACCTTCACCTCAATCTTGGTCACCACAGTTAAATTTGGGCCTACCTGTGTTGATTCCAGATACCTATGTGATGGATCTTGCGGTCAGATTAAATCTCTACCGACGCTTATCTTCGGTCGAAAGTTCCCAAGATATTCAACAACTTGAAGATGAATTTATCGATCGTTTTGGCCCACTTCCCGAAGAGGTTGAAAATCTTTTATCCATTGTTCAATTGAAACAAATCTGTCGCGATGTCGGTATTGAAAAGGTTGATGTAGGTGAAAAAGGATGCGTTTTTACATTTTTCAATCAAACTTTTTCCCAGCCCCTTGCTTTAGTTCGGTATGTTGCCAGTAAACAAGGTGTTGTTCGGTTGCGTCCCGATCATAAACTTGTATACTTAGGCATGTGGAAGACACCCAGTAGCAAAGTGAATGGTGTCAAAAGTATTCTTCAAGATCTAAAAAACTTGATGGATTAGATTTTTTAAATAAATAATTATTTTTTAAATTTTATTCAAAAAATTAATATCTTGTTAAAGGAATCACTTTTAAAATAGAGCTGAATTTGAATCATAAGGGAGGCAGTCATGGACGGAAATGCAGCCAGAAAATTAGAAGCAATTGATCTTATCAAGCTTTATGGGGTTATTCAGTACCAATGGGATTTAAGACGGGACAGCATTAATTGGCGGGGTCCAATTAACAAGCTTTTGAGTCCTGAGACCCCTTTGATTTCAGGAAGCAGCTTTAACAATACGTTGGATTCCAATAATTTTTGGTTGCGTCTGCAAGCTCTCACACAAGCGACCGTTGAAAATCCGACCTTTACGGTCAAATATAATTTATGTTTGCCCAACTATCATCATTGTTATGTTGAAGAAAAAGGTGAAGTTCTCTATGGCTCTGACGGCACACCCTTGGGCATTGAAGGAGATATTAGATTTCTAGATAACGATCGTGAAATACCACCAAGTCGTCCTTTATCTGGCTATGATAAACTCACAGGATTTTCTGAAAAAGAAGTGTCTGTAGAGACATTAATTTCTTATCTTGAACAATCTCAGTTGTCTGGCATACCGGGCGCCTATATTGTGGTAACCATCGATCAATTAACATTATTTGCTTGTCAAAATGGCTTAAAAGCAACAGAAAATTTGATTAGGGAAACCACTGAAGCCGTTCGTCATGCCATTCGTTTCAACGATTTTATGGGAAAGACCAGCAGTTGTTGTTTTGGTATTGTGTTAAAAGATTGCGATCGTTGGGGTATCATCCGGGCGGCCGATCGTTTGATTTCAGCGGCACAAGCCATGAAGATTAAAACTGAATCCGGGCTTGAGATAAAAGTTTCCATTTCTTTGGGTGGTATTGTCTTTCCAAACGAACAAATGGACGCGCCTAAAATCATGCAAAAGGCTGAACGTTATTTGTTTGAAGCCCAAAGTATTAAGGGCGGCAATGTGGCTGGAACACCTTACAGCACACGCACAGAACCTGATCTTGAGCGTCCTGCTGATGGTCATAAGCATGGCAAAAGAAGATCACGGGATATATCAAAAATAACTGACATAGCTCCTGAAGAAGCGCGTGCTTAATTAAAATCTATTGAGCCATAATTTTATGGCTCAATAGATTTAAAACAAATATCTTATTGTATTCCACGAAATACACTCTTCATGCAATGCTGTCCAACGTTGGATAAAGTTCTTTTTGACACCAAATTTATAACGTACAGCTTTACCGCCATATTCACTGATCTTATCTTCTTGAATATCTGGCTTCCAAATCAATGATTCGCTTTCCACTCTGTCTTCAAGCATATTTCGGGTGTGTTGCTGGTCATTATGGGTTAGAAATATGCCTTCCGCCTTTACCGATGATTTATAGGATTCATTGATGTGCGCATTCAGATAGTCAAACAATTCTTTGTAATCATCCAGCCATCCTTCATAGGCAACGATGGGCGAAAAATTCAAATGGACATCATAGCCGGCTTCAATAAAGGTATTGACGGCTTTGATCCGATCCATAATAAGCGACGTCTTTGGCTCAAGTATTGTGCTGATACTCTGGGGCATGAGGCTGAAGCGAATTCTGACCTTTTGCTGAGGATCAAAATCAAGCAGTCTATCGTTGACATACTTGGTGGCGAAGGTTGCCTTAGCGCGAGGATGATCTTTAAAAAAATGAAAGACTTTCAACCAATCGGTATGTTTCCAATGCAAACTGACATCTGTTGAACAACCAATATCATAGGTCCAATATGTATCATCGGTTTGATTGGCAACCTTGGGGGGCAAGGCACCCACATGCTGATCGATCAGTGCCAATATTTGATCAACATTTTCATTGATGTAAATATTGTTATAATTAAACCGCATCACATAACAGTAACTGTTGCGACAACCTCCGGCACACCCATAAATAAAATTAGGCGTGATATAATCCGCCGATCTTCCATTAAGCCGTATATGTAATGTTTTGGTCTTTTGCTTGACGATTTGAGGCATATACTCTTAACCCAAATGATTTAATAAAGGTTTTTCAATTATCATTTTGTATAAAAGGTGGCAGTGAATCATTATAGACGCCTATCCATTCAGATTGATATATATCATCAGAAAATAAAAACCAGCTTCGCTTCGTAAGTTTACCTTCTTGCAAAATTTTTTGCATCACTTGAATGGCTTTAGTGAGATCAGTTAAAGCAAAATCTATATAAGAATATTTTAATCCAGTACTACCACCAATCACACAACCCAATTTATCTTTTAATAATGATTCATTAAGCATATCTTCTATTGTTACACGGTCTATAAATGTGTCTTGATTTAAATCTTTTGAAGTTCCATCAATTTTTAAATAAAGAAATATCTCATTAAAATTGGAAAATCTTTCTGAAGAAAAGTTATTGTAATCTTTATAGAGCGCGTTAAATAAATCATTTTTTGTTAAAATAAAACTAGATATATAAAGATCATTTTTTTGAGAATAATCTATTTGTTCTATAGGACTTGATTTCATGACACACCATTCTACTTCACGATTATTAATTTGCATGAAATAGAAATCTTTAAACAAATCTGATTTAATTTCCTGTATGTTTTTTAATACTGTTTCTTTTAAAATTTCTATTGATTGCGAAAAAATTTTAACCTTTCTAAATAATTTCTTTTTAACTTTCAATTGTACATCAATGTGACCAATCCATTTATGTAAAATCTCTTCACCTAATAAAGATTCAGTTAAAATATAACAATTATATAAATTAGTTTCTTCTTGATTTAAAGAATCACAAATATAATAAATAATTTCTATTTTGTTAAACTTATCTTCTACCAACTCAAATTCAATGTTTGATATATTATGCCAATTTGTTCGAATGTTCATCGTTTGCTGAGCCAAATTTAAATCTTCTGGCAAACGATATTCATAGAATTCCCAATCTTCAAGATCAGGGCTTTCATTTAACATATATTGAATTAAAGGACGAAGTTGTCTTTTACTTTCAGATGTAATGATAAGACGATGCTTTTTTTGAAGCCCTGGTCCAAATTCCCACATAATATCATCATCAATATTTTGAAGATGTTCTTGCATCCAAGACGAGATGTTAAAATTATTTTCTAAAGTCGGATTAAACGAATCAGATATCTTGTTTTGATCTTTTTCAAATGCCTGCCACCAAAATTCAATAGCTAATTTTTGATAATCCGAAATTCTAATAAAAGGTAAAATTTCTTTTTTAAAATGAGAAAGAATCATCATAGATATTAAATTCTTTCCCCACAAATCAATCTAGGTACGCATGCGGCTTTTTTGAATTTGTGTTTGTTTCTGAGGTTGTTTTTCGGTCAAATAAGAATCAACTTCACGCATCATCAACCCTAACTTATCGGTAAACAAATGATCGGCATCGGGAATAGTTTTTTGATCAACCACAATATTTCTTTGCATGGATAATTTCTTGACCAAATCGTTGACGGAAGTTTGAGGCACTAAAGTGTCTTTCTCGCCATGAATAATAAGACCAGAGACAGGACAAGGTGCCAAAAAGGTAAAGTCATAATTATTGGCAGGCGGGCTGACCGAGACAAAGCCATCGAGTTCAGGACGACGCATCAAAAGCTGCATCCCAATCCAAGCTCCATAAGAAATGCCACCTACCCAACATTCACTGGCATTTTGATTATAAGATTGCATCCAATCAAGTACGGATGCAGCATCGCTTAACTCGCCACCCTCTTGACCAAATCGGCCTTCAGATTTACCAATACCGCGAAAATTAAAGCGCAATGTATTATAACCACGATCGAGGAACGCGCGAAACAACGCATAAGTCGCTTTGTGATTCATCTCACCACCGTGTTCAGGATGATGATGAAGAATTAACGCCATCGGCGCATAAGGATTGGGGCCATGATGATAAAGTGCTTCAATACGTCCCTCGGTACCATTAATGATGACTTCAGGCATGGATACTCTCCTCTTACAACATAATATTCTTTAAACCGTATTTTAATACCACGACGCGAGACGATGTCAATCTTTACCTCAAAAATCGTCCAAAATAATTTCAGGTTCTAGATTGTTTCTTGGTGTGAATGCAGGCATTATCTTTCTGAGATGTCGCGGCAGACGATGATGTCTTGATGACATCGCAAGGGGATCAGAGGGTGTCATTTGGCTTAAAATATTTTGTGTAAAAGGCTGGATAAAAGATAAGCTTTGAGTGTGATTCATCACTTGCGTACCACTTAACATCAGGGGAATCATTTGAAAAGCAGTTGTCATTTCTGGCCAAAAACTTCGTTGAAACCGGAAACATCGAAACACCCCAAAACTTGAAAGGCTCAGCCAAACCCAATAAGGTGACGTCGACAAATTGTTAAAAAAGGGTTGAATACTCTCTGGTAGACCTTGATTATGATAGAGGGCAAGCAGCGCACCTGTTGGCAAAGACAGTGCCAATCCGCTTGAAATCCACCGGCGATATTTTTGAATCCATCGATGATGCCAAATGCTGTCCATTTTAAAAGACATCAAGAGTCCCAGGGCCGGAAAAAAAGGTGTGAGGTAAGGACTGGCATAGGTTTTAATGTCCTGATGCCATAGCAATAGAACAATTGAAAATAAAATAAGGGCAATGGGATCCACAAGACCTTTTAATCTTCTTTTTAATGTTTTGGTGGCTGTCAAATACAAGATATAAATACTAAAGATCCATCCCAAGCTGACCATACCTTGATCCAGAACTATGAACCCTAAACACAAATAACACAGGCGCAAGCTGGACGATTGATAGGTTTGATGCCAGTGCAAGAATAACAGCAAGTTGGCACCACACAATAAAAATAGATAAGGACTGAGCGATAAGGGGGCAAAAGCAATGGTGCTGATAAAGGCACAGGATGCAAGAACAAAGGTTCTCAAACAAAGTTGAGTGGGTGTAATGTGGCCAATTAAAAATGTCATACCATAAAAGCTTAAGATACCCACCAAAGAAGACGGGGTCCAGGTGGGATTTGAACACCAAGATTTAAAACTATCAACTGTCTCAGGTGTCATGAATTGTGATGAATGCGTGGTATTAAATAGGTTTTTTAAGAAGTTGTCATTAATATCACTGTAATGATATAAAATCATAATGAGACCAAAGAATATAAAATCAAAAAGAAAAAACTTTTCAAAATGATTTCTCATACTCTTTGAAAACCTCAAGAAAATAATTATAACATATCAATAATAAAGCTTTATATTATAGGGATATTTGAAAGAAATGACAAGAGACTACCTTAAAACAATTGTCATTGTCACAGGCCCCACCGCGTCCGGCAAATCTCAATTTGCCCTAGACTTAGCTTTACAGCATCAAGGCGTTATTATAAACGCCGACAGCGTTCAACTTTACCGCGATCTACCTCTTTTAAGTGCATCCCCTACTCCTGATAATGTCAAAAAAGTTAATCATTATCTTTATGGTGTTTTAAGTCCTCTTGATCAATGGAATGCGGCTCTTTGGTCTGAGCGTGTGCTTGATCTTTTAAAAACACCTGGGTTGCAAGACAAGACACCTTTTATTGTGGGCGGTACTGGCCTTTATATCAAAGGATTGATTGAAGGATTTGTAGAAATCCCTCATATCCCTTGCAATTATCGCGATCAAGCCTTGGAAAGACTTGAAACACTGGGATACGATCAATTTTTTCAAGAACTGACAAAGATTGATCCTAAAATTGCCCAACGTCTTGGCCCCCGTGATACCCAAAGATTAATTCGGGCATGGGAAGTTTATCACGGATCCGGCAAACCGCTTTCCTATTGGCAAGATCAGCCCAAAAATTGTAAGACCGAACATTACCGTTTTATAACATTTTGTTTAAATCCCCTGAAATCTCTTTTAATTGAAAAAGCAGATCAAAGATTTGATCATATGATGGCCCAAGGTGTTTTAGAGGAAGTCCAGCATTTAATCGGTCAAGATATACCGGAAGACGCACCCATCTACAAAACCTTGGGTGCCCGGCCTCTAGCCGATTATTTAAACGGCAAAGATCAGTACACTTTGGAAGAAGCAATCGCAACCGCTAAAAAGTCAACCCACCACTATATTAAACGCCAGCAGACCTGGTTTCGGCATCAATTAACTTCTTGTCACAAAATTGACGATTTTTATAGCGAAGATGCTTTGCGTTATGGAAAATCAGTGTTAAAAGAAGTTAATCATTAGATTTTAGATTATTATTCTAATCTATTATGCTAATTAATTTTTTTTAAATAGAATTCAATGTCAAATACTTGCGAGTAAATTAATGTTCAGAAAATTTCTTGAAATGATGTCTTCCGATATGGCCATTGATTTGGGGACTGCCAATACACTTGTCTATGTTAAAGGCCAAGGCATTGTCTTGAATGAACCTTCGGTCGTGGCACGTGCGGGCAAAAATCAGGTTTTGGCCGTGGGCCATGAAGCCAAAGAGATGGTAGGACGGACCCCGGGCAACATTCAAGCCATTCGCCCTTTGCGCAAAGGTGTGATTGCGGATTTTGAAGTCACTGAAGAAATGATCAAATATTTTATTCGTAAAGTACACAATCGTCGAAGCTTTGCCCGTCCCACAATTATTATTTGTGTTCCCTCAGGGGCTACGGCTGTTGAAAGACGTGCTATTCAAGAAGCTGCTGAAAAAGCAGGGGCAAGTCGTGTTCTTTTAATTGAAGAACCTATGGCAGCCGCCATCGGTGCCGGTCTTCCAGTAACTGAACCTATTGGATCGATGGTTGTTGATATTGGTGGTGGTACCACAGAAGTTGCGGTGCTATCTTTGGGCGGTATCGTCTACGCCAGATCCGTCAGCATCGGTGGTGATAACATGGATGAGGCCATCATTAACTATATTCGTCGCAATCATAACCTTTTGATCGGCGAAAGTTCTGCTGAAAAAATTAAAAAAGAAATTGGTTCTGCTAAATCACCAGAACATGATTGTGGCCGCACCATCAGCGTTAAAGGTCGCGATCTCATTAATGGTATCCCCAAAGAAATTATCATTGACGAGCGTCAAGTGTCTGAAAGCCTTGCAGAACCAGTAGCCGGTATTGTTGAAGCTGTTAAAATCGTGCTTGAAAATCTGGCTCCTCAACTTTCCTCTGACATTGTAGACAAAGGCATTGTTTTGACAGGTGGCGGTGCGTTGCTGTCCAATCTTGATATTGTTCTTCGCGAAGCAACAGGTCTGCCTGTTTCTGTGGCAGATGAACCTTTGTTGTGCGTGGCTCTGGGGACAGGTATGGCTTTAGAACATATTGGAACCATGAAAAAAGTTTTAAGCGATGTTTATTAAATAAATTTTTAAAATTTATTTTTCCATAAGTTTAGGAGAATTTGACATCACCAACTTATTAATTTTCTCTTTGTTCTATGTTCAGCGCGTGAGTTAAAATCTGCCATGAAACCTTGGCTTATGCTTTTAAATTTGAAGAAACCTTATGCCAAAGGTCATTTTCTTTTTAAGGTAAGATATATTTCTTTCATCATAGGCTCTTTGCTTTTATTGTCTGTTATTTACACACATTCATCTTTTCATCAACCTTTACAATCTTTTCTGATTGATGGCAGTGCTTACATTAATAAAATATGTCGCATTCCCACAAAATTTTTTGAAAACAGTGTAGATACTGTTACGTCTCATTTTTATATCCATCGTCAAAATCAAAAACTGCGGGATGAAAATATTGTCCTACGCACACGTTATTATCAAACTTTGGCACTGGCTTCTGAAAATCATCGCCTTAGGCAGCGACTTAAAATTATTCCTGAAGAAAATCCAACCTTTGTTACGGTGCGCGTGATCGGTGAATCGAATTCTCCTTATCAAAAAAATATTTTTATCAACGGTGGCAAGAAAGCCAGTATTGAATTGAAAAGTGCTGTTTTATCAAATCAATTAATTCTGGGTCGTGTCATTGAAAGAGGAAATTATGCCAGCCGTGTTCTATTGATCACTGATCCGCAATCTCATATTCCTGTTATTTTGGAAAAATCAGGTATTCAAGGCATTCTTTCAGGTGGGACATCTTCTGTGATGAAAATCAAAGTCTCTGAAAAGTCGTTTCACACCTCTCATAAAAATCCTTCTTTGGATAAAGCTGAGTCTAAGCATCAAGAATCCAATACGGATGTTCAAATTGAAAAAGGAGAATATGTTTTTTCATCCGGACAAGGCGGCATTTTCCCACCGGGATTTATTATCGGACGCGTTACCCGTGTCAAAGATGAGGAGATATTTGTTGAACCCTTGCAAGATTTATCACAACTAGAGTATGTTCAAGTTTTAAAACCTGTTGGAATCCCTTTGGATGAATAGACTTAATTTATCTTTGTTAAAGTCTTTTGATAAATTTATTCCCAACATCATAATTTTTTTGTTTGGACTAATTCCCTTTTTTATCCCTTTTTCTTTCCAATTTTTTATGCCTGATTTTACTCTATGTGTTCTTTATTTTTGGGCTGTTTATGCGCCTGAAAAAGTTTCTATCGCATTAATGTTTATCATGGGACTTTTACAAGATACACATTTAGGGCTTCCCATGGGAACTCTTGCTTTGGCAAGTGTTGCCCTTTTTATGTCATCTTTAAGCTATCATCAATATTTGGCAAAGAAACCATTTATTTTAAGTTGGCTCATCTTTGGATTTATTGTTCTAGTGACCAGTTCTTTCAAAATGAGCTTTAATGTCTTTGCTCTTCTCAGGCCTTTGTATACCGAAAAATTTATATTTGAAGCGATACTCACAATTTTTAGCTATCCTACCATTGCGGCTTTGTGTTTCAATACCTATCAAAAATTTCGTTAAATGTTTAAAAAAAAGAGACTTTCAACACCCATCGACGGCCGTATTCTTTTTACCCGACGTGCACTGATGTTAAGTGGCGCCAAAGTCATGTTGAGTGCAGTCCTTGTGGGGCGTTTAGGTTATTTGGGTTTAATTAAATCATCCCATTATCGAAATTTGGCTGACGGCAACCGTATTAAACTCATCATTATCCTTCCTAAGCGTGGCACAATCTTAGATCGTAACGGTCATGTTCTGGCCGATAGTATCATTAATCATCACCTAACAATGATTCCCAATGAAATTCAGGATAACGATCATATCCTTAATTTAATTGGACGTTTGACACATCAAGATCCCAAAGAATTTCAGACAATTTTGAAGCAACAACCTAAATTCAAACCTTATATCACACGTTTTCCCCTGACGTGGTCTCAAGTTTGCGCTTTGGAAGTTCACCGTCCTGAACTTGAGGGTATCGACATTGAATTGGGATACAGACGCCATTATCCTCAACCTTTTGAATTCGCTCACCTCATTGGCTATGTTCAGACGCCTTCTGAGAAAGATCAGGTCCCGGAAGAATTGAGTGCCATGGGCGATTATCGGGTGGGTAAAACAGGTCTTGAAAAAAAGTTTGAAAAGCAACTGAAAGGACACGTTGGATACCGCGAAATCGAAGTCAATGCCCATCGTCATGTGGTCCGTGACCTGAGCAAAATTAACAGCAGATCTGGTCAACCTCTTTTTTTAAGTTTGGACACGACCTTACAAAAGGCAGTGTTTGACAAGTTATCTTCGGTTAAAAGCGGTGCGGCTGTTGTGATCAACATCAAGACGGGCGAAGTGCTATCGTGTGTCTCAGTCCCCAGCTTTGACATCAATCTTTTTGTGGGCGGCATCGGTCATAAAGATTGGGAAGAGTTGAATAGCAATCTTTATACGCCCCTGAATAATAAAGCCGTTCAAGGAACCTATCCACCGGGATCTATTTTTAAATTGGTCGATGCACTGGCGGCTTTAGAATATAATAAAATATCACCCTCTCATCGCATCACGTGTCGAGGGTACATTGAAATTAGCAATCATCGCTTTCATTGTGTTCACAGGTCGGGCCATGGGAGCATTGACATGCTTCAAGCCCTGCAAATGTCATGCGATGTTTATTTTTATGAATTATCACGAATGATCGGCATCGACCGTTTAGCAGAGGTGGCTTTGGATTTAGGATTGGGTCAAGAAACAGGGATTGAACTTCCAGGGGAGAAAAGTGGTTTGATTCCAACCCGAGCTTGGAAAAAAGAACGTCTGAACCAACCTTGGACCATAGGGGACACAATCATCTCGAGTATTGGACAAGGTTCTATGCTGGCAACTCCTTTACAAATGGCGTTGCTGGTGGCGCGTCTGGTCAGTGGCAAACGTCTTCAACCAACCTTATTGCGGATCGAAAATCCAAATTTATTAAGTCAACAACCTTATTCTTTTAATCCATTGAATCTTGACGTTCTTAGAAAAGGCATGGAAGGAACCGTTAATCATCCCTATGGCACGGCCTATGCCTCACGCATTGAAGATCCGGCCAAAGCTTTTGCCGGTAAAACAGCCACTAGTCAAGTCAGGCGTATTTCTAAACACGAGCGCAGTACGCGGGTTTTACACAACGATGAATTAGAATGGCGACAAAGAGATCACAGTATTTTTGCGGGCTATGGCCCCATTCTTGATCCCAAATATGCTGTGTGCGTGTTGGTTGAGCATGGTGGTGGTGGCGGACGCGTGGCCGCCCCTCTTGCTCGTGATATTCTTATGGAAGCCCAGCTGATATATAAAAACATATGATTGAGTTCACTTACAGATGATGTTAGTTTTTAAATCATCATAAAAAAACAGGTGGTTCAATGAAATTTTTTTCTCTCATTTTACTTTCAATCTTTCTCATAAATTCCCAAGCTTTAGCGTCTTTAAAAGAAGTTGAACCTGATCAAAAGTTGATGTTTTTAAAAGTAAAAGCAAGCAAAATTATTGAAGATGAATCTGTAATCAGGATGAATGAAATTGAACCAGTTATAGAAAGTTTTTTAAAAAACAATACGCCCTCTTCTACTAATGAAATTGATTTTTTAACTGGTCAATTGGGTTTGATTCATTATTATCAAGGAAAATACATCTCAGCACAAAAATATTTAGAACAAAGTCTAGAAGGCCTGCAGGAACGTCATCCAAATAACTATGAAGAGATTGCCCAAATTCAAACCTACTTGGGCAGTATTGTGGGAGAATTAGGAGATTATAAAAAAGCAATTGGACTTATTCAGCAATCCTTTATTATTTATGATACTTGTCAATCACAAAATTATGCGCGTCGCGCTGAAACTTGGGGATATTTAGGCATTGCTTATCGAGGTGCTGGATATTTAGAGAAAACTCAAAATTCTTTTGCCGAAAGTTTAAAGTTATATGAAGAATATTTGCCTGATAATTATGCACGTATCGAACGAGGTTTGAATTATTTGGCCAATGCTTATATAAATTTAGGAAATTATGTGGAAGCCAAAAAACACCTTGATAGAAGCGGGGAAATTTACACGCAACATTTGGATCAAAAATACTCTTTAAATTTGTTTTATCTAGCGCTTTATCATAAAGGTGTTGGCAATTATGTGGAAGCCAAAGAATGTTTAAAAAAAGATTTGGCGGTTAACAAAAGTCTTTTATCCGCGGATCATATCGATACAGGATACGCTTATGCACAACTGGCAGATGTTTATCGTCTGCTTGAAAAATATGAAAAAGCAAAAGAATATATGGTAAAAAGTGAAAGAATTTCCGAAAAATATTATTCAAAAAATAATATTAAAATAGGTCGATTTTTACTCTTCAGTGCTTTACTGGATAAAGATTTGAAAGATTATGCTCAGGCTGAACAAAAACTTCAGCAAATTTTGACATTGTCTTGTCGCCACTATGGCGAACATCATGTTGAAGTTGGTCGGATAATGCATCAGATGGGTCAAATTAAACTTTCACAAAATGATTTTATCGAAGCCTATTGTTATGTAAATCTTGCTGCAATTAAATTTTCAGAAAACCAATGCTTTGATTTTTATTTATGCTTAGAAACTTTGGTAGATATCAGCCATCGAACACAGACAAATACTTTTGATCAAAATAATAAATTGACCAGTTATACATATCTAACCCAAGCTTTGACTCAAGCAAAACAATCATTGCCTGAAGATTCGCCTCATATCCTTCGATTACAATCAAAATTAAAAAGTTACCAATGATCTCTCTGTCCCCCAATTTTTTTCAAAAATTAAAACAAATTAATTTGGTCATTGTGCTGGTTTTGGCCATCATCGCCAGCATTGGATTTGTTGTTTTATATTCGGCAGCAGGGGGTGATTTCTCGCCCTGGGCAGGTAAACAGATCATTCGTTTCGGTGTTGGTATTGTCATTTTATCTGGAGTGGCGATGATCGATTTGAAAACTTGGATGCGTTATTCTTATGTCCTTTATTTACTTTCCTTACTTATGTTGGTGGCGGTTGAAATTACCGGCCGCATTGGTATGGGCGCCCAACGATGGATTGATTTGTATGTCATCAATATTCAACCCTCAGAATTGATGAAGATCACTCTGCTCATGGCTTTGGCGCGTTACTTTCACGAATGTACATTGGAAGAAATCCGAAAACTTAAAAACCTTGTGATTCCCTCAATTTTAATCTTAATTCCGGCCTTACTGGTTTTACGCCAGCCCGATTTGGGGACAGCCATGCTTCTGATTTTGGCGGGATCTGCTATTTTCTTTGTGGCCGGTATTCGACTTTGGAAGGTCGCTGTCATGGGAGGACTCGTCTTAAGTGCCATTCCTGTATTTTGGCATTTTATGTACGATTACCAAAAGGAACGGGTTTTAAACTTTTTAGATCCTGAGCGAGATCCCTTGGGCACCAGTTATAATATTTTACAATCCATTATCGCCTTGGGATCAGGCGGTCTGTGGGGTAAAGGATTTCAATTGGGCAGTCAAAGTCATTTAAAATTTTTGCCGGAGAAACAAACAGATTTTATTTTTGCAACTTTTATTGAAGAATTTGGCGTCATAGGTGGACTGACGCTGCTTTTGCTTTATTTATCGCTCATCATTTATGGCTATCGCATGGCACTCCTCAGTCGCAGTGCCTATGGCCGTTATTTGGGTTTGGGTCTGACGACACTGCTGTTTCTTTATATTTTCATCAACATGGGTATGGTGATGGGACTTGTGCCAGCTGTAGGTATTCCCTTGCCCCTCATGTCTTATGGTGGTACCGCACTACTGACAGTTATGTTAAGCATGGGCCTTTTGATGTCCATATCCATCCATCGTGAAGATCGTATCGGGCGGTCCGGATTTTTTATTTGATTAAACTTTTGATATCGAAAACTTCTTTACATAAATATAACAATTATAGCTGAATGAGTTTATGTTTTTACATAATGGCAAGATTATGATCTAGGTTGTGTAAGAAGTTTAAAGGGGTGGCTCTGTCCTTTCTGAGTCTT
>JBPBPI010000154.1:0-3029 GCA_050954885.1 Janthinobacterium lividum | reverse complement strand
TTCCGGAAGGACAGGCCAAATCCCTGTTCCGCGAGGAAACGCCCGAGCATTTCGACATATTCGGCGGTACGGGTTGGTATAGAAACGTCCTGGCGGCCGCCGGCTCCTGTCTGGCTTTCACCAAGGCGACATGGCAACGCGTGGGAGGCTTCTCGGCCGGCGAGTCGGGCTTGCGCGCCGATATCCAGTTCTGTCTGCGTGCGACGCTCGGCAATGCCGGGCGTCTGATGCTCAATCCCTACGCGCGCTTCCGGGTTCGGGACATCTCCCTGTTCGAGAAGGAAGCGCAAGCCGATTGGCGCTATCCGCAGGTGCAAGTCGCTTTTCCGCAAGGAGACCCATTCTTCCATCGGCATCTTGAAATCGATGAGGCCGGGCGCCTGCGTCTGGCGCGCACCCGGCAGCCGGCGCTGTCGGTCGATGCGCGAGCCGCGGACAACGAGACGGCCATCGAGTACTTCGATTTTTCGCAGGACGAGATCAAAGCGTCATCGGAGCGCATGCGCGTCTCGCCTGCCAGAGAGCTGCGCTCGATGGCCTGGTTTCTGCCGCAATTCGAGGATCCGTACGCGCGCGATCTGATGCAGGTCTTGAGCATCGCGGATCACGCGCTGCGCGTCTACAACATCGCGCAGACGTTCGTCTTACTGGGGGGGTCGGAAGTATCGGTATTTTCGACCCATCTCGAAACCGCTTTCCCCGAACTCGCGCGCGTGGCGGACGTGATGACCCTGTCGCGGCCCGATGCCGTGCTCGATCTGCATGTCGATGCCGCGATCGCAACGCGCTGGACCACGACACTGCCGTTGCTGCGCTTGAGGAACGCCCATAGAAAGTTGTACTTCATTCAGGAGTGGGAACCCACGCTGTACCACTCCAGCACGACGCGCGCGATGGTGAAGGCGACCTATCGCTTTGGATTCCATGCTTTCGTCACGGCACAGCCATTGGCCCATGCCTATCGCTTTCATGGCGGAACCGCGAACTATTCCCCGCCGATGGTCGACGGCCAGATTTTCCATGCGCAGCGCCGCGTGCTCTCCGAGCAGGGGAACGCCCCGGTGGTGATCATGTGCGATGCCCATCCTAAGCACAGGCATCACGGCTTCGACGTGCTGATGGACGCGCTTCGGGAACTCAAGGAGTTCTATGGCGAGCATATCGACATCGTCGCGACCGGCGCTGCCTGGATACCCGCCCAACATGGCTTGGCCGGCGTCCTGCGGCATGCCGGACCGCTCGCTTATGCGGAAACGGGCGCATTTTATCGCGCCGTCGACATCGGCGTCGCGGCATTGACGAATCGCCATTCCCTGTCGTTCGTGCGAGAACTCATGGCGTGCGGCGCGCTGGTGGCGACACACCATACGCCTTATCTGTCCGACCTCATCACGCCCGGCGAGAACGGCGTGGCATTCGAAATGGTCCACGAGGACATCATCTCGGTGCTCAGAAAAGCCATCGAGCATGCGGAGGTCCGACGCGCAATGTCGGCTGCGACGGCGCAGTCCGTGGCCACCCGCTATACGAACCGGGAGAGCGCTTGCGATCTGGCAGTGAGGGCTTTTTCCCAGCTTTTCTAGAAGGGAAATGCGTAATATGGCCGGCATCGGGCACCTACCCCAAAAAATGACGGATTTTTGCAATGCATGACCAAATCTACAAACAGCTAGCCGATTGCCCTCGGGACGTGCGGCATGCGTTTAGCTCTCTGGCTGAACAGATCGCGCGATCGTTCTCAACGGCCGAGGTTCTGCTCGTCGGGCCGGAAACGGCGACGCTTCTTGGGGAAGCTCTGCGCGAAAGGGGCATGGAGACGCGCTGCGAATGCCTGGCGCCCGCCGCACAGCGTGAGCAGACAAGAGCGGACATGCGGATTCTCTGTTCGACAGGACTGGCCAGCGCTCCGTCATTCGATTATTCCCTAGTAGTGGCCGTCGATGTCTTTCAATGGAGCGACGGTAGCAGCCGTGCGGAGGACATCGCCTATCTGAAACGGCGCGCCAAATCCGTTCTCTTCGTCTTTCTGGATGACGACACCGGAACGTATTCAATCCACGTGCCGTTGCTCGAATGGATCGACGAATTGAGCGCACACGGACTGGTGCCGGTGACAAGCTTCGATGTGACGGTAGACGGCGCGGATGCTATGCTCTTTGCGCAGGATCGCCCGCCGCTGGAAAAACCGCATTTGCTCGATTATCTACGTCTGCGGCGCGCGACGAAAGCGTTGAAAACCGCCGAAAAGGCGGTGCGCGAGAGCGCGCGCGAGACGCTTGCGCTGAACAGAATCATAGGACAATACGCCAGCCTGCATGCGGATCAGCAACTGTCCCAACACAGCCTTGAGTTGGCCCTGAAGGAGTTGCGGGCGGCAGACACCGAATTCACCCAGCGTTCCTGGCCCGCCAATACGTCTGGTTCCCACGAGCACCAACACGCGCTGGCCCAGGCGCTGGCTCAGGCCCGCCATGAGCTCGGCATGGTCTACCGGTCCACGAGCTGGCGCATCACGGCGCCCATGCGCTTTGTCGGGCATCGGCTCCCCGTCCGGGCGATGCGGCTGACGCGCATGGGGATGAAGCTTCTGTACTGGACGTTTACCTTCCAGCTGGGAAGCCGGTTGCGCGCGCGCCGGGCATTCAGGCGCGCGCACCGGATGTAAGCCGCAACGCAACCGTGGTGTGTTACCCCTCCGATTCGAGATGCTGCTTCAGTGCCACATGCCAATGCGGGGCGGCGATGCCAAAAGTATCCAGCAACTTCTGATTCGACATTCGCGAGTTCATTGGACGTTTCGCGGGCGTCGGGTAGTCGGTACCCGGGATCGCGTCCACGCGGCACGCGAGGTTCGCTGCGGCGAAAATCGCCTCCGCGAAGCCCGCCCAACTCGTTTCGCCGCCACCGCTGAGATGATATATCCCGGTGCGGTCACGCCACCAATCGCCGGCTTCATCCCGATCGCGCGGTGCCTGCGCCAGGATATGGGCAGTCAGGTCGGCGATCGTGCGAGACCAGGTGGGAGCGCC
>JBPBPI010000153.1:0-2797 GCA_050954885.1 Janthinobacterium lividum | reverse complement strand
GTGTTATTGATATGTGTGGCATTTTTATTTGCTAGTATATATGATATTTTATCTATTAACTCGTTATAGTTTACTTTAGGTAGTACTGATATATCGTATCCATCTATTATTTCATTATCTATAATTGCATTTACACAACTTCTTAGTTGTTCCGGCGTAAGAATAGTATGCCATTTTCTAGATATATTGTCGTTTATTTCATTATAACATTCTTCACTAGATTTATTAGACCATTCTAAAACACTAGTATGGCCAGTAGATGGACCATTAAATTTAATTTTATCAATATCCTTAGTCCAATGTAACATTCTGTATAGTGGACCTTGATAGTGATATTGTTTATTATTAATAACAATTTCAATATGACTAGAGCCTCTCGGATTTAATATAACTCCTACTGGTGTCATTAAATGATCGGTAATTACTTTTTCATAATTAGCGTTAGTACGAATCGATATATCCAGCTTGCATAATCTCGGTATTAACGTGATATCATTACAATTAGTATATAGTAATGAACCTAAACAATTTGTAGAATCAAAATTTTCATTATTAAGTTTTGCACTTTGGGCTGATAGTACTTTTCGTGATTCATCTGTTGCTAGATTACCATCAAGGATTGTTATTGATCGTTCTATATCGGAATTATCATTGCTAATTATACTTTTACCAATAAAAACTGCTTCAAGAGAACCTTTTAGTACATCTTTACTTATATCACGTAATGAAATATCTTTAAATCGATTATATTTTTCACCTAAAGTTAAATCTTCCAGTAATCTATCGTTTATAACATTGATGCAGCATTGATGTCGTTCTTCAAAACGTGCAATCCAAAGTTGTATATCTCGATGTATTATTTGTAAATTAATAGTCTCTATAGATCGTGGTTGTGTAATACTATCAAGTATATCTCTAGCTTGGTTTACTAATATTTTTTCATATATCCAATATTGAATTGCGTTGTGATTATGTACTCCCTGTTGAGTAAAGCACAAAAAGTGTTGTTGTAGTTTTTCTAGTTGTAGATTTGCTAGCACAGCTATGATGGGTCTATTTACCTCTGAGAAATTCATAGTGATAGTAATATCTAGTAATCTCATTGATGATACTATTTCTAATCCAGGACTTGTTTCCATACGTCCATATGGACAAGATTCTAGCTCATCTCTATAGATATCAGTATATGTAAAGAATTCTGAATCTAACTTATTGATAGTTGAATTGCCTGCACTAGCTAAATTATTTATACCACTTATAATATTTATAGTAGCTTTAGTATATTTACTAATTGTACTTATAAAAGACATTTTGATAGTGTCATACGCAACGAAGTTGCATACTATGCTTATATATAATATAATTATGAATATCAATAGTATTTTAGTAATACTTTAGTAATATTTTAATAATATTTTAATAATATTTTAATAATATTTTAATAATAGTTAACTAAGAATGTAATATTTTAATAAATTATAAATATATTAGTAATATATTAATAAACATATACTAGACAATTACGACAAAAGTCGATAATTACACTTATTCAATATACATGATGCTGTGTAATAAATTTGGAAAGATAACTGCTTGTGGAAATTGCAAATTAAATATAGATAGTACTAAATTAATGAAAATAATTAGTATAAACCAATTAGTTAGGATAGGTGCTACGTTAATATTTAATTCAAATTTTACTAATGCACATGTAAATACAAATACTATAGGCACTATTAATATATACTGTAATAGAAGATTACAGATAACTATAGTAGGAAATCACAAGTATATCAAATATACAGAAATTAAATCAGCATATCTAGCATTGCTTAGCAAATGGTGTAAAGTAAACGATGATATAATGTATAAGCATAGTAGTATAATACTACAATATAATATACATCAGATCAGATCAATAAACAATTCAGTTAAATTAACTAATTTGTCTATAATACTAGTTAATACTATAGATAATATTACTATATGTAATAGAGACTGCAATACTATTACACCTAGTAAAGAAATAACTAATTGTAAATTTAAATTATCAGATATAAATAGATATTGCAAATTAGATTGTCAAAGTGCTATAAGTATAGTAGATGTAATTATAAATATATTTACTAAAATACACGACAACAATAAATTTATAGATCTAGATAAAGTAATAATACAGTGTGATGAAAAGATATATGTAGATAATAGTTATATATATTGCCAGTCAGCTATTAATAGCCTTAAACAATTTTGTATATTATATCTACATGCTTGGTGTAATTATAATAGTAGTAGTACTAAGAATATTAATAAAATTATACAATCAAGTAAGGATATCAGAGTTCAGGAATCTATCGATGGAATATACAACATATCTACTAGCCTACTTAATAGTATTTAATTTTTAAAAATATATTAAATATATAGTAATTATTTATTTACTATACTATGCAATTCATCAATAATACCGAAATCTATCATCTCGTATAATTGTTCCATTAAATTGCATGTACCTAGTACTGTATCCTTATGTGATATTGATGCTGCTGCTGCATTAAAATATATGCCTATTACACGTAGTATTTGTAATTTCTTTGAGTATATAGTAGTTCTATTACCTATATTAATATACTGAAATAAACTACAATGTATTCTAGTTAGGCAATCTATATATCTAGTCTCGTATGCTATATTATTAGTACATCTAGAGAATACTACAGTATGATATATAATATCTTTATTCTTATCTACTATTATAGTTTCAGGATCTATATCTTCTGGACATTCATTAAAATGT
>JBPBPI010000152.1:0-3125 GCA_050954885.1 Janthinobacterium lividum | reverse complement strand
CCTGCTTCGGGCAGTCCCGTTGTCACCGCTTTTTCCACCCAGAAGTGGATCGGATGTCGGCGCCAACGCTGGGCACCACCGGGGTCGAGCGGCGCATTGGAGCTAAAAAGTTCACGGCGCTCACGATCGGTGGCGATCCGGGCGCGCAGCTCCTCAAGGGTCGCATCGGCGCGTTGCTCAACCACATCAGGCGAGAGGATGCCGTCGATGTAAAGACTTTCGAACATCGCCTCGGCTTCGACCGAGTCCATAACGTCAGCGGCCTTATTAAACCCGAACTCCTCGGCGATCGCCTCCAATTTGGCCTCGAGCACCTCCCGCACGCGGTGCTCGACAGTCTCGCCAATGACAAAGTTCGTCGCACGATCGGTGTGTTTCTGCCCGATACGGTCGACTCGGCCGATACGCTGCTCAATGCGCATGGGATTCCACGGCATGTCATAGTTGAATATCACATGCGCGAACTGGAGGTTCAGGCCCTCGCCACCGGCGTCGGTCGAGATCAGCACCCTGGCGGCGCCAGCGAATGCCTTCTGTGCGGCCACCCGCTCCCCTACTGCCATTTGACCGTTAAGCGTTGCGACTTCAAAGCCGCGCTCTCGCAGCTGCGTCGCGAGCATCGCCTGTGTGGCTACGAACTCGGTGAAGATGAGCACCTTGAGGTTGAGATCGTCCTCTTCCTGTTGGATCCGGTAGATATGCTCGAGCAGCGCCTCGACCTTGGCGTCCGTTCCGCTGAGCGCCTGCTCTGCTAATCCGAGCAGTGTCGCTACCTCCGCCTTCTCCGAACGCCAGCCCGGCCAATCCACCAGCTCGTCGAGCTGCGACTGCCCGTCCATGTCCGAGATGTCGGCCACGTCGATGTCAGGAACCAGCGATAGCTGCGCGGGCGTATCCTCCAGCGCTTGCAACCGACGGCAGAGGGTGGCGGTGATCGCCGCTGTGGACGAGGTCACCAGCCGTTGCATCAGCACCATGAGGAAGCCGATGTGGCGCTGCTTGCTCTTGAGCGCTTGGTTGTAGCCGTGCCTCACGTAGTCGGTGACAGCCGCATAGAGCTTTCGCTGCGCGTCGTGCTTTGGCGCCCAGTCGACGGTGACGAGACGGGTCTGCCTTGGCTTGAAGAGCGGGTTGCCCTCGTTGTCGATGGCCAGACGCTTCTCGGTCCTGACGACGAATGGTGCCACCCGGTCCCGGTCTATGCAGTCCTCCCCCGGGAAGGCCTCGCGATCAAGCAGCTGCATCAGGCGCAGGAACTGGTCCGACTTGCCGGAATGGGGGGTTGCGGAAAGAAGCAGCAGGTTCGGTGTGGCGTCGGCTAGCGCAGCGCCCAGCTTGTAGCGAGCGACTTGATCAGTGCTGCCGCCAAGGCGGTGCGCCTCGTCGATTATCACCAAGTCCCAGCCGGCGGTGATCAGGTCCTCGAAGCGCCGCTGGTTGTAGGCGGCAACCCGCTCCCATGACCATCCACGCCGATGCGCGAGCGGCTTAACGCTGTCGAGGGAGCAAATGACCTGGTCCGCCGCGCGCCAGACGTTGTCGTCGTCCGACCAGCGCGCAACCGCGTCGAAGTCGCCGGGGTTGGCGATACGGAAGGTCTCGCCGAAGTGGAGCAGCATCTCCGCCTGCCACTGCGGGGTGAGCCCCTTCGGCGCGACAACGAGGATGCGCCTTGCCAAGCCCCGTAGCTTCAGCTCGCGGATAACGAGCCCGGCCTCGATCGTCTTGCCGAGCCCGACTTCGTCCGCGAACAAGTGGCGGACGCGTCCCTTCTCCATCGCGCGCTCCAACGCGTAGAGCTGGTGGGGAAGCGGGGTGACGCTGGATCGCACCGGCGCGAGCAGGACCTCAGTCGCAAGCGCCTCCTGCACGCGCGCGGCGGCGGCCCGATGCACGATAGTGTCGAGCGTCGGCGCATGCGCGGCGATGGGCTCTACGGAGGCGTCATCGACCTGCACAACCGTGCCTGATGTCGGCGACCACACCCGGAGCGACTGTATGCCCCACCGATCCAGCCGCTCGATCACCTGAACGGCGCCAAGCGGGCCGTGCCACAGCCAGTCGCCACGCTGGGCGGCTGTCGCGCCCGACGCGGCGACGGCACTCACTGCTCCGCCTCGAGACGCGTCACGGCCATGCTGTGCAGCATCATGAGTCGCTCGTCTTCCTGCCACACCTCGTCCGGCACCTTCGCCGAGACGTCGATGATGATGCGGTAGTCCTTAGCTGCCCAGGCCGCCTTGAAGCCCACCCGCATCACCTCGAGCCGGATCTCCTTCATCTTCTTGCCCTTATGAGCGCGATAGATGTCGAATTCGCGAAGCAGCGCCTTCTCGCGTCGCGCCTCGACGTCATGCTGCTTACTCGGGTCCGGCACGAACCAGCGATTGCGCGCCTTCTCGACCAGCTGCGGGTCGCCCTTATCGAGGTTGCGCAGTTCCTTCCAATTTGATGAGAGGTAAGCATGGATCTGCGACGGCACGGGCCCGTTGCCGTCAAACTTCAGGAAGTTTTCATCTAGCAGCCGGAGTAGCTCCGGCTTCGTCTCGTGCTTCCTCCAGCCGGCACCGGTCTTCTGGGTAAAATCGGGGTGCACTTCCTGGTAGGCTGACGGCCTTGTCTTGAGGAAGTCTGTGAGCCAGTCGATGGCGGTGCGCTCGTCGTCGACAAACATGTCGCGCTGCGGCGGATCCCCGGCTCGCATTCGCGCCTTATCGTACTCGTCGATCTGATTGGGCAGAAAGAACATTCCGTCGCGCCCGGGAAAGCGCTCCGCTAGTCCGGCTTGAAACTCGGCACTGGACAGCGGAACCGGCGTATTGTGGCGCACGAACCAGGCGACCATGCGGTCGAAGAGCCGACGCGCGTCGCGCTCGGCGACCATCTCCATCCCGCCAATCTTGTCCCGCTTGATCACGGCGAGGTTCTTCAGATGGCTCCGGATGAAATCCCAAGCCGTGTCGTCGGTCAGCCCACGGGCATCAAACCGATCTTCTAGACCCCCGTTCGGCTTGTAGCATGAGACAACGAGATCCTGCTTGACGGCGTTGGCTGACGTAACCTGACGGTAGCTGCCTTGGGTCTTGTCCAGAGCTGTCACCTCGGCGACCACGAAGCCTGCTTGT
>JBPBPI010000151.1:0-2829 GCA_050954885.1 Janthinobacterium lividum | reverse complement strand
TATCATTCTATACATATGTCATTGCGTATCACGTCAATCGCCGACCCCAGTACCAGCCGGCGTATAAGACACCACCTAATGCTGCCCAGGAGATCAGTCCCCTTGCCACCAAAATCATCTTCAATGTTGTCATCGTTGCAGCATCATTCAACCAAGGGTACTTTATATCGTCCGAAGGTATCTGCACATCCAGGAATTCGCATAGAGGTTTCCATCCATCCTCAGGACGATATTCCAGGACGGGTCTACCACGTTTCTTGGCCTCATCTCTGACCGACTGATTGTGTCTTTCGTAATGCTTCGGGGAGAAGATGTCTTCGGGCGATAGGTCTATATCTCTCGCCATCTTCTTGTATGCCTCTTGGTGGATTTGATAATGCAATCTGTCGGTCTGGATCAAATACGCAGTGTACAGATATCTTTTACTTCCGAAGAAGCTTAAAGCCTCCTTGATCGATTTTGACCATGCAGCCGCTGAGGCTCGCGTATTGAGCACGATGCTTGCATCTGGATACATATCCATGAGGTCAGTTACGAAGACCATGCCTGGAAAATCGGCGGTTGCTGCATAACCGTCGAAAATCTCGTGGAGAATTTTGTGTCGTCGTTCCCTATCGGGTTCGATCATTGCAGCAATGACGAGTCGTTCCCTGTGGGCACTTGGAACGATATGTGCCATGTGCATTGCAGGAGCGAAACCTATCGATGGACTCTCCAAAGCAGCTTGCAGGGAGCTAGTAGCGCAACGTGGGAGTCCAAGGGCAAGAACTTTCATGCCTGGCGCATTGACTTTGTCCACGACACGGTCATCGTTTATGAATCGCATCGTTGCGGCTGATTGGGATGTTGACTAGGATGGGAGAACAATCAGCACAGGCGAACGAGAGGGATGTAGAGAAGATATTTTCGAAGGGGGAGAGTTCTTATTATGGTAGGTAGAAAGTTGAGGACTGTTCCGTTTTACTGGGGCCAAGAACAAGGCTGACGGGTGTCATCTCAACATTGATACAGGGGCTCCACTCTCATTGATTAATTTTATGCCGTGTGGCTAGTTTGTTCACCACATAGAAGTGCACTGGGCTTTGAAGTGACTCCTGAGAAATCCATACCGATATTACCGGCTCATCGGCTCGGGCCCCACTCAGCTCAACGCCTGGACCTTTAGCTTGAAATGGGGCTTATTTAGCGGGTGAGGTCAGCTGGGCCAAAGCTTAACACTGATTGTTACTTCTATATTCCTCAAAAGATACGCGAGAGAGGTTTTGGATCAAAGTACCTGTTTCTAAGCACATGTACCTATGTCAGCGTCACCAGACAGAGTAGACGGACCGTCAAGGTTTGTCCACCTGGTCAAGCCCCTTTTAACCGTTGGACTTGATGAAGAGGTGTTTTCATTTCTACCTACCTAGGTAGGCATAACAGGGTTATTCAAGCTTTGGCCCCCACACCCTACCTAGGACGGGTAGAAGCTAACCCACATGTCCACACACGTCCGCCAAGAAGACTGGAAGCCGTAAGTGTTTCGCAAATCATCTCATGCAGTGGATCATTAGCCTTGACATTGTTTGGCACCTGAGGACATTAATTCAATTCCACTAATACTTCACTCAGTCTCTTCGTATTCAGCCGCACTATGGAGACCTCTGAGGAGAGCATTGAAAGCGAAGTGGATGATGATAAGGTCCCTGTTCTATTTTAGCGCTGACAGTCTTCTTAGTATGGAACACTGGACTTTAGGAGCGGAATCTAGGGTTTGCCTCAATCCGGAAATTATCACGAACCCGATGAGCCGGTGATCCAGAAGTACTACGTCACAGGTACAACCATTCACCCGCCCCCCAAACCGTCAAGACCAAGATGAGTTGGCATTCATGGGTATCTCATTTCATTGGGCA
This sequence comes from Janthinobacterium lividum, assembly GCA_050954885.1. Lineage (GTDB taxonomy): Bacteria > Pseudomonadota > Alphaproteobacteria > Caedimonadales > Caedimonadaceae > JBPBPI01. The sequence continues at coordinate 934 of JBPBPI010000151.1, read as the reverse complement.
GACTTTGTCTCCTGGTCATGAATGATATGTGATACTATTTGGTTATGTTAAGATTGTCTCTCAGCCATTCGTCATCATCACGTTCAACCAGTATGTGCCTTCCGCGTCCTCCACTCCGCAATTAATGCCACCGAGGCTCTCGAAAATATAGTACAGCCATCTAACTTATCCCATGCGGCCTTGATAATCTTCAGCAGAACGCGAATTGGTTTTGGAGGCAAAAGATGAGGATCTGGACGGTTGTCAACGTCATCTTCTATACTACTTGTGCATGTGCAGGACGCAACGGCTTCTACAGTATCTTCAACAATCTCATCACGCTGATGGGATACTGGGTTGCGATCTGGCTCACCATAACTCTGGAAGAGCACCTGATCTTTCACCGCAAGTGAGGCTTTGTATAGGCGGATTGGTATAGTCTAACGGCGTTTCGGCCGCTATCTAACCGAAAATGCAACACGATACTGCTTCAAGCCAGGCCAAACCAATCCCCAGGATAGACGCTCCAATTCACAACTCTACGCACTGAGCTGGCTTGAAGGTCAGTATAATATCGCTGAGAGCATTTAAGGAGATACACAATGTGACTTAGCGGGATAGCCTAGAATAGAAGGGGCTTTTCAAAGATCTCAGAAGCTGCCAATCCTGATCCCGCACAATTACCAAGGATTGTCGCCGCCGTCAAGATAGTGTATGGTCTTTCGAAGAACAACAGGCCCGTATCATTGAAGACGAGTCTTACGATACCAAAGACATTTCCTGCGAATGCGCTTGAATCATCATGGACGTTTGGTCAATCAGTGGGAGCACGCAGTCTTACAGGGCTAAGATGTCATCCATGCCCATCCTGGGGGGAAGACATTGCATAAGGCTTTGCTACTCGATTGCTATCAATCTGAAAAGCGAGATCTTAAACATTGCTTCAATGTCAGAA
>JBPBPI010000150.1:0-11037 GCA_050954885.1 Janthinobacterium lividum | reverse complement strand
GACAAATACTCAACAACACGAGACCGTAAATCTGTACTATATCCGTAACTCATCCCTATTTATAACATTGAGTAATTATATATGCAATCAGCTATAGATTTTAGCTCTTTCAATATATTATTTTCGTTATATAAATTTTTATTAAAAACCATTTTCTGTCTATTTTTCTAAATTTTTGTTTATTCAATTTGATCAAATCAAATTAATGACCTCACATATGACAACAATAATGCCAAAAATTAAACAAAGCCGTTGCAGCAACTTATTATTTGCAATTGGATAAAATGTTGGCAACACTTGTGCTTTAGGGCGATTGATTAGCCAAACAGGTAGAAAAATAGCAATGACAATGTTGATGACACCAGCAAAGCTGAGGGCTTTTAAAAACAATTGTGGCACCAATAGGGCTGTCAGCAAGGGTGGGATCAACGTCAGCAAAACAGTCGACACTTGAAAGGTTATCTTTGACAATTGATACCGCCTGTTGATCTGCTCTTGCCAAGTTTGTAGCAAACCTAGTCCCACACCAATGGATGATTTGATGATCGCCAACAGTGAAATTAGACTAGCTAAGATTTGAACCACGGGCCAAGTAGCCGTTTGGGCCAGGGTTTGAATAAACTGCCCGGCTTCCAATTGACCACGTTGTAACTGTGCGTACGCCTCAGGTGCTTCTTGGTAAAGGATGGTCAATGTACTAAAGGTCCAGATAATATAGACAACAACAGGAATTAAGCTGCCCCAAAAAATCGATTGCTTGATCAATTTTGGATCTTGCTGACAAAAATTGGTCAAGGTATGTAGTACAACTTGAAATCCAAAAGAGGCCGATAACAAGGTAATGGCTTGAGACCAAGATAAAGGATTACTGACATAATCGCTTAACCAAGGTAAAGGCGTCATCTTAATTTTACTGAGCAAACCAAACACCAAAAGACCAAAGAAAATTAACAATCCTGTAAACAAAACGCGATTAGCTTGTAACACAGGACGAACCGGGGTCATCAACAAACTTCCCAGTCCCAAGGCATAAATTATAACGATATATCGCAAGGATACAGTCTCACCAGAATAACCGACGATCGAGCTTTGTATCACAGAGGCTCCACCATGCAGGTAAGCACTAAGAAGTGCATAGATAAGCAAAATAACGCTTATTGTGCCAATTACGGCAGCCATAGGAGAATCATAAAATTTCCCCAAAGCACCCAAAGGCAGTCCTTGACGCGCCCGAAGGTTGATCTCAACACCAATGAGGCTGGATATATACATAAAGGCCCAGACGCTTAAAATAAGTCCGAGCGTTCCCAGTAATCCAATTTTACATAAAACCATAGGTAAGGCGATCATACCGGCGCCCACGGCTGTGCCTGCTACCAGGCAAGCGGGAAGAATGAGTTTTTTCATTTTGTTACCACCATAAAATTAAAGAATTCACATAAAACAACCATTAAACCAAAGCCAAAGCAAAGCCATTGAACAGTTAAATTTTGCGTCAAGGGATAAAAGGCCGTTTCTTTTTTCAAAGCAGGGCGCGTGATCAACCAAAGAGGAATAAAAATCGCAATCATGGTTAAACTAAGACCCGCAAAACGTAAAGCTTTTAAAAACAATTGTGGCACCCACAATGAAATACATAAAGGGGGCAAAACAGTTAAGATTAACGCTAAACTTTGACGAGAAAATTGACTTAATTTATCTTTGAAATATGATTGCCAGGTTTCCAAAAAACCTAAACCCACGCCCAAAGATGATTTTAAAATTGCCAACAATGAAATCAAGCTGGCCAAGACCTGAACGATTGGCCATGCGGCTGTTTCAGAAAGAGCATGGATAAAAGTACCTACATCCAGATGTCCTTGTATTAATTGATCGTAAGCATCCGGATGATGACGATATAAAACACTTAAAGTTCCCACAGTCCAAGTGATATAGACAAAAGCAGGGATCAAACTGCCCCAAAAAACAGCCTTTTTTAACAAAACGGTGTCTCTACCGCAAAAGTTGGTTAAGGTGTGAAAGATAACTTGAAATCCATAAGAGGTAAAAAGTATGGGAATGGCATGGGTCCAAGAATTGAGATGATCAATCGTGGGAGAGATGAACGGCATGTGCATATAATCGATCTTGCTCAAAAGTCCACTGAGTAAGACAAAAAAAGTCACAAATAGTAACAACAATAAAACACGATTGATCTGTAAAATTTTTTCAACCGAGATCATCAAAATCGCACTTAAAAGGGCTGCATATCCACACGTGATGATCTCAGGTTTAATCGGCCAACCTGCATGTGTTTCAATTAATTTCTGTAAGACAGAAGCACCGCCATAAATATAAGCGCACAGTAAAGCATAAATTAAAAAGATAAAACTAACTATGCTTAAAAAAGAGGCAATGGGGCCACTGTACCGTTGGGCAAGGGTACTAAGAGGAAGGCCTTGACCCGCACGAAGATTCAACTCAAGCCCCAGTAAACCTGAGATATACATAAAAAACCAAGTCCCTAAAATAAGACCAAAAGTCGGTACAATACCCAACGTACATAACACCATGGGCAATGCCAACATACCCGTACCAACGGATGTCCCCGCCACCAAAGACATCGAAAGATATAACTTATTCATCGAAGTATTCCTAAAAAAATACATAAAACAGCTTGCTTCATTTTTTATAAAGCCAAAATATAGGATAACAATTGAGGGTAAGATGGAGTTTATTTTGCGCTAGAGCGCAAAATAGAAAGCGGTATAAAAATAGGAAAACAAGTTTTTCTTCATCATATAAAAGATGTATCACGTGTTAAACCGGTCTACAATAATAAATTTTTTCTAAACACGCATCGGCATTAGCACATAAAGCGATTGGGCATCGGTGACATTTCGGATCACCACAGCCGTGTTGTTGTCTGAAAAAGCAAACTCTGCTTCACCATCATCCATTTGATCGGCAATATCAACCAAGTACTTTGAATTAAAACCCATTTCAATAGGTTCAAATTTGTAATTGCTGACCAATTCTTCAACCGCACTGCCAATGTCTGAGCTAACGGCCGATAAAATAAGTTTGTCTTCCTGGGCGCCCACCTTAATGCCACGTGAATGTTGGGCTGAAATGACACTGACCCGCTCCACAGCTTTAATAAAAGGTTTGGTTTTCAGACGCAAAACTTTGGTATTGTTCTGAGGAATTGCTTTTTCGTAATCTGGAAATGTGCCGTCGATCAGACGTGACGTTAGATAAATATTATCGAACTTAAAGCTGATTTGGGTTTCGGACAAACTAATTTCCAAATCAGAATTTTGAGCATTGGCAATAATTTTAAGAATTTCATTAATTGTCTTACTGGAGATAATAATCCCTGGAAAATTTTCGGCCCCCTCAGGCAAAGGAACACTGACACGGGCCAGGCGGTGTCCATCGGTGGCAACGGCGCGCAATTCTTGATTTTCAAAGGGGTGAAAATAAATCCCATTTAAATAATAACGGGTTTCTTCGTTGGACATGGCAAAACAAGTGCCTTTAAACAAACGTGTCAAATTTTTTTGAGAAATGGTGAAACGGTGGGGCAGTTCATGGGTATAAACCACCGGAAAATCTTTCGACGGCAGACAAGATAATTCAAATCTTGAGGCACCAGATGAGACAATTAATTGTGATCCTTCTGGCCCAAGTTCCAAGAGAATATCCGCACCATCGGGCAGACGTTTAACAATTTCAAAAAGCATGTTTTCAAGAACGGTGACTTTACCTTCAACCTCAATCCTGGCATCAAAAGTTTCAATGATACCCAATTCAAGATCAGTCGCAGCCATTTTAATCTGACCATTTTCTGCTTGTAAAAGAACATGAGACAAAATGGGAATGGTGGCTCTTTTCTCAACAATATTATGAGAATGTCCTAAAGCTTTAAATAATATATTACGTTCAACATAAGCTTTCATAAAATTCTACCCATCCGCAACTAAAATTGTTTTATAGCGTGTGCCTTTTAAAGTTGTAACAGTGTCATGTCGTCACTCGTGTATCTCTATATACACGTCGTTCCTCATTCCTTGTTCAATTTTAAAATGCTTTCGCTATATAGAATTAACATAATTCAATTTTTTAAACCAGTCTCGCGCGTGCTTGTTTCATTTTATATCTTAAAATAACGTCATAAATGTATTATGTATATTAAAATATAAAAACCAAGAGCTTACTAAACTAAAAAGCCGGTCAAAACGATCATTAATTTTATCAGGGAAAAAAGATGCACGTCCAAACTATTGACTTTCAAAAGTCCACAGCGTCTCGCCAATTTGTGGATTCCCTGCGGGCCACCGGATTTGCAGTTATTCAAAATCATCCCGTACCTGTGGATTTGATTCAAAAAACCTATGACGAATGGGAATCGTTTTTTGCCAGTCCCGATAAACATCATTATACGTATACGACAGAACATCAGCGAGGATATTTTCCTTTTAAAAGTGAAAATGCCAAAGGATCCGCGCTCAAAGATTTAAAAGAGTTTTATCATTACGACAGAGATCATGTTTTGCCTCCTTACTTTTCAGATCAAACCGCACATTTGTTTCAAGCTCTTGAGTCTGTGGGATGCACATTACTGACCTGGATTGAGCAAGAAACACCTGCAAACATTCGCGCGACTTTTGATCGTCCTATGGCAGATATGGTGCGCCATTCAGCAAAATCTTTGTTGCGGATTTTACACTATCCACCCCTTGATGGTTTGGAAGACGAAGGCGCGATACGCGCCCAAGCCCATGAAGATATCGATCTTTTAACCCTGTTACCAGCGGCCTCTGCACCCGGTCTTGAGGTGCGCGATCTCTCAGGCACATGGCACGACATTCCGTGTAACCCTGGTGAAATTGTCATTAATGCCGGCGATATGTTGCAAATGTTGACCCAAAATTATTATATTTCAACGTCTCATCGCGTGGTCAATCCCAAAGGACCTGAGGCACTTAAGTCACGCTATTCCATGCCGTTGTTTTTACATCCCCACAAAGATGTTAAATTGTCGGAACATCACACCCAAGAAAATTATTTGCAACAACGCTTGACAGAACTTGGTTTGTTGTCATGATGATTAATTTTTATTGATTGCCGAAACGTCCACTTTTAATAAGTTCAATAATCTGAGCTTCAGCATGACTTTTGACTTCAATTGCATTATTAAGAGCGTTAATCGATTTAGCATTTTTTATTAATTGTGTGATTTCTTGACGACTTAATTTTTGATCATATACGCCGCGTTTGAGCTCATCATCGATTTCTTTTGTTGTTACTTTAATATCAAGCTTGCCACCCTTACTGATAATGACTTTTTCAGCAGCATTAATATATGAAATTAATTCAATTAATAAATTAAGATCTTCTTGACTATAAACAGAAATAGATTTTGTATTGCCTTTGCCATCTGAAGTTTGTAATCCAGCTTTTACAGCAGCTTTTAAACAATTTGTTATCGATCCTTTGTCCCAAAAACGCAATTTGATTTCATATCCGCCAACTTGCATAATTTCTTGACACATTGCTTTACAAGCACTTACGCCTGTCGGTGTTTTGCAAGGCGTCAAAGGGCCTACACCATTACAAAGAACTTTACAACGCGTGCTTTTATCACTCAATTTTTTTACGCCACTGATAATTGCTAGAGTAATAGCCTTAGATTCTTCTTTAACAATTGGCATAAGCATTGGACCAACAGTGCTGGCAATACCACTAACTAAAAGCCCAGTGGATTGAGCATGATAACTAAATATGATGAGAGTTAATGCTATAAATAGTTTAGAGTTTTTCATAAAATCTTTCTTAATTAAAATTAAACTTAATTCATTTAAATTAAGAAAGATTAATAATTTATTAATAAAGATTATAGAAGCACGTTAATATTCTTGCGCGCGCACCAAATACCAACACAAAAGGGTGATTAAAGCATAGACAAAAATAATGATGGCGATGGGGACGATGGTGCCATCAAAAAAGATTTCGGTTAGGATGATCAACCCAGCCGCTGAAAACTGACGAAATGCTGTCAGGACACCCATGCTGGTACCTTTCATGTCCGGAAATAAAGCCAGGGTTTTCATGCCGTAAGGTCCTGCCATGAGCGCACCGCCTGCGGCAATTGAGGCCATCGACAGACAAATTATATTGATGTTGGTTTTGTCATAACAACTGATTAAAAATAAGCCAAAGCCACCCAAGATCGTCAACCACATACCCAAATCTTTGGTTTTGTCTAAACCATAGGCTTGGATCATTTTGACCGATAGCAAAGAAAATATAATAAAGACGCCCATGGTGGATGCTTGATAATAACTGAATTGTTCAAGATCAAACCCCAAATGATTGATCATAATCACCGAAAGATTGGCCACATAAATCACGATGGCAATGAACGGAAAGTTCACAATAATGGTATAACAAACAAATCTTAAATTTTTAAAAATTTTCAGATGATCATGAACAAAAGAAACCCACCTAAATTTTTTACGTTTTACATCTGGTAAAGTTTCTTCCAATGTTAAATAAGCCATCAAAAAAATCGCAAGTGCCACCAGAAAAACAATCACAAAATTAAGACGCCAATTAAAGACTTGCGTGATCCATGCCCCTAATATAGGTGCCCCTGCCATAGACGCTGAGATCACACTATTGAGCATGCCAATCAATTGACCGGCGCGCTGTTCCGTGTATCGATCCGCAATAATGGCACCACCAACGATCATGGGGGCAGCGGCTGAAAGCCCTTGAATAAAACGCCATATCAACATGGATTTGTAAGAGGTTGCGATGACACATCCACCACTGCTGATCAAAAACAGAAGTAAGCTATAGACCATAATCTTTCGTCGGCCAAAGCTATCAGAAAGGGGACCAATTAACAAACTAGTGACACAAAGACCCGCAAAATTAATGCTTAAAATTAATTGAATTTGATTTTCATGAACCCCAAAATAGGTAATCATGTTGGGAAAAGCCGGCACATAAATATCGGTGGCCGCAAGGGTTGCAGCATAAATAAGCGCAATTAACAAAATCAAGATAATGTCATAAGTTTTGGTCGAGAAATTTTTAAAGACAGGACTGGCAACCATTTTATGCTCTTATTTTTATTTTTAAACAAATGTATTTATAAACAAAGTTTTAAAGAAAATTATGATAAATGTAAATAATATTTTTATGTGTACCGAATTACACTAGAAGTATTAACCTTTTTACCAATTTAGAAAGATGATAACTTGATAATGACATTTAATATATTGGGATATTAAAGTAATAAGTTATCTTCTCTACAATAGTTAATAATAAATGTTATAGAGAAGATAAATTTTTTTAAAATTTAATTCAAAAAGTATACTTATTAAAGAGTCTTTACTTCTTTGGAACGAATTTAGAATGAAGCAATTTGAATTTATTAATATAATATTGATGAATTGCACTTAAGTCTGTTTCGGATAATTCTACCTCAAGATAGCGATACATATGACAATAATAGTTCATTTTATCTGTGTATAGCAAACCATTTTTATCATCAGAAATGTTAAAAATCCTCGCGTAATCTGTAAAATGAGTTATTTGCTCATTGAGGTTTGGATAATTTTCTTTTAAGAAAGATCGACATCTTTCATTATATTTTTCTTCTATTCTATACCCTTCTTCAAATTTTGCTTTCTTAGATTTTATCCAGCTTTTAATATTAGCTATGTTGATTTTTCTCCACTTCTTAAATTCAGTTTTTCTTAATTTTTTCAAATCTTCGATAGTAGTTTTTAAGATAGGATCAAGAGGATAATTTTTAACTTTACAAAAGTTATTTATACTATTTAAGACATCTAATTCGAGTGTTGATCTAAATTTAAATCTTGTATAACGGCCTCTTTCAATCTTTTGTTCAAGCATGTCTCTGAGAGCATCAGATTTTAAAGTAGGATTTAAAAAAGGCGATAAACTTGGTTCAAAACCATCAACATCTAAACTGGTATCTAGATGGATAGTAAGTTTTTTGGCGAGAAGATAATTAGTTTTGGATGTTAGACCAAAGACACGTAAATTTTTTGCTTTTAAATTTTTTTTATCTACAAAAGAATGGATATGATCAATAATTTCATCAGGTATTTCAAATGTATAAGGATTGGCAAAAGGAAGTAAAGTCATTTCATCAGATTCCGATTTAACCAAAGATTTAATATCTAACTTTAAATTTTTGTTTTTGAATGTTATTTTTTCATCTACGTTATTGGAATCAGATATTTTACCTAAAGTAGATAATAAATTTTCGACATCTGGACTGATTGTCGCAACATGGTTTGAAGGCACTTCATCTGAATCGATAAACGAACTTGTATCTGAGGCAATACTTTTACCTGCCAATAAGGCAAATACAAAGGCGGTAGACATTAAAAATTTCTTAGACATGATTAAATACTCGTATTGTTTACTATTAATGAGTAATAGATAATTATGATCATAATTATTGTCAATAAAAAAATATAAAACAAATATTTTATTATTACTATAAATAATAAGTAATTTTTTATGTTGATTGAAAAGAAAATTAATTTAACTTAATTCAAAAAGTGACAATTAATCTATCAAAAGGTCTCAAAATTGATTTTAGCGTGACTCACAATAATGCTTGCAATTTTATATCAAATGTACGTATCTTAGTGATGATCAGAAGGCATGCGGCTTTTTGATTAAATAAACAAGTGGGACCAAGAAAAAATCTCAATCCCATTGCGTATATGACAAATGATACGAACAAATGTCATCTACTAACCTTAACAACTTACTAGGAGTCATTAATGGCTGGACGTATTATATCCACATCACCTCTTGCAACGCAATCAGATATCCATAAATTTTATTACGCAAAAACATCAAATCGTCGTGTGAATTTTCATGATTATACAGCGCTGTTTTGTGCCAAAAATCATTGGTTATTTGCTCTCTTTCCAAGCATCGGTGATACAAGGTTTATAACTTCTTAGCTGTTGACACAATTGTGCAGCGGGAAGTTAATGCTTTACTTTAAGCATACATAAACTTGGTCATTTGAGTCTTGGATTAATTATTTAAGTTGATTTTTACTAAATCTATACGTTGATCTTTGACCTGTGCTTGGTGGCTTCTCGCTGTTCTTTTTTCACAAGGAACACACATTATGGATACACAATACAAAAACGACCCCCGAGCTTCAACCCAGCCTCTATCTTTGAATGGTGACAATAATTTGTCAAATCATCTGACCTATCAACATTTTAAAGATCTGACGCAAGATTGCTTTGATGATGGTCAAGTTAAGGTGGATTCATCCAAAAAAAGACGTCGTCTGCAACAGGCAGCACTCAAACCCATTAATTGGGATTATTTACGGATCTTTTATTACGTGGTCAAAGCGGGCAGCTTTACCAAGGCGGCACCCTATCTTTACCTGTCGCAACCCGCCATCAGTCGCGCCATTCAAAATTTGGAAGTGTGTATAGGAGAACAGTTATTGCTGCGAGCCTCATCGCCTGTCAATGCCACCATAACCCTGACACCGGCCGGATGGACGGTACTAGAACAGGTCAACCAGGGAGCCGCCTGCTTCGATGTCTTCAACGCACACGCCCAAGAAAATTATAACAAAAGGAAAGAAAAATTTAAATCTTAACCCACACACCCTTTGACCGAACTTCAGACAAATCAAATCTGTTATTTTTAAATGTTTACCAATATTCTCATCCAAGAATTCTTGCGCAAACATGATTAAGGTATAATTAAATATTTTTTAATTTTGACCCATTTTTTATAATTCATCTCTAATAGATCTAGGAAATTCTTCATCACCAAGTTCATAATGATACCAAAAACTCCATAAATTTGATTTTAAAATAATTTTTTCCAAACCAGTAAGTATTAAAATTCCTTGAAGCATCGGAAGTCCTTCTAATACTACAATATTAAGCTTTTTTACAGCACAACCATAATTTTTGATAATTTCCACATGATCTACGGTTATATCTGTGTCAGAATCTGATTTTAATTGATAAAATTGGTCTAAGATATTTTTAGAATCTTCACAGCCTAAATTTGCAGCTGCTTCAAAAAACTTTTTTGATTTTTGATCATCTTGATTTGAATCAACACGCGGTTTTTGCTCTTGGACAACAGAGACATAACCACAGGTTTTCAAAATTTCTGAATTGTCAAAATGATCAAAAGAGATTTGATCTAAATTACAATATTTAAAATATTCTGTTGCTTTATCCAAGGAATCACAGGCAATGAAGAGGCCAAGCTTGGCAAAAGGAATAAAAGATAACTTTTTTGTCTGTTGCAAGACAAAAAGTTGATCTGAATTTTTAAAAACTGAATCTAAAAATTCTTCTAAAATTGAAGAAATATAAAAATTGAGATCAGAAGGATATAATTGATATGTGTTTTCTAATCTTCGGATAAACAAATTTATATTTATATAATTTACAATCGTATTATCAGCGAGCTGATTTTGCATAAGACAAAAAGCATTGTTTTGACGAAATAAAACATTGTATTCATGAAATAGAGCCTTGTTTTGACGAAGTTCGATACTTTTAGAAAACCTTTCAGGTAACACATCTATAAAAAAATTTTCAATTTTCTGTATATTGCCTTGATCCTTATTTTCAGTATCAATACGATTGTTTTTTCTTGAACATTCAGTTCTAAATTTAGCCAATAAATAGCAAATAATATTTTCAATAAAATATTGCTCTTGATGATGAAGAAAACTATTTAAATTTTATAATTGTGAGATTTTTTCTTCTAGTATATTCGCTGAATATTCTTTAAATTGTTCAAGACGCTCCATCTGGTCGTCTGAATTAATATTATTACTAGAATTTGTGGCTATGATTTCTAAATTTCCTAAAATTTCTATAAATCCATCAAGATGTTGATATCTTAAATAACCCGAGTTGCGTTTAAGGATAATTAAAAAAGATCATTAGTATTGAGGTAAACTCTTGAGACTTAAACATCAGGAGTTCCCTCAATGGATAT
>JBPBPI010000149.1:0-11836 GCA_050954885.1 Janthinobacterium lividum | reverse complement strand
CTGATGGCCGGATTGATCAATTACCAACTCAGAGATGATAAGCCATCATTAGAAAGCATCCTTAATTTGAATCCTTAAACGCAACTCGGGTTAAAAAGATCATGATCATGATAACTCAAAATAGTATGTCTTTTCGAGCGTTTCTAAGTTTATAGTTGAATGTGATTATGTTTTGACATACACAATTCTCTTTTCGTTAGGCAAACCAATATTTTAATATTCCTCTAATGACAAAACATAACCTTATTCAGCTATAGGTATTGCTTTAGCGATAGGTTTTATGGGATCTGCTTGGATATTAAGCAATGCAGCACGTCAGTTTAAAAATGCTGAAAACAGTATTGAAGTGAAAGGTTATACAGAACGCTCCATTGAATCAGATCAATCATCTTGGAGCTTGACGCTAACTGCAAATGAGGCCTCTCTTTCAGAAGCAAGTCTCAAATTTGATCATCATAAAAAAATATTAATCGATTTTTTGGCTAAAGAAGGAATTGATGTTAAAGATTTTGAAGGCTCACCCCTGAAAAGAAATACTGTGTATAAAATTTTAGAAAATGGTCAAACAAGCAATCAAGTTGAGGGATATAAAATTTCTCAAAATTTTAGTTATCGTTCTCACAATATTCCTCTTGTAACATCTCTTGCTATAAAATCAGGTGTCTTGATTACAGAAGAAGGCCTGGATTTAGACATTGGAACACCACGTTATTTTTACAGCAGTCAAAAATTAGAATCTCTTAAATTAGCCATGATTGGCGATGCCACAGCAAATGGCCGCGGGCGTGCCGAAACCTTTGCCTTGAACGGTGGTATTAAAATAGGTGCCTTAAAAGGCGCTAGACAAGGGTTATTTCAAGTCACAGCTATGGACGCCGCAGATGTCTCAGACTACGGTGTTTACGACACAAGTTCTGTCCAAAAAATGGTAAAAGTTGTAGTTACCTTAACCTATGCTGTTCACTGACATAAAAATATAGTTAGATAAATATTTATTTTTCAACAGGATATTTATGATCGGTCCAGCCTGTAAATCCGCCCTTTAGTTCTTTAACAGGATATCCTAAATGTGCCAATTTAACACACGCTTGTTGTGATAAATTGCAAAGATTTTCATAACAATAAACATAATTATGACCATCTTTAATAGGTTTTTGTTCTGCATTTGAAATATCGTCAAGACGATCAATGTCGTCGTATGGAATATTGACAGCTCCTGGAATATGTCCTTTGGCAAAAGCTTCGCGAGAGCGAACGTCGATCACTCTGATTTTCCCTTTTTTTCCTTCAATCGCCATTTTGACGCCATAGGGATTTGAGGTAAATTCTAGTTCTTCTTGAAAATATTTCTCTGCTGCCACTAAATCCTGAATAGGATTTTGAGAAACCGTAGCTCTTGCTTCAAAAAAACAAACAAGAGACAATAAACTTATAATATTTAATGTCATAATTGAAATATTTTTCATAAATTTCCCCAATATGTTTATAATGTAACTATTGTAACTTAGCATAATTTTTTAAAAAATACAAAAAATTGAGTATTAAACCATATTTTTAATTAAAAATATGAATATTATAGAAAATTCACGCACAACCTGAAATTGCACGTGAATCAGAATTTATTTAATAAAAAATAATATTATATACCCTGCTCCTCTTCTTTTTCTATTTTATGATAATGAGTGCCACAGATTCCATATTCTTTATCTAAATTTGTTTCCATTCGGGCTGCTTTTAACATTTTAGGCGAAGGATCAGTCAAAACATCACGGCGTGAAAATTCATCATGTAAATACACTTTCCAATTAAAATCTTTGACATAAGGAGAAGCACTTTGCGCATAAACATCACTTAAGTCTATCATGGTTTTTGCAATGCTTTGATAGGTGGTATTAGCGTTATCATTCTTGATGAGTGCATGTAAGGTTAATCTTCTTAAGAAATCACCGGTATCTTGTAACATTTGTGCCATCCGGTAACGTCCACGATATGCATCAAAAGCATCTTCAAAGCCACTTACTAAAGTATCATAGATAGCCCCTGTAAAAACTTCAGCAATAGCATGAACTTCTGGTTCAACTTCATTCATTTTATAATCTTTGTCTGCATCGCGTAGAGAAGAAGAATAGCCAAGGCCTCGACCGAACTCTTCTGCCATGAAGCTTGCAAAATTTCCTCTATGCAAATCTCCTTTGGTTGAGACAACGAGTTTATCAACCAAATCATCTTGAACGAGTATAAAGAATAAAGCGCTTAAATCTCCAAAAGATTCGTGAATGCCCCCCACTTGTAAAGTATCAGCATCCCAATAAGCAGGACATACAATATCCAAAATAGAGTGACCTGCCTCATGAGCCACAACGTCACTTGCGCGACAAGTTGAGATTAATTTGCGAAGAGCAACTTTTTTCTCCTGACTTATAAAATCAAAAAATTTTAAAGATCTTGTTGTGTCCAGACGTGAGTAATAGGCATTAGCATCGAGTCCTGCATGAGGATAAATCATTAGCTTGCCATAGCCTCTACCATCCCAATATTGAATTTTCTTCTTAGCAATAGGATCTTTATATTCTTGAACAATACTATCAAGAGTTGCATACCACATATCATAAGTTTCCCTGACCCGAGCATAGGTGTGAGCGGCATCAAATTCAGGTGAGCCTTCTTTATAACTTGTAAAATCGCCGTTACTGTCAGGGGTAAACTTAACACCCGGAAGGGTTGCAATTTCCATGTCTAGATCACTAAACCCATTTGTCAGGTCTTGAAAAATAAGAACTTGTTTAATGAAGGGCGGTTTTGAAGGCGAAAAAAGGCCGGAAGAAGAACTATAATATGCTGTTGGATCACTGGTGCTGGCATCTTGCGCGTAGACATTAATACGACTGCCTTGACCAAGCTTTAAAGAATTAAAATTTTTTGATGAAGAATTAATATTAAATAGTGGAACAAATTTTGCAGATTCTACCTCTGTTGCTCTAATATTAAAAATACTTGTATAAGTCATAAAAATTGAAAATGTCGTTAATTTGAGTAGTTTATTTAATTTTATTGACATGTTGCACTCCCGATAAGATAAAAATATTATTGTTTATTTATTTATATTCACTTTTTATCATTAAAAGAATATCGCTAATTACAATATAGGTCAACATATTGTATATCTCAAAGACCTAATATAAATACTTAAGGGTAAATTACAATTGGTGTGTTTAAAGGAATAAAATCAAAAAACTCGTCGATTTCTTGATTGGTGAGGGCCAGACATCCTAAAGTCCAATCTGTATTTAAATGTGCTTTTCCAATAAATGAAAAACTTTTGGGCAGTCCATGAATATAAATATCGCCCCCTGGAGAAACATTTTGCTTCTTGGCCTGAAGACGATCTTGAGCATTTGGGTATGAGATGCGAAGAGCTTTGTAGAACTGGCTATTAGTGCGTTTGAAATCAATTTTATAATGACCTTCGGGTGTGCGCTGATCACCTTCTTGTTCTTTATGACCTATTGGACTACCGCCTAGAGCAATTTTATACTCTTTAACAATTTTGTTTTTAGAAAGAAGTTGTAACTGCCTTTTGCTTTTGTAGACAAGGATTTGATCAATCAGCAGTAACTCTTGTCTTTCTTTTTTTGATTCACATTTAAAAACTGATAAAAAACCAAAACACAAAATAAAAATATAAAAGTAGAATCGCATCATTTTTCTTTCAAAGAATTTACTTATTGTATCTTTGTAAAGAGTATAGATTCAAATATTAACCGTAAATCAGTATACCGATTACGACCAATATAGCGCCTGTGATACCCATAATATTCGATATAATCAAAGGCATGATTCTTTGAGCCAGTCCATAAATAAACCAACAGATTGAACTTGCGAGACCAATGAGGACAGCCGAAAGAGAGACAGCTGTGGCACATTTGAGGCTGAATATTTTATAAGCCTGTATATAAGCGGCTGTTATTCCAACCAAAGCCATAAATGTTGTAAAATTTTCAAAGCCTTTACTTTTAAATATTTTTAATAAGTTGTAATTAGACATTTTCTATTTTTCTGTTGTAGTTAATATTTGAATTGTTTTTTGAGTCACGTTAATTTTTAATACAATTAAGTTTTTTATAAAGAAGATTAGCTACTATTTGATATAAAATCAAAAATTTTATGAAAAAAATTATTTTATATTGTTAAATTAGTAAATATAATTATCTTACATTTAAAAAAACTATAAAAATGACATTAATGAAATTTATATACTATTATAAAGATGTATATGTCAATTTATTTTTTTTCACAAAAAATCAACATAACTTTAGAAAATTTATAAGTTATTGATTATTATCTTTTAATTTCAAATGGTTGGAGTTCTGTCTGTATTTTTAAAATTCCTTCATAGAGCCTAATACAGTATATTTCTTTTAATAAAATCAATAAAATATTTTTGATATAATTTTTTCTGTTATATTTTTATAAATTTATTTAAAGCCTAAGGTATTTTTCATGAAAATTAATTTTAATTCAAATAAAGCCTATAAATTTCTATCTATGATTTTTTCTAAATTTCATTCTTTATTGATGCTATTTTTTATTGTAAATCTTTTTTATCCTTCTTGTTTATTTTCTAATGAGCTTGATATCTTCTTAAAAGATAATAAGTTGGATATTCAAAAAGAATTCACAAATGGTGAAAACTCTGTCAAGGCATTTGGTAAAAATGGTGGTTCACATCTTGGTATTTTATATCTCACCATTGAAAATGGAGAAAATAAATTAAGACATTATAGATTAAATATGGGGCCTATTTATAATATTGTAACACAAGATACACTACCATATTTAAAAGAAAACCAATTTCTGGTTATCAGTGCAACAGGAGGCACAGGTCAACATCATGTTTTTGGATGTGTGATCAATATTGAAAAAGATGATTTAAAAATTCAATCCATCATTCCTTTATATGGTCATAGTGTACCAGCTGGGACAAATTGTGCTTTAAAATATCAAATTAAGGGATACAATTACGATAAAAATAAAAAAACAATTGCTTTAAATTATGATTCTTTCTTTGATGATCCTTCTTCTGAAGATATGGAAACGATCAAAGGATATCTTAAATTTAAATCTTTAGAAAATAAATTTGAAGTGGTTGTTACAGAAGGACCACTTTGTAATTTAAAAGCCTCTGATTCAATTACGAAAGCTTTAGAAATGAATATATGTCATAGGCAAGATATTGAAATTTTAAAATTGGATTCCTAAAAAATATTTTTTAAGAAAGTTTTAAAAGAAAATTTTTTCTGTTATATGTTCTATGAATTTTTAAACATTAGAATATATTTCATGAAAATCAATTTTAATTTAAATAAATTTAATAAGTTTCTGGCGATTAATTATCATAAAATTTATCATTTATTGATGTTGTTTTTTATTTTGAGTGTTTTTTGTCCCTCTTTATTTTCACATGAGCTTGATGTTTTCTTAAAACATGAAAAAAATGAATACTATGCAAATGCCATTAAACATAAAAATTTTACTGCCCAAAGAGAGTTTGAAAGTGGCGAAAATTTAATTAAAGCATTTGATATAGAGGGGGGGTCGCATCTTGGTGTTTTATATCTCAAGATTGAAAACAGGCAGCATAAATTGAGACATTATCGGTTAGATATTGGCCCTGTTTATGACATAATTACATCAAAAACATTACCATATTTAAATGAAAATCAAATTTTAGTCATTAGTGCAACAGGCGGTTCAAGTCTACATCATGTTTATGGAATTGTCATCAATATTAAAGAAGATAATTTAAAAACTAAATCTATTATTCCTTTATATGGTCATAGTGTACCGCTTGGGCTAAATTGCGCTTGGAGATATAAAATTAAAGGATATGACTATGATAAAGACAAAAAAGTAATGACATTAACTTATGATTCTTTTTTTGATAATCCTTCTTCTAAAGATATAAAAACACTCAAAGAGCGTTTCAATTTCAAATCTTTGGATGATAAATTTGAAGTGGTTATTGCAGAGGAATCAATTTGTACTTGGAAAGCTTCTGAATCAATCATAGATACCCTACCAATAAATATGTGCACTATAGGACGAGAGATTGATATATTAAAATTAACCCCTTAATTTTATTCTTTTCGTTCTAACATTTTTTGTTTGGTATTTGCAATCGCTTTGGCGGGATTAAGACCTTTGGGGCAGGTGCTGGTACAATTCATAATGGTATGGCATCTATAGAGACGATAAGGATCTTCAAGATTATCCAAACGTTCTCCCGTGTGCTCGTCCCGGCTGTCGTTGATCCAACGGGATGCTTGTAATAGGGTAGCCGGTCCCAAATAGCGATCACCATTCCACCAATAACTTGGGCAACTGGTGGTACAGCACATGCACAAAATACATTCCCACAAGCCATCCAATTTGGCGCGTTCTTCGGGGCTTTGCAAACGTTCACGATCTGGGGATTCTGGCGTATCTGTCTTGATCCATGGTTCAATTGAGGCATATTGGGCATAGGCAACGGTCAAATCTGGCACCAAATCTTTAATCACCGGCATATGGGGAAGCGGATAAATTTTAACATCGCCCTTAATATCGCCAATATGTTTTGTACATGCCAATGTGTTGGTGCCATCAATGTTCATGGAACAACTGCCGCAGACACCTTCACGACAAGACCGTCGAAAGGTAAGTGTCGGATCAATCTCATTCTTAATTTTATTCAGAGCATCTAAAACCATGGGACCGCATGTTTTGAGGTCAATTTCATAAACATCGAGATGAGGATTTTGATCCGGCAAATCAGGATTCCAGCGATAGACACTAAATTTCCGCACATCGGTAGCTTTAGGATCAGCAGTATATGTCTTACCACTCACAACCTTAGAATTTTTGGGAAGCGTGAATTCAACCATCTTCGTCTCCGTTAGATCAATCGATCTTGTTCATTTAAAAATTTAATCAATAGACACGGGCCTTGGGCGCAATCACCTCAACATCTTTGGTTAAGGTATACATGTGAACCGGCCGGTAGCCAATTTTTACTTGGTTTGTATTGTCAAGCCAAGTGATTGTGTGTTTAAGCCAATTAACGTCGTCTCGCTCAGGATAATCGGCACGCGCATGACCACCGCGACTTTCGCATCGGTTGCGGGCTGCGTGTAAGGTGACAATAGATTGTTGCAAAAGATTTTTAAATTCAAGGGCTTCCATCAAATCTGAATTCCAAATCATGGAACGATCCGACAGGCCAATTGTGTCACTTGCAGAAACGACATGGTTGATTTTATCGATGCCTGTTTGCAAAATATCGTCACGACGAAAGACGGAACAGTGGGCTTGCATCACCTTTTGCATTTGAATGCGGGCCTCACCTACTTTTAAGGATCCGGTCGAATGACGTAATTGATCAAAACGACTCAGGCTTTCATCCCCTGCTGAAGCGGGTAAAGGTTGTGGCGATGGTCGATCTTTTAAAACTTCTTTGGCACGCATAGCGGCCGCCCGACCAAAGACCACTAAATCTAATAAAGAATTGGTACCTAAACGATTGGCACCGTGTACAGATACGCATGCAGCTTCGCCAATGGCCATAAGTCCCGGCACCACCGCTTCAGGATCAGAATCACGCGGATTGACGACCTCACCATGAATATTAGTGGGGATCCCGCCCATATTATAATGAACCGTGGGTGCCACAGGAATCGGTTGTTTACTGACGTCGACGCCCGCAAATATTTTTGCGGTTTCTGAAATGCCCGGCAAGCGTTCTTGAAGCAATTCAGGTGATAGATGCTCAAGATGAAGATAAGCGTAATCTTTTTCAGGTCCAACACCACGACCTTCGTTGACTTCAATTTGAATGGCGCGTGAGACCACATCGCGTGAGGCCAAATCTTTGGCATGAGGGGCATAACGCTCCATAAAACGTTCGCCTTCGGAGTTGGTTAAATATCCGCCTTCACCCCGTGCGCCCTCTGTGATCAAGCAGCCAGCACCATAGATACCTGTTGGATGGAATTGAATAAATTCCATATCTTGCAGCGGCAATCCTGCCCGTAAAACCATACCATTGCCATCACCGGTTGAGGTATGCGCACCGGTACAGGTAAAAAAGGTACGACCATGACCACCGGTGGCCAAAACCACAAGATGTGCTGAGAAACGATGAATTTTGCCGTCTTCAAGACTCCAGGCCAACACACCTTGACAAGCCCCTTCGTCATTCATGAGAAGATCGAGGGCAAAATATTCAATAAAAAAGCGTGTTTTGTGTTTTAGCGATTGTTGATATAGGGTGTGTAAAATGGCGTGTCCTGTCCGATCAGCCGCAGCACAGGCTCGTTGGGCCATACTTTTACCTTGTTCAATGGTGTGGCCACCAAACTGACGCTGATAAATTGTTCCTTCAGGCGTGCGCGAGAAAGGAACACCAAGATGTTCCAGCTCAATCACCGCTTCTCGGGCATTACGGCACATATATTCAATAGCATCTTGATCGCCCAACCAATCTGATCCTTTGACCGTGTCATACATATGATAGCGCCAATCATCACCATCGCCCATGTTATTTAAAGCAGCACTAATGCCACCTTGGGCAGATACCGTATGGCTGCGGGTCGGAAAAACTTTGGTAATACAAGCCGTGCTGAGGCCATTGGCACTCATGCTTAAAGCGGCTCTCAGTCCTGCGCCACCGGCACCGACGATGACCACATCATAGGTATGATCGATAATTTCGTAAGCTTTTGTCATTTTAAACGTCTAATCCTCTTCAAAAGGTTTTAAATTGAAGGATTAACAGGCAGAAAATGCACCACCCCGCCAATCCCAAAGCTAAACCTTTGATCGCCAATAAACACGCAATTCTTGAACCGCGATGATGAACATAATCCTCAACAATGACTTGCAACCCCAATTGGCCGTGAAACGCACTGATGACAATCCAAGAAATCAACAAAAAGTTATAAAAAGGATGTTGAAGATATCCCATGATTGCTGGATAGCCATCTTTTGCCACAAGTATCACAGAAATTACCAGCCAAACGCCAAGCGGAATTAGAGCCACAGCTGTGGTCCGCTGCATCCACCATGTTGAGGTGCCGTCTTTGGCACTGCCCAATCCTTTGACGCGGCCCAAAGGTGTTTTCATCGATGAGGTCATTTTTTTATCATTTTAGTTAAATTTTAAACCATAAACCAAGTGATCAAAGTTAATATAATGGACGTCCCCAGAGTCAAATATCCTGAAACGCGCACCTGGGGCATATCAAAGCCATAGCCCATATCCCAAAACAAATGTCGAACACCGTTGCACAGGTGATAATAAAAAGAATAGCACAAAACAAACAAATAAATCTGACTTAATAGATGTTGTGAGTAGACAAAGAAATGTTCATAAACCTGTGGTCCTTTGATCAAACACGTCAACATAATCGCCAAAAGTAGTAAACTTGATGATAAAATAACACCTGTTATCCGGTGGGTAATCGACATCAACATCGTTACAATTTGAAAACGATAGATCTGAAGATGAGGCGAAAGAGGGCGTTGAGACGACATAAAAAATATCAAATCACTTAAATTATTTTTAACTTAATATTGGCGTAACTTGTGCGTCGACGCAAGAGATTTCGTGGTTGTTTGAATGATATGTGATTTTTAAAAATTAACATAAATAGTTATTTTAATTTTATTAAAAAATTAATGAAAAGGGTTAACAAATAGACAAATAAAATGAAAAAATGATTAGATTTATAAAAATTTATGGTGTAAATTGAACATCATAATAAATGTTAAAAGGACATAAAATGCGTAAATTAAATGTGATTTTTGCTGTATTAATTTTAAGTTGCATAAGTATTGCCAGTGCATCTTCAAGGCTTTTATCGATGTTGGAAGAAGGAATCGTATTTTCAAAACGTTCTGTCTATCAAGTTCCAAAAAGA
Organism: Janthinobacterium lividum; assembly: GCA_050954885.1. Classification (GTDB taxonomy): domain Bacteria; phylum Pseudomonadota; class Alphaproteobacteria; order Caedimonadales; family Caedimonadaceae; genus JBPBPI01. Next base: position 1,880 of record JBPBPI010000149.1, on the reverse strand, counting down.
TCTTATCATTCTCAAATGAAAACACCGGCTTATAAGCCCAGAGGACCAATTCGTCTTTCAGAAAACTTGCCTGAGACGTATGAAAATCTGCCAAGAAAATTGGATGCAATTGACAACCGGGGTGAACTTTACAAAGTTCCAAGTTCTCAAAAACAAAGCGCACCTTTATCACTCAAAGAAATTGAAGAAATTAACCCACATACTGTGTATGTTGATTTAAAAAAAAAGAAGTAACGACGCTTCAATCGATTATAAAGGGTGATGGACAAAAACAAAACAATCATTCAATTGCCAGTAGTCCTTTTAAAAGAATCAATTATAAGGCTCTTGATCTGTTATTTGACAAAAGAGTTGTTGTGCCTTCACCTTTGACATATCCCTGGTCAATTCATGGTTTTATCAAAAGTTATTATCCACCAGGCTATTATGATGATCATCAAAAAACTTATAGCTCAACCGGTTTCATCAGCCGAGGCACAGGAACATTAATTGGAGAAGACACTTTAATTACGGCAGCCCATTGTCTTTATCAAAGAACAGAGAAAGGATATGTTCCTGCCTCTAAAGTCTTATTTATTCCTGATATAAAATCGCAAATGACAAAAGAAGATATACCCACAAAAATATTTTCTGCCCCAGCTGTTGGTTTTTATGGTCATCCTGCTTATTTAGATAATGATGATAATTATGATTTTGGTATCGTAAAATTGGGTCATTCCATAGGGTATGATCTTGGATGGGCAAGTTTGTCGGTTTTAAAGACCAAAGAACTTGAGCAATTAAGGGTAAATGTTACTGGATATCCAGCTAGTAAAGGATTTTTCAATTATTTACGAAATCGTCAAGTTTATGATATGTATACCATGGCGGGTCCGATTACATCGGTTAAGAAAAATAAATTTTATTATCAGATAGATACTTCAGGCGGTCAAAGTGGTGCCGGCGTTTGGGCTTTGAACGAGGCAGATGAAGTTGAATGTTTTGGCGTACATGTCACCGGTTCAGAAAATGAAGGTAATGGTGCCACCCGTATCACACCTGAAATTTTTCAACTTGTCCAAGAATGGCGTGAATTATTTCCTAAAAAATCTGACCCATTCCAGAAAAAATAGGTCAGTTTTAACTTGAAAAAAAACACCCGGAATATCAACAATCTTTTTTACATTTTTTTAAAAAATGTTTCGTAGTTATTGATACCTTGTAAACGAGTGTTTCTATTTTCTATTTCATCAACAATTTTTCTTAATTCTCCTATAAGTGGGTATTGAGGAATTATTTCAGATACTTCTATTTTTGGATAAGATAATATTATAGAATTATCGGAATACATACTGGGGCTTGCTCCTGACCTTATTTGTGAAATAAGAGAACCAAAATTATTGTAAGGGCTAATCGCAGAAACAACACCTTGAAAAATATTTTTTTCTAAAACTATCTCTTGATATCTAGAAAATTTACTAATTATTTCTTTCCTTTGAACAAAGGGTAGTTTTTTTTCTTGTTCAGTGAGTTTGCCTTGCACTATCGTTTTAGTTGTTGTGACTTCTACCTCTTTGCCCACATAAGGAATAATTTTAGCATAAAGTTCTTCTCGTGCTTGTGTACCCATTCCATTTGATTGATATCTTTCCAAAAGATTTGTATAAATTGTAGATTTTCTATTAAGTGCAGAAAAATCAAGGCTTATTTGACCCATAAACTCCCATTTATCTTTACTACGAATAATCCAATATCCATGAATAGGATATTTTTTGAGGTTGGTTTCTAATTGATGGTAATACGTATCTATAGCTGATTGACGTAATGATTTGTCTTTGATATTTTGAGTGAATGAGTTACGGATATAGCATAGATTTAAGGGAACGTGTTCTGTTTTATAT
>JBPBPI010000148.1:0-24880 GCA_050954885.1 Janthinobacterium lividum | reverse complement strand
TCATCTGATGGCCGGATTGATCAATTACCAACTCAGAGATGATAAGCCATCATTAGAAAGCATCCTTAATTTGAATCCTTAAACGCAACTCGGGTTTAAATAATAATTTACCCATTTGTTGTGAGGGCTTATAAGTTCTAAAAGAAGAGGTTTTTTATTGTGTTTATGTTGTTTTTCAAAAAGAAATTCTTGAACCCGTCTGTTCATTGTTTTGGATGTTAAACTTAAAGGATTAAATATCTCATCAGGGGCCCAGTAAAGGACATATTTTTGAATTTCTTCTGGAATATCTGTTTCAAAACTTGATATATCGGGAAGGGCAACCAAGGTTTTGTTCTCTTCTTCAGATCCTTCTTCAACAGCCCAAATCAAAGGGCTAAATCCAAAAATTATTGTTATCAAAACAAGACAACAAAATTTATTGATATTATGGAATGTCATGTTCATTTATTTTTATTATATGTAATTTTAGCATTATTATTAAGATAAAATTACATATTCTTTAAGATACAAATTTTTAATAATGAGATAAACAATTGTTTAATTTGTCTTATCTAAGTTACTCATCGGCTTCAGCCCAGCTTTGACCAATGCCGGCATCGACCAAAAGAGAGACGTCGAGATAGGCGGCTTGGCTCATGATTTTGGTGGCCAAAGCTTGGACTTCTGCCAATTCTTGATCGGGACATTCGATAATTAATTCGTCGTGAACTTGCAACAGCATTTTTGATTGGTAGCCGCCTGCATTCAAGGCGTCATGCAAGATAATCATGGCTTTTTTAAGAATATCGGCGGCGGTTCCTTGAAAGGGGGCATTGATGGCTTGACGTTCGGCGGCGTTGCGCAAAATAGGATTGCGATCGTTGATGGTGGGGACATAACATTTGCGGCCAAACAAAGTTTTAACATAACCTTTTTCATGGGCCATCAACTTTTGCTGATCCATAAAGGCTTGAATGCCGGGATAGCGTTCATGATAGGCTTTGATAAAGAAAGAAGCTTCTCCCGTGGGGACCTTAAGTTGTCGTGCCAGTCCAAAGGCACTCATGCCATAGATGATGCCAAAGTTGATGGTTTTGGCACGACGTCGATGTTCAGAATCGACCGCTTCCAAAGGTAGATTAAATACCTGGGCGGCGGTGGCTGTGTGAATGTCAAGGCCTGCTTTGAACGCATCCAATAGGGCGGGAACCTTGGCCATATGTGCCATTAAACGCAATTCAATTTGTGAATAATCCAGCGACAACAATTTGTAACCTTCCTTGGCCACAAAAGCCGCACGGATTTTGCGTCCTTCTTCGCTGCGGATGGGAATATTTTGCAAATTGGGATTACTGGATGCCAACCGTCCGGTGGATGTGATGGTCAAGGCATAGGTAGTATGGACGCGCCCGGTCTTGGGATTGATTTGTTCCATCAAGGCGTCGGTATAGGTGCTTTTTAATTTGGCGAGTTGACGCCAGGCCAATACTTTTTCGGGAAATTCGTGACCTTTGGCGGCTAATTCTTCCAAAATATCAGCACCCGTGGCAAAGGCACCACTTTTGTTTTTCTTGCCGCCCTCAAGCCCCAGTTCCAAATATATGACGTCGCCCAATTGTTTGGGTGAGCCAATGTTGAAAGGATGACCAGCCAGGCGGTGAATGTCTTTTTCCAACTCGCTCAACCGTTGGGTAAAATCTTGGCTTAAGGTTCTTAGGGCTTGAACATCGACCGTGATGCCGGTGCTTTCCATGTCTTTCAACACCGAAATCATTGGTCGGTCTAGGGTTTCATAAATCACAGTTGTTTGTTCAGGGGTCAAACGCGCCTTAAACAATTGATACAATTCAAGGGTGACTTCGGCATCTTCCGCCGCATAGGCGCAAGCCTGGGGCAGGTCGACATAATCAAAGGTAATTTGCTTGCGTCCTACGCCGGTGATGTCTTTGTATTTGATAGTCTCATGATTCAAATGTAATTTCGCCAGATCGTCCATGCTGTGACCATGTTGGCTGCCATCTAGGCTGTACGACATGACAATCGTGTCATCCAAAGGAAAAATATTTAAATCATATTTGTCCAATACCAAGGCATCATATTTAAGATTGTGACCAACTTTTAATACACTGGGGTCACACAATAACGGCTTGATCAAATCAAGGGCTTCTTGAAAAGGGATTTGCAGACCCACGGTTGAATCATCGGTGGGATCATCAAACAGCGTCAGGGCAGGAGCAGCTTTGTGGGCCAGCGGAACATAGCAAGCTTGACCGACTTTGCTAGACAGCGAAAATCCTACGAGATCAGCTTTCAACGGATCGAGGGAGTTGGTCTCGCAATCAAAGGCCACAATGCCAGCCACATGAGCCTCATCGATCCATTTTTTAAGATCCTCAGCAGTTTGGACCAAATGGTAAGTGCCTTTAACTTTGGCAGCTTTGGGCAAGGGTGCCGCAACAGCAGATGAAAAACTATCCAATGTCTTTAGGCGACCAATTTTTGACAACAGCGATTGAAAGCTTTGATCGGTCAGAAACTGATTCAAAATCTCGCGCTCAGGAGCCTTGCGTTTAAAGGCTTCAAGGGGCAAAGGTAGTGATACATTGCGCGACAGATGAACCAATTGATATGAAATGCGGGCCTTATCTTGATGGGCCTCGAGGGTCTCACGTCGCTTGGCTTGGGGGATGCGATCCAAATTATTTAAAAGATTTTCAAGGGTATCAAATTCTGTAATCAATTGAGCGGCTGTTTTGGGGCCAATACCTGGTACACCTGGCACATTGTCTGAGCTATCGCCCGCAAGCGCCTGAACATCGATGACACGATCGGGACCCACACCAAATTTTTCTTGAACTTCAGGGACACCAATGATTTTGTTTTTCATGGGGTCCATCATGTCAACTTGATCATTGATCAATTGCATCAAATCTTTATCTGAAGATACTACGGTCACACGTGCCCCTTGTTGAGTGGCACAAGCGGCATACGAGGCAATCAGGTCGTCAGCTTCAAATCCTTGGGCTTCAACGGTTGCCACATTAAAAGCCTGACACGCTTCGCGGATCAAAGGGAATTGTGGAATCAATTCTTCTGGTGCCGGTGGGCGGTGGGCTTTATAATCAGGGTAAATATCGTGGCGAAAATTGCGGCGTCCTGAATCGAACACCACGGCCAAATGATCAACATCAGTGTTTTCCAAAAGCCGCATCAGCATATGAACAAAACCCAAAACCGCATTGACCGGTGTGCCATCGGCGCGCGTCAGCGGGGGGAGCGCGTGAAAGGCACGAAAGATAAAGCCTGAGCCATCAATGAGATACAGATGTTGCAATGAAGATGTCATGATGATTGAAATTTTCCCTTAAATTATAGGTAAATCTTGCATATTTTTGATGAAAAATCACTTAAAATAAAAAGAAAACTGAGGCGAAAAGATAACTTAAAAAAAATAATTTTGGATAAATATTTTGAGAAATTAATTCTTCTCCAATAAATGATGTTTATCATGATTAAATTATTTAAATTGATAACATAAATAAAATTTTTATTTTTATGAAATATTATTAAGTTATTTCAAAAGCTTATAAAATTTAAATTTATTAAAAATGTCAAAATTATTTATCAAATTTTAGTAATTTCTTAACCATTTTCTATCTAAAATAAACTTGTATTAACTTTTATGGAGATAAAAAATGAAAAGAAAAATCCTCGCCACTGTTGCCTTGGCCTGCCTCTTTGCCTATGCCCCACAACCGGCTCATGCTGATGTAATTGGCGAAGCTATTACAAAATTTTCTGATCTTGTCAGCTCAAATTCTAAAGCTGTTAAAATAGGTTGCGAAAAAGCAAATTTTCTTGGCGGTAAATTCAGTGTTCGCTCTTTAGAGGGTAATTTTTGTCGACACCCTGTGGTTGCTGCATGGGCCTTAAAAAATTGTCCAACAGCTGTTGATGATTTTATGCCAGGACCTAAAAATTTAGAAGGTGCAAAGTGTAAACGCATTGCTGAAGAAACTTTGAATTCAGCTAAAGCAAAAGATCCAACTCTTGCAGGTGCTGAAGATCCAGGATTAGCTTTGACACAGCATATTGGTAAATTATCTAAATCTATACAAACTAAATTGTGTGCAAATCCTGCAAATGGTGGTGCTGCTTTACAAAAAGCATGTTCTGTAATAGCACGCTAAAAATTAAAATTTGATTGTAAATCATTCTATAATTTAAACAAAAAAGAGACCCCAAAAAGGTCTCTTTTTTTATGATCTATAAGTCATCGTTTTCTGTTACAACAATCAAAAATGAATAGATTATCTTTTAAAATTGTTAATAAACTATTAATGAAGTATTAAAATAAAAAATTATTTAAATAACTATAAATTGTACGCATGTGTATAAAATTTTTATTAACTTGTTTATATCCTGGTTTGATTCAAGAAATATTGTATCTAAACCCTAGGATTTCTTAAGAATATTCATAATTATTGTTAATTAAATGCCTGTGGATAAGTCTGTTGACGCTTTGTGAATTCCTTTTACTCCATTGACTCCCATAAGATCCCATGTTATTCCATAAACATATAACAATGTGTTTTTTTACATACGAATATTTAACAAACAAAGTAATTACTTAACAACATGGCACTCTTTCTGGCAACACATATTAACAAATTAGATCGCAAGGGTCGTTTGTCGGTGCCAGCCTTGTTTCGAACTCATCTAAATTGGCAAGAAAATCAACAGTTTGTTGCCTTCAGATCCCATAGATATCAAACAATCGAATGTTGTACCATGGCGCGTCTGCAACACTTAAGCGAAAGCGTGGATCAGCTGGCTTTGTTTTCAGAAGCTCAAGATGATTTGGCCGCCACTATTTTTGCTGATGCGCATCAAATCTCCATCGATGGAGACGGACGCATCACATTGCCCCAAGATTTCATTGATCATGCGGCCCTTAGCGAGAATACGGCCTTTGTAGGCTGCGGTGCCACCTTTCAAATTTGGCAACCCGCGTTGTTTCAAACGCATCAAACAGCGGCGCGGACCCGTATGAGAGGGCAACAAAATTTGTTGCATTTAAAACCAAAAATTGCAGAGGTCGCATGATGTCGCGTTCAGTCTCTTTAGACCTACCCAATATAAAAGCACCGTCGCATATTCCTGTTTTGTTGAAAGAAGTGATCGAGTCCTTAGAGATTGGTGAAGGTCAAGTCTTTGTCGACGGTACCTATGGACGCGGGGGCTATACCCAAGCCATCTTGGACGCGGGAGCCCATACACAAGTTTGGGGAATCGATCGTGATCCTGAGGCCATCAATCATGGCAAAGAGATGCAACAGGCCTACCCTGACAGGTTTACTATGCTACAAGGCTGTTTTGGTGCCATGAACAATTTATTATCTGCTGAAGGCATGACGGCGGTCGATGGTATTGTTTTGGATGTGGGTGTGTCCTCGGCTCAGATTGATGATCCCGCCCGCGGATTTTCTTTCAGGTTTGACGGGCCACTGGACATGCGTATGTCGCAACAAGGACCCACAGCTGCAGATGTTGTGAACGATACCAAAGAAGAAGATCTGGCCAATATTATTTACAATTTGGGCGAAGAGCGCTTTTCACGGCGCATTGCCCGAAAAATTGTTGACGTCAGATCACAGAAATCTTTTGAAACCACCAAAGAATTAGCCGATGTTGTCCGGTCGGTGGTCCCACGGCATAAAGACGGTATTGATCCGGCCACACGTACCTTTCAAGCTTTGCGCATTTACGTCAACGACGAGTTAAAAGAACTCGAACGCGGGCTTGATCAATCCATCTCGCTTTTGAAAGAAGGCGGTCGTTTGGTGGTGGTCAGTTTTCATTCTCTTGAAGATCGTTGTGTAAAAAATTTCCTGCGCACACAGTCTGGGGGTAATGTGTCGGTCTCGCGTTACGCGCCCCCTCAAATAACATCGACATCTCCGGTATTTAAAATCATGACAAAGCGTGCCGTTGTCCCTGGCGAAGAAGAATGCCGTCTTAATCCTCGGGCGCGATCCGCCAAATTACGCGCCGCACGCCGCCTACCAACCCCTAACAGTGAAGAAAGGAGAATTCTATGAAACGTTCAACCTTATTGTTTATGATCTTTGCCACATTTTTAGGTATTTCAACCTATTTGATCAAACAAAATGTGATTTCAATTGAACAAGAATTGATTGCCAAACAAAAAGAAATTTTTCAGCTTGAAGAATCAATTCACCTTCATAAGGCAGAATGGAGCAGCTTAAACCGACCTGGACGTCTGCAGAAATTGGTTGAAAATCATTTAACTAATGCTCCTTTACAAGGCGTTCAATTGGCATCTATGGACAAGGTTCCTTTGCGAGAAGCTTATTCAACATCCTCTGACAAAGTTGTGACGTTGGCCAGTGCAAAGTGAGTGGAATGAATCCACATTCCTTTGTTCCTTTTCAGCCCAATTCAACCCAGAAAAAATTTGGAGCCGCGCTTAAACAAGCCCTTGATATTGCCCGCACACGCCTTTTGGTGACAGCGGCCGTCTTCAGTTTTGGTATTTTAATCATCATTGGAAGGTTGGTCGAGCTGACCATCATACGTCATGGCGAAGAGCCATCGATTGCCGATCAAGACCTGACCAAAGGACTGCGTACAGGACGGGCTGATATTTTAGACCGCAACGGTCAATTGTTGGCAACCACCATCACAACATCCTCTTTATATGCCAATGCCAAACAAATTCATGACCCGCAAGAGGCTGCACAAAAATTACTGACCGTGTTGCCGAACCTTAATGCTAAAGATACTTTAAACCGGTTAAAATCTGATCGTCCTTTTATTTGGATTGCCCGTCATTTAACACCAATACAACGCCATCAAATTCTGCGGTTGGGTATTCCGGGTTTGAGCTTTATGGGGGATCAACGCCGCATTTATCCTCATGACCGATTGGCTGGGCATATTTTGGGATATACCGATATCGACAATCGCGGTATCGCCGGTATTGAAAAAGGACTTGATGCTGTCTTAAGTTCTCAGCCTGAACCGGTACGCCTGAGTATGGATTTGCGCTTGCAGCATATTGTTCGCGATGAAGTAGCCAAAGGAATTGAAGAATTTGGTGCCATCGCCGGATGTGGGGCGATTTTAGATTCACAAACGGGTGAGCTTATGGCCATGGTATCTTTGCCTGACTTTGACCCCAATCATCCCACCAATGCCACAGAAGAAGAATTATTTAATAAAGTTACCTTAGGGATTTATGAATTGGGATCCATTTTAAAAGTCTCAAACACTGCTATGGCCTTGGCCAATAATATAGTGAATTTGGGCACAAAATTTGATGCCACTCATCCTTTAAAAATAGGTCGGTTTACGGTGACTGATTTTAAGGGTAAAAACACCTGGATGAATGTGGCTGAAATTTTTGTCTATTCATCCAATATTGGATCTGCGCGTATGGCCTTGGCAACAGGGGCTGAAAAGCAACGTGATTTTATGGAAAAGTTAGGCTATCTTCAAACACCACGTTTTGAATTGCCTGAGGTGGGTGCGCCCATGATCCCCAAAGTATGGCGGGATTCGACTACGATCACGATTTCTTATGGATACGGTCTATCAATCAGCCCTTTACAAGCCATGCTGGGCATCAGCACCATTGTCAATGGTCATTATCAGAAACCAACCTTATTGTATCAACCAAGTTTGCCGGTGCATGACACACGCGTGATTACAGAAGATGTCTCTCAAAAAATGTTACAACTGATGCGATTTGTCGTCACTCATGGCACGGGACGAAAAGCCAATACTCCCGGTTATTATATTTTTGCCAAAACCGGCACCAGTAACTTGCAAGTGGGGCGCGGGTATCAAAAAGATAAAGTGCGCACCAACTTTGTTGGCGTCTTGGGGAAATCGATGACCGATCCACGTTATATTATCTATGTCATGTTAGAAGATCCCAAGCGACTTCAAAAAACATATGGCTATAACAACGCAGGTTGGAACGCAGCCCCCATCGGCGGACGTATCATCAGTCGTATCGGACCTATGTTAGGGTTTGTACCCTATGAGGTCGAACCTGAACCTAGTGATCCTTTTTTTCGCAATATAAAATTTTAATTTAGGTATCTATGAATCTGATTTCTTTTCTTAAAAAACTTAATATAACAGTTAATGAGGAAGATTTTCTATCTTCAAATTTAATCGGAAATTTGAAGATCGACTCTCGATCAATAGAACCCGGTGATATTTATTTATCCTTTCCGGTGGCTCAGAAAGATCTGGCTCAGCATTATCAAAATGAAGCAAAACAGCGAGGGGCCGCTCTGATCTTAACTGTGCCTGAGCCAAGACGCCTTTGGTCTGCGTGGGCCAAGTATTGCTTTCCTCATCAACCTCACACCTGTGTGGCCGTGACAGGCACCAACGGCAAAACCTCTGTGGTGGAATTTACTCGGCAACTTTGGCAACAAGCAGGATTGAGTGCTGCATCTTTAGGAACTTTGGGCCTTACATCGGATGATATTTCAGTCAAAGATGCCTGGCCAAATGTGACATTGACAACACCAGATTCTTGGATCATTCATCAAGTGCTTAATCAGTTGGCAAATCATCACATTCAGTATGCTGCCTTAGAAGCCTCAAGTCATGGTTTGGACCAGCATCGTTTGGATCAAGTTAAGTGGACGGCGGCGGCCTTTACCAATCTCAGTCATGAACATTTAGACTATCACAAAACTATGGAAGCTTACTTCTTGAGTAAATCTCGTCTATTTCAAGAAGGATTACCGGCATCAGGAATCGCCGTCTTAAATCGTAAAGATCCCCATGGTCAACGCTTGGGTCGCCTATGTACTGAGCGCGGCATCAAAATTTTGTGGTTTGGCGGCAGTGATGCAGATCTGGCCATGGATCATGTCGAGCGGCATGCTAAAGGAATGTTGCTAACGCTGTCTATTTTGGGCAAAAAAATAGAGATAGATTTGCCTTTAATCGGTCTGTTTCAGGCTGAAAACATTTTGGCGGCTTTGGGTTTGGTGATTGCCTCAGGTTTAAATGTCGATCAAGCTATCCGGGGACTTGCCAACTTAAAAGGTGTGCCAGGGCGCATGGACTATGTCGGCGAGACCGCTCAAGGGGGGGCAGTCTATGTTGATTATGCCCACAAGCCTATGGCCCTTGAAAATATATTAAAAACAGCCCGTGAGCACACCGCCGGTAAAGTTTCAGTAGTCTTTGGCTGTGGTGGCAATCGCGATCGCGAAAAGCGTCCCATGATGGGAAAAATTGCCCAAACCTTTGCCGATGATGTTTATGTCACCGATGACAATCCGCGCCATGAATCACCTGATCTCATTCGCGCAGCTATTTTACAGAAATGCCCCAAAGCTTTAGAGATCGCAGCGCGCGATCAAGCCATTGCAAAGGCGTTGTCCAAATGCAAAAGGGATGATATTTGTATTATTGCGGGGAAAGGCCATGAAACCGGACAAATCATCAAAGATAAAGTTTTTGCCTTTGATGACCGAATCGTGGTCCAGCAATTTTTAGCCCAAAGTTTTTAGAAAAGATGATGTATTGACATTCAAGATGTCATAAACAAGTTAACCGATAAGCGATGAAGATAGATGTATAAACTTTGGACTCATGAAGACATCAAACAAGCCTTAGGTGTTTCGGCAACCGGTAACTTTAGTGCAAGCGGAATTAGTCTTGATTCTCGCACCCTTCAAAAGGGTGATGTATTTGTGGCTCTACAGGGTCCGCTTTATGATGGTGCAAAATATGTGGCTCATGCATTTGAGCAAGGGGCGGCGGCTGCAATTGTGTGTCAATCTGCCAAAGATGAGCAGGTGTTACAAAATGTTCTAGGGCCTTGTGTTTACGTTGACGATATCTTAAAAGCCTTACAAGATTTGGCTGCTTTTGCACGCCATCGTACTCAAGCCACCATTATAGGAATCACTGGAAGTTTTGGCAAAACCAGCACCAAGGAAGCGTTAAAATTAATTTTCTCTTCTCAAGGATCTGTCACCGCCAATCAACGCAGCTTTAACAATCATTGGGGCGTGCCGTTAACGCTGGCCCAACTTAAACCAGATGATGATTTTGGGGTGATTGAAATGGGTATGAACAATCCTGGTGAAATTGAGATTTCGTCACAATTGGCCCGACCTCAAGTGGCGTTGATTTTGAATGTCCGCGCCATGCATCTTCAAGGACTAGGGTCTATTGAAGGTATTGCGCGTGCCAAATCTGAAATCTTTTCAGGCATGTCACCCGGCGATGTCACGGTTTTAAATGCTGATGATCCCACCTATCCGATGATGCGCGAGATAGCTGGGCAAAAGCATCTTAGGGTTTTGTCTTTTGGATCTAAGGATAAGGTTGATTTTCAATTACTCGATGCCCAATCAACACCCGATCATCTGGCTTTAAAGGTATGCCTTCAGGCCCGAGAAAAATCATTTGTTTTGCCGCCTTTGGGGGAACATTGGGCCTTAAATGTCTTAGGTATTTTAGCCGTCGTAACCGCGGTTGATTTTAATGTTGATCAAGCCATTGCTTGCTTGCAACAGTATCAATTGCCCGAGGGTCGTGGCAGCCGCCAAGTGGTTCCTTTTAAAGAAGGAACCATCACGATCATCGATGAAAGTTATAATGCTGGCTTTGATTCGATGCAGGCGGCGCTTAAAGTTTTGGGAAGTTACAAGAAAGCGCGACGTATCGCAATCTTAGGCGATATGAACGAGATTGGACCGGAATCTGCCAGGGAACATGAAAATCTTAAACAAATTTTAGCAGACAATGACATCGATCTGGTCTTTACCTGCGGTAAAATGATGAAATATTTGCACGACGTATTGCCAATGTCGATAAACGCAGGGTACGCAATTGACGTAAAAGATCTGGTGCCAGAGGTGCTGAAAATTTTACAGCCGAGTGATGTGATAATGATCAAGGGATCAAAGGGTCAGTATGCAGAAAAAGGACGGATGCATGCTTTCGTAGGTGCTATTTTGACCCAAGCTGTTTCTGAGAAAGGCATGACAAAAAGTGCTTAATTATTTTTTAGCCGGCTGGATTCACGAGTATACATTTTTAAATGTTTTTCGTTACATCACCTTTCGAACAGGAGGTGCGTTGATCACCTCTTTGTTGATCAGTTTTATGATTGGCCCCCGATTTATTCGCTGGCTTAAAATCAAACAAGGCGAAGGACAGCCGATTCGAGAAGATGGACCAGCATCGCATCTACTGACCAAAAAAGGCACACCCACCATGGGCGGTGCTTTGATGTTGATCGCGGTTACCTTCAGTGTGTTATTGTGGGGACAATTAAACAATGTCTATGTGTGGTCTGTTCTAGGGGTAACTTTAGGATTTGGTCTTTTGGGTAGCATTGACGATTATCTAAAATTGACCAAACGAAATTCCAAAGGGTTATCCGGACGTTTAAAATTATTAGGTCAAATTGTGATTTCTGGTATTGCGTTGTGGTTTATTCTTAAGGTATCACCGGTTGATTTTTCTTATAAATTGGCAATTCCTTTTTTTAAAACAACTTTGCTTAATTTAGGTTGGTTTTTTATTCCTTTTGCCATTTGCGTGATCATTGGGTCGTCTAATGCTGTGAATTTAACAGATGGCCTAGACGGCTTGGCCACAGGTCCCATCATGATTGCAGCCCTTTCTTTTGCCATCATCTCTTATTTGGTCGGCAATGTGGTGTTTGCCAATTATCTGCAAATTCATTTCATTTCAGGGGCGGGAGAGCTGGCTGTTATCTGTGCCGCGATCGTGGGTGCAGGGCTTGGATTTTTATGGTTCAATGCGCCGCCGGCTCAAGTTTTTATGGGAGACACCGGTTCCTTGGCCATGGGGGGTGCGTTGGGCACCATGAGTGTGATCACCAAACATGAATTGGTGTTGTTTGTGGTGGGTGGTCTGTTTGTGTTAGAAACCGTGTCAGTGATTTTACAAGTGGGTTATTTTAAAATGACCGGACAACGCATTTTTTTGATGGCACCGATTCATCATCATTTTGAGAAAAAAGGCTGGGCAGAGCAAACCATTGTGATTCGATTTTGGATTATTGCCATCATTTTTGCACTCGTGGGTCTTTCAACCCTAAAATTGAGATAATGGTCGTCTATGTTAATCATTCCGGACATTAAAGATAAAAATTATATGGTGATGGGTTTGGGGCGTTCAGGCACATCAGCGGCTTTGTCTCTTCAAGCCTCTGGGGCACAAGTTTGGGCCTGGGATGATGACGCGCAAAATCGCTTTCAAGCTTTAGGACAAGGCATTAATGTTCGTGCTGTATTGGATGATGAATGGCCCAGCATGACCGCCTTGGTGTTGAATCCCGGTATTCCTGATACCTATCCTCAACCTCATATTTCAGCAATCCAAGCGCGTAAAGTCGGTATCCCGATTGTCTGTGATGTTAATTTTTTATCTTGTGCGCAGCCTCAGGCTCAATTTATTGGCATCACCGGCACCAACGGTAAATCCACGACCACGGCACTGATCGGACATTTACTAAATTCAGCAGGAAGAGATTGTCAAGTGGGGGGCAACATTGGTATTGCGGCCCTTAGCTTGAACCCTTTTGAAGATCAAACTTTAAGCACTTTTGTGCTAGAGTTGTCCTCTTATCAATTGGAACGGGTGCCGGATCTTGGCTTAGATCACGCTGTGCTTTTAAATATTGCCCCTGATCATTTAAGTCGTCACGGCGGCCTGGCAGGATACATTGCCGCCAAGAAAAACATTTTTAATCGTCTTAAGTCTAATGGTATGGCTTTCGTGGGTATCGATGATGTGGAAAGTGAATCTATCTCCAGAGAGTTAAAAAAACACCATCCTGTTGTGACATTTTCTGGATCAAGACCTGCCGATATTTATGTTAAAGATCAGATACTCTATGAAAATGAAGAACGTATCGTGGATTTGACGCAAGCCTCTCCTTTGAAGGGTGATCATAATGCTCAAAATATTGCGGCTGCTTATGGGGTTGCACGAAGCCTTGGTCTTGACAAAAATGTGTTAATTAAAGGTATCCAAACATTTCAAGGTCTTCCCCATCGTCTTGAATATTTGGGCAATATTGAAGGTGTTGATTTTGTCAACGACAGCAAAGCCACCAACCCAGAAGCCGTGGCCAAAGCCTTGGCCTGTTATGATGATATCTATTGGATCGTGGGCGGGCAAGCCAAAGACAATGGTCTAGAGGGCCTCGAAAAATTTTATACTAAAATTAAACATGCTTTTCTCATAGGTGAATCGTCTTCTTTATTTGCGGGGCAATTGGCAGACAAAGTATCTTATACGCGATGTGAAACGCTGGAAAAAGCAACAGCCACAGCTTTTGATATGGCACGTAAAAATCGTCCTGACTTGTCTCACAAAAATGTTATTTTATTGTCGCCTGCTTGTGCCAGTTGGGATCAATTTAACAGCTTTGAACATCGCGGCGATGTCTTTCGAAATTTATTTATCAATTTAATACAAAACTTTAAACGTGAGGATTTTTAAATCATGATCTTTGCGCGTACAGACAACAGCAAGCTTGGACGTTGGTGGTGGACCGTCGATCGTTGGAATTTGGCCGCTGTTTTTTTGCTGATTGGTATCGGATTCTTGTTGACAATGGCGGCCAGTCCGTCGGTGGCACATCGCATTCGTCTTGAGTCTTTTTACTTTGTCAAACGTCACGCTCTTTATATGATTCCGGTTGCCTTTATTTTGATTTCTGTCTCTCTTTTAAGTCTACGGGATGTGCGACGTTTGTCTATGATTGTTTATGGCCTGGGTATGCTGATGTTGGTGATGACCCTTGTGATGGGCGTTGAAATTAAGGGGGCGCGACGTTGGGTCAATTTTCTAGGATTTTCACTGCAGCCTTCGGAATTTGTTAAACCTGCTTTGGCCGTGTTGTGTGCTTGGATGTTGGCCGAAAATAAATTAAATCCAGACTTTCCAGGAAAATTTATGGCGCTACTGCTTTATGCGGCAAGTTTGTCTTTGTTGATTCTTCAGCCAGATATGGGAATGGTTGTGCTGATTTCTGTGGTATTTTTTGGTCAATTTTTTTTGGCAGGCCTATCTTTAATATGGGTGGGACTCGCGGCTGTTTTGGGAACCGTAGGATCGATTTCGGCTTACTTTTTTTTACCTCACGTTACACAACGGGTTGATCGATTTTTAAAATCAGGTGGGGGTGATAAATATTCAGATCAATATCAAATCACCCAATCTTTGGACGCTTTCATCAATGGTGGTTTGTTTGGTCAAGGCCCCGGCGAAGGCACCGTTAAAAAACATTTACCCGACGCCCATGCAGATTTTATTTTTGCGGTGGCTGGTGAAGAATTTGGCTTAGTTTTGTGTTTGATTATTGTGTTAATTTTTACCTTTATTGTTTGGCGCGCCATCAGTTATGCCATCGAAGAAAATAACTTTTTTATTGTTTTGGCGGTATCAGGTTTGATTGTTGAATTTGGACTTCAAGCTATGATCAATATGGCCTCGACATTAAGTTTGATTCCTACTAAGGGCATGACATTGCCATTCATCAGTTATGGTGGGTCATCTATGATGTCACTGGCACTCGCCATGGGCATGGTGTTGGCACTGACGCGACGTCGAACGAGAATTGGAGTTGATGTATGATCAGATCTATTGTTGTGGTCGCCGGGGGAACAGGCGGGCATGTCATGCCGGCGTTGGCATTGGCGCGTCACCTTTACGCGCAAGGGCAGAAAATAATTTTCTACACAGATCCGCGTGGGGTGCAATATCTATCCCCTTCGCAAGAGCCTTTTGATATCGTCGTCATGCCTTTGCAAAGTCGTCAAAATGTTTTGAAATTTATCTTCTCAATTGGGCAATGCTGTTATCAAGCCCTTAAACATATTTTAAAAGACCGTCTCTTGGGTGTCATCAGCTTTGGGGGTTATTCAGCTTTTGCTTGGGGATTGATGGCAGGTCTTTACAGCGTCCCTTTGATGTTGCATGAACAAAATGCTTTACGAGGACGCACCAATCGGATTTTGGCTTTTTGGGCGCAACATGTAGCTTTAACATTTAAATCTAAGTCTTCAAAACGGAATTGGCTTTCAAAAATTTATCGACCTGAGACGGTCACAGGGTTGCCATTGCGATCTGAATTTACAGCGCAAAACTATCAATTGCCACAATCCGGCCAACCTTTTCAGTTATTGGTGATTGGCGGCAGTCAAGGGGCTAAATTTTTAAATGAGGTGGTGCCACAAGCAATTTTGTTATTGTCAGAAGATCTGCGCCAACATATCAAAGTTGAACAACAGTGTGCATCAGATCAAATAGAGAATGTTCAAAAGATTTACGATCAAGCTCAAGTAACCGTGTCTTTAAAGCCTTTTTTTGACCCCTTAGCGCAATATATGACAGAAGCTCATTTGATTATTGCCCGTGCAGGTGCCTCAACCTTGGCGGAGATTGCCACAATAGGGCGGCCGGCAATTTTGGTGCCCTATCCTTATGCCCAAGATGATCATCAAACCATCAATGCGAAAGTCTTCACCGAACATCATCGCGGCTGGTTTTTTGATCAGAAATCTTTGACCTTTGAAAAATTAGCAAATTTTTTGGAAAATATTTTAAAAAATCCACAATTATTGCTATCAGTTGTTGAGGCAGGGCGCGATCAAAGTCACGGCCAAGCCACCAAGATGTTATCAAGTTTGGTTTTGAAAAACTTTTTACCGGAGAGAGAAAAATAAAAGAATGATGTATCAACGGCTAACACAAATTAACGTCAATAAAGGATAGATTAGGTCATGTTCCTTTCGCCTCAAAAAAGTGGCATCTTTCATTTTATTGGCCTTGGTGGCATTGGCATGAGTGGCATTGCTGAAGTTCTTCATCAGCAAGGATATCAGGTGCAAGGTAGTGATATGTCAGACAATGACAATGTTAAAAGGTTAAGAAGGCAAGGAATTGAGGTCTTTGTCGGCCATAATGCAGCACATCTTCATGGCAAAGATATTTCGGTGGTTGTGGTATCGTCTGATATTAAAGCCAGTAATGTTGAACTGATGGCCGCAAGATCCTTAGGTCTTTCCATTATAAAACGGGCGGAGATGTTGGCAGAATTGATGCGCGTGCAGCCGTCAATTGCGGTGGCAGGAACCCATGGCAAAACCTCAACTACATCCCTAGGTGCCAGTGTGTTGGTAGTAGGCAACATTGATCCCACTATTATCAATGGCGGGATTATGGCAGATTGTGGCTCAAATGCTCGATTGGGTGCGGGACAGTGGACACTGGTGGAAGCCGATGAATCGGATGGCTCTTTTTTAAAATTACCGGCAACCATCGGTATTGTGACCAATATTGATCTCGATCATATGGAAAATTATCAAGATTTTGACGATCTAAAACAAGCTTTTGTTACTTTTATTAAAAAACTACCTTTTTATGGTTTGGGTATTGTTTGTTCGGACGATCCTGGTGTCAAAGCAATCTTACCGTTGTTGCAAGATCGTCGTTTTGTCACCTATGGTACAGAGCATGACGCCGATATTCGGGCAGAAAATATTCAACTTCACTCTGATCGTTCATCTTTTGATATTGTGCTGTCGTCAAAGGCACAGAAATTATTTAAACATAATAAGGAAGATAAAAATTTAAAAAATATAACAGTTGCCATGATTGGTCATCACAATGTGTTAAATTCTTTATCCATTATTGCTATGGCTTTGGAAGTGGGAATTTCAAATGAATTAATGCGTCAAGGACTTGAAAATTTTAAAGGGGTTGGTCGTCGTTTTACACAAGTAGGCGAGGTCAGCGGCATTAAAATTATCGATGATTATGCCCATCATCCCGAAGAAATTAAAGCTGTGTTAAGCATGGCGCGTCTGGCTTGTGTGGGCCAAGTTATTGTCGTGATGCAGCCCCATCGTTATTCGCGAATTGCTGATCTTTATGAAAATTTTTGCACCTGTTTTGATAATTTGGATCATCTGATTTTGACGCCCATTTATGGCGCTGGCGAGACAATACGTCCCGAATTTACGCATCACCGGTTGGCCCAAGATATTCAAGATAAAGGCCAAAACAAGGATCAGATGTCTGTGCAAACCATCGAACAACCGCAAGAATTGGCCGCAATGATCTCAACGTTGGCAAAACCTGGTGACATGATTTTATGCCTGGGTGCTGGGACAATTAGTGCATGGGCCAAAGATCTAACGCAACAACTTCAGGATTTTCAAAGCCAAAAAATCCCCTCTTATAAAAAAGTGAATCTGTCTTAAATGTTGAATAAAATTTACCGCCAATTTGATACTGATTTTGATGTCAAGCCTGAATCTGAAACTGATATTTTGAAAAGTTTGCCCCGTGTGCGCGGGCGTTACAGCGAAGATATCGATCTGTCAAAGCTAACCTGGTTTCGCGTGGGTGGATCTGCACAAGTTCTTTATAAACCAGCGGATCTTGAAGATTTAAAATTTTTTTTACAAAATAAGCCAAAGGATTTGCCGGTCTTAACTTTAGGTGTTGGCTCCAATCTTTTGGTGCGCGATGGTGGCATTCCAGGCGTTGTTATTCGCTTAAACAAAGGGTTTGCCAATATTTTGGTCAAAGGAACATCCATTGATGTAGGGGCTGGTATGTTGGACCGCACGGTCTCTTTCATCAGTTGCCAAGAAAATCTAGCAGGTCTTGAATTTTTGAGCGGTATCCCTGGCACCATTGGCGGTGCATTGCGCATGAATGCGGGATGTTATGGTCAAGAAATAAAAGATTGCCTCGAGGTTGCCTTTGCCATCGATGGTCAAGGAAAGTTTCAAACACTGACACCTGAAGACATGGGTTTTCAATATAGGTATTGCGCAATTCCTGAAGACTGGATATTTATAGGAGCACGCCTTAAAACAAAACCAGGATCAGGGGATTTGATTCAAGCCCGCATCGAAGAATTATTGACAGAAAGGGAGAAAGCTCAACCTGTCAAGACGCGGACAGGGGGCAGTACCTTCGCCAATCCAGAAGGATTTAAAGCCTGGCAATTGATCGATCAAGCGGGCTGTCGCGGATTAAGACGTGGCGGTGCGCAGGTTTCAGACCTTCACTGTAATTTTTTAATGAATACAGGCGAGGCAACCGCACAAGATCTTGAGGATTTGGGTGAAGAAGTTCACAAGCGTGTTAAGCAAGCATCGGGTGTTGATTTAAGCTGGGAAATTAAGCGAGTTGGTGTCCATCGTGATACACATTATTTAAAAGGATCAGTTGCATGATAATAAAAACAAAAAATAAACGTGTGACTGTCGTCATGGGCGGATGGTCTGTCGAGCGAGAAGTTTCTCTCTCCAGTGCCCAAGGCGTCATCCGGGCGTTGAAAGAGCAAGGTTATGAAACTCATGCCATTGATCTAACACGCGACATACCAAAATTTATTAAAAATTTGTTAGATTCCCGTCCTGATGTGGTGTTTATGAATGCGCTTCATGGAAGGTGGGGCGAAGATGGCTGCCTGCAAGGTCTTTTAGAAATGCTCAACCTGCCCTATACCAATTCCGGTGTTTTGGCGTCAGCCTTGGCTATGGACAAAGCCTATGCCCGGAAAGTTTTTAAAGACGCTGGTCTTAAATGTGCCGAAGGGTTTGTAACATCATGGTCTGAAATTCTTAAGGGTCAAATTATGCCTACCCCTTATGTGATCAAACCTATTTATGAAGGCTCAAGCCTCGGCGTCCATATCATCACCGATGAATCGGTTTTAAGATCAATTTACGATCATTGGGAATATGAAGAAAACGTCTTGGTTGAGCGTTACATTCCGGGTCGAGAAATTCAAGTGGCTGTGTTGGGCGATCGGGCGTGGGGCGCCATTGAAATTTGTCCCCATGATTCTTTTTACGATTACGAAGCCAAGTATACCGAAGGCAAAGCTAGTCACTTAATGCCGGCGTCTCTTAACCCTGAGACCTATGCTGAAGTGTTAGAATTGGCCAAAAGAGCCCATGATTGTTTAGGGTGTGAAGGTGTCACCCGAGTTGATTTCAGATATAATGATTCAGCGGATTCTTCAGAAAAGTTTTATCTTTTGGAAGTGAATACACAACCTGGCATGACGCCTTTGTCTTTGGTGCCTGAAATTGTGGCACACCACGGTATGTCTTACGGTACATTGGTTGAATGGATGGTGGAACATCCGCATGATCCAGGTGTCACAACGTCTCATCTTACCAAAGATATTTGTCAAACTGATTTTAACGGAAAGCAACACGAATGGACCGGCGAAAACGTCCAGCACTGCGCCTGAATTCTAAAAAAGAGAGATTGAAAAATTCTCTTTGGGAAAAAGGTAATCTTTTTTATTTGGGCAGCAAGGAAACTGTTCAAATTGTTAAAAAAGTCGGCATGATTGCTGGTATTTTGATGATTGTCTTTATTCCTTATTATTTTTGGTCATCGGGCTATATTTCACAAAAGATTTATTATTTTAATCTGGCAACTCATCATAAAATTGCCTCTGTTGGTTTTGAAGTGGGCGACATTATGGTCGAGGGGCGATCTTTAACCTCTCAAAAAGAAATTTTAACTGTTTTAAATGTCAGGCGACATGACTCTATTTTTATTCCTTCCCTTGAAGAAGCAAAACAAAAATTAGAAACCTTGCCTTGGGTGCGATCAGCCACAGTTCAACGACGCTTGCCCGATGTCCTTTATGTTCGTTTGGCTGAACGTCATCCCATCGCCATATGGCAAAATAAGAATCAAATATATTTGATTGATGATCGCGGCAATACCCTTGAAAATCCCAACTTAGCCTTACCAACGGGTCTGTTGATTTTAACTGGAGAAGACGCCCCAAAAAATGCCAGCTCTCTCATCACAGCCCTTGAGATCTATCCTGATATTGCTCAAAGAGTAACAGGGGCTATGTTCATCAGCCGCCGTAGATGGGATGTCATTGTCGATCATAAGCTTAAGGTTAAACTTTCTGAAACAGACCTGAAGGGAAGTTTGGAAAGTTTCTGGAAGTTGATACAAAATCACAAACTTGACGATAAAGAAATTGTAGCCGTCGACTTGCGATTTAAAGACCGTGCTTATTTTCAATTGCCAGCCCACATTATGGAACGCAAAAAAATAGAGGCAAGTAAAGTCGCCAAGAAAAATGTTTAAAAATATAAGGCAAAAACGAGAGGTCCAAAACACGTAAAATGGGAACAATGAAATTTTTAAATGTCCGTCGCCGACTACAAAAATCAACCTCTGGCATTGTTGTGGGGCTCGATATTGGCTCAAGTAAAGTGTCATGTGCCATTGCGCGCGTTAATTCTTTGGATGAAATGCCTCAGCTCATTGGCTTTGGTCACCAAGCATCCCGAGGGCTGCGCAACGGTGCCATTGTTGATATGGAAGCTTTATCCTCATCTGTGGCACTGGCGGTACATGAGGCTGAAAATATGGCTGATGAGACGGTACGTGACGTCTTTGTCTGTATTTCCCCTTCAATCACCGCGGCCCATCCTGTAGGGACAGAAGCCATTATTTCTGGACATCCTATTGACGAAACCGATGTTCGTAAAATGGTCTCTCAAGCCTGTCAGGGACTTGAACAGCCGGGCCGTCATGTCATCCATGCCATTCCTGTGAATTATGAAATTGATGGACTTCGCGGTATTCGAGATCCCCGTGGTATGTTTGGTGATCGGTTGGGCGCCAATATTTATATCATCACGGCAAACTCAGGACCCTTGCGCAATTTTGTGGCCTGCATTGAACGGTGTCATTTAGAAGTTGCAGGATTCGTGGTCTCCAGCTATGCCTCGGGGCTTTCTGCTTTGGTTGATGATGAAATTGAATTGGGTGTGACATTGATTGATATGGGAGCTGGATGTACCTCTATTTCTGTTTTTTATGACGGCAAGTTACATCACACCGACCATGTGAGTATCGGTGGTGCTCATGTCACCGGTGATGTGGCACGTGGTCTGTCAACCCCTGTCATTCATGCTGAACGTCTTAAAACCCTTTATGGATCCGCCATGATTGCCAGCAGCGATGAACGTGAAAAAATCTTGGTGCCTCAAATTGGCGAAGATGAACATCATAAGGGGGCACAAGTGACCCGAGCTGAGCTGTATCGTATCATCAGACCACGCATTGAAGAGACCTTTGAGTTGGTACGTGAGCGTCTTCAAAATTGTGAAGCCGATAAAGTCGCCGGCAAACGTTTGGTGCTGACTGGGGGGGGAAGCCAATTGGCAGGCATCATGAATATGGCCAATTTGATTCTCGATAAGCAAGGTCGTTTGGGGAAACCAATTAAGATCAATGGCTTGTCACAAAATTCTCGATCGCCAGAATTTACCAGCACTATGGGTTTAATTGCTTATGGTCAAAATGAATACAGACGTGGTGAATTGGCCCAAACTAAAGTAAAAGAAATTTCTCCCGTTTTTGGCAAAATTAAAGGCTGGTTACGTGAGAATCTGTAGTATTTTTTGCAAAATTAATTTAGAGTAGGGTTACAATATATAGGCCCTCAAACTTATGATACATAACTGGAGAAAAAAATGAACGCATATTCAATAAATAAACCCCCTCATTTAATTGAATTGCGACCCAAAATTACGGTGGTCGGGGTCGGCGGGGCCGGTGGTAATGCTGTTGATAACATGATTCGCTCAAATCTCCAGGGTGTTGAATTTGTGGTTTGCAATACAGATGCGCAAGCCCTTGGACAAGCAGCTACGGAACATCGTATTCAATTGGGACATCAAGTGACTCAAGGCTTAGGTGCGGGATCACGACCTGAAGTGGGACGTGCGGCGGCTGAAGAATCCATCGAGCAAATACTTAAGCAAATTGAAGGCAGCAACATGGTCTTTGTCACAGCCGGTATGGGTGGTGGTACAGGTACGGGTGCGGCTCCTGTCATTGCACAAGCAGCACGTGAACAAGGTATTTTAACCGTGGCTGTTGTGACAAAACCCTTTAATTTTGAGGGCAATCAACGGATGCGTAAGGCGGAGACTGGCATACTTGAGCTTCAGCAATACGTTGATACACTGATTATTATTCCTAATCAAAATCTTTTCAGAATCGTGAATGAGAAGACCACCTTTGCTGATGCCTTCCGTTTAGCCGATGATGTCTTACATGCGGGTGTTCGCGGGGTAACCGATTTGATGATGATACCGGGCTTGATCAACCTAGATTTTGCTGACGTCCGTGCGGTCATGATGGAAATGGGTAAGGCCATGATGGGAACTGGTGAAGCTTCTGATGAAAATCGTGCGATCGCCGCAGCAGAAGCCGCCATTTCCAATCCATTGTTGGATGATGTGTCTATGAAGGGTGCCCAAGCCGTTTTGATCAATATTACAGGCGGTATGGACATGACCCTTTTTGAAGTGGACGAGGCGGCCAACCGTGTTCGTGAAGAAGTGGATCCAGATGCCAACATTATTTTGGGATCAACATTTGATGAAAATATGCAAGGACGTATTCGGGTGTCTGTGGTGGCCACAGGTATCGCTATGGAAGGTGCGCAGAAAAAAACCAGTGCTCAAATGGAAGCGGGCAGGGCGAACGATTTTTCAAAGGCATCATCTCCAATGACAGAATCTGTCACACCCCGTGGTTTTTTCACACGCAAGCGTGAAGAGGAAAAGACTGCAGAGGACGAAGAAAATGATCTTTTCAGTGCCAATTATCGCCCTACACAAAATGCTGCTGATCACACTTTAAGTCAAGAACAAGAACAGGGGCAAGTACAACCACAAGCACCTGAAACAGCACCTTCTTATCTTCAAAATTCAAAGCCTGTGACACAAGCCCCAATGATGCCAGAAGAACAGTTTGAAAATCCTGTTTCATTTTCACAACATAAAACGCGAAAATTAGGTTTTTTTGAGCGTGTGGCTGAAACTGTTCGAGGCGCCCGATCTCAACAGGAAGAAAATTTAAAACCTGCTAATTATGTGCCTTCTCATACCAATGAGGAAGAAGTTAAAATTTATACAGACATGAAAGAACGGGCAAATTCTCAAGAGCAAGACGCTTTGGAAATACCCGCTTTCTTGCGCAGGCGTGCCAATAATAAATAGGTAAATATTAATAAAATATTGAAGGAAAACCGTGAAAGGTTCTTCTTCAATATTAAGTATCATAAGGTTTATTCTTCACGTTCAATTTGAGATATTTGGGTAATTTTTGCTTGTTCAGTATTAAAGTCAAATTCTGTGCCTTCTTCAATATATTTTGTGAGTTTGGTTAAAGGATCGCCACTTTGACCTTTTATACCGCCCGCTTGAAGTTGCTTTAAATAGGCAGCCATATCTTCTTGAATAAAGCTTTTTAACTTTTGTTGATAATTGTTTAAAGCTTCGTCAGATGCTTTGAAGCGTGTATAGTGGTCTACTTTGACAAGATCAGGATTGTTAAAATAGCTTGGATTGACCACAATACGCGCTTGAGGGCGATCTAGACATTCATCAAGATCATGCTTTTTAACAACTTTTCGATTTGAAAAGTCTGAATATTTTTCAATAAATTGATCGGGATCTTGGGTTAACAAATCTAAATAATCACTGGTTTTGGGTCTTTCATAATTATTGTCACGATCTGTCAGCACAGGAACAGGTTTGCTATTGCTGCCGCGTGTGGCCAACGTATGGGTATCTTTATCCAATAAAATAGGAATACCTTTCATCCAAGAAGCATAACTGATCTCATCAACAATTGATTTATGAACATGAATTTGCATTAAATTACCGCCTGTTTCTTTCATAAAATCATTATAAAGTGCTGTATATTGTGTCATGCGTTCCGTTATTTTTTCTTCAGGTAAATGGGTGGCAATGCGCATCAAAAGATTTTTAACCAATATTTCATTGGGGTTGCTGATATTGAAAGAATCGAGCCAGTAAAATAAAGTGCATTCCGCCAAATTATTCATGTTGCCAAATAAGTTGGGATTGACAGATATGACATGATCTCTGAAATATTCAATTTTATCAGGTGCAAAACCAACTCCCATGCCACGGCTTGGATCATACAATTTTTGATTGTTTCTGGCGGCATAATCAAGGGCTTTGTCTTCAAAATTTGATAAAATTTCTTCAGCTGTATTGCCGCTGCTTTCCATCGATTTATCCCGCAATGGATTGCCAGAATCTAATTCTCGGATATTTTTCAAAGGATTTAATTTCCCGCAAGATATCAAAGTACAACCTTAATCCATTGCCATGACCATGGTAAAATGTATAAAAGTCATCACTATGTTCAGCAGATTTTATTAAAACCTCTCGGCATAAATCTGTTACTTCTTTTTCGATACCTTTGCGGTCATCTTTCAAGGCTTGTATGATACTTGGGCTTGCGATTTTATTTTTACTTTTTTCATCTCGTGCAATTTTAGTCAGCATTCTTTTAACTTTAAAAGACAAGGCATTTTCAAGTGTTTTACCAGCGGGATTGTTATGGCCTAACAAAGATCCAGAAACTGTATTTTTAAGTTTTTCTTGCACTTGATTTATATCTGTAACAATTGTCTTTGAAACACTTAGAGGTTTAGGTTTCCCAGCGCGTTCTTTGATTTCTTTTAACAAGTTCAAGCGTTGAGATGTAATATCAGGCCTTAATGTTTCTTTGCTACCTTTGTAAGTCATACCGTTTGACACAGGAATGACTGAATTGCTCTCAACTGAGGCTTTTATTGCATTAGAAGCGACAGGTTCAGGATCAAAAGTTGAAGAATCAATTTCAGATGAGGTAAAAATAGGTTCTATAGCTGAATGAGTTTATGTTTTTACATAATGGCAAGATTATGATCTAGGTTGTGTAAGAAGTTTAAAGGGGTGGCTCTGTCCTTTCTGAG